>JAPDQM010000118.1:0-12162 GCA_034505795.1 Candidatus Zhuqueibacterota bacterium
GAGTGTGTTGGAACCACAGATGGTAAATGTTTCCTTTCCTTCGTTGCGCACCGAAACCTTTTCGGCTGAATTGGCTCGACATGCCAGTAAGGTTAAAAAATCCGGCTTGACGCTGGCGCCAGAGGCCGGTACGGAGCGGTTGCGAAACGTCATTAACAAGACGAATTCCAACGCCGATCTGCTCCGTTCGGTTGAAATTGCTTTTAATGAAGGCTGGGATAAGGTAAAGCTCTATTTCATGATCGGGCAGCCTGGCGAAACCGATGACGATCTGGATGGCATAGTGGGGCTCATTCGGGAAGCGTTGAAGATCGCTCATCGTTACAAACGCTCGTCATTGCATATCTCGATTTCACCTTTCTCGCCCAAGCCACAGACTCCATTTCAGTGGGCAGCGCAAGATTCGATTAGCGAGATTCAGCGCAAGGTTTTTTATCTCAAAGATCGGCTGCCACAAAGTGGGCGGATGAAATTGAACTGGCGAGAGCCCGAGGTGTCCTTTCTGGAAGGGATCATGGCGCGCGGGGATCGGCGCCTGGGTGCGGTGATTGCTCGGGCTTGGCAATTGGGGGCCAGGTTTGATGCCTGGAGCGAACAGTTTCGCTTTGATTTGTGGGAGCAGGCGTTTCAGGAATTGGGCATCGCTACCGCTGATTATACCAGACAGCGAGAGCTGAATGAGGTTTTGCCCTGGGATCATATTTCCAAAGGTGTGAGCAAAGATTTTTTGAAGCGTGAATACCAATGGGCGCTGGAAGAGCGAATTACTCCGGATTGCCGCGATTCCTTTTGCCATGCCTGTGGCATGATGTCGCAACCGGTTTGTGAACAGATTCTGTTTCAAAAAAGCGAGGATTCCAGCGGGACTCCATCCAGGCCTGCGGCCGATGAGGGCAGTAAGCAAGTTGACTATGGTCGCATTCCTAAAAAACTCAAGGTTCCGACCGAGCCAGCCGTGCGCATTCTGCGCCTGAAATATGAAAAAAAAGAGTCGATTCGCTTTACCTCGCATCTGGATTTGATTCGCATTTTTGAGCGGTCATTTCGGCGGGCGTCGATCAAGCTCGTCTACTCCCAGGGATTTCATCCGCATCCCAAAATCGCTTATGGGCCGCCGCTGGCCATGGGGTTTACCAGCGCGGCGGAATATCTGGATTTGCATTACTATCGGGAGCAAGAGCGGGATATTAAATTAGCCCTGAATCGCAATTTGCCTGCGGGCCTCCAGGTGCTGGATACTCGAATTTTATATGGCAAGCCTCATTCATTGACCTCGATCATCAATCGAGCTGAATATCAAGTTAAACTTCACCGGCATTTTGACCAATCCTATCTAACTCAAGTGATCGCTGAATTTCTGCAACAGCCACAGATTGTCATGGAGCGCATTCGCGATAATGGTGCGCAGCAGATGGACATTAGGCCATTCATCGAGCGCATCGCTGTGGATGGCACATCTGAGTGCTTACTATTGTCGCTCAATTTTATCAATGGCAAAACCGTGCGGGTGCAGGAAGTGCTGAACGTTATGCTTGGATTAACTGACGAGGAAATCGCGCTCAGTCGAATCCATCGTAACAATCTATTCATTCAGTATGGCGATCTCCGATTGACTCCCATGGAGATTTAGCTTCATGGTTAACGAACCTGCCTTTACGAATTTAGATAGGATGTTTTCATTATGAAAAAGGAAATTATCATTAACGCGTCGATGGCTGAGACGCGCATCGCAATTCTCGAGGAAAAGCGGCTAGTAGAACTGTTTGTCGAAAAGCCTGAGCGTGAGCGCATGGTCGGTGATATTTACCTGGGTAAAGTGGTAAACGTGGTCAAAGGCATGCGCGCCGCATTTGTCAATATTGGTCAAAAACAGGATGCGTTTCTTCATTTTTCTGATGTGGGCGAAACGTTTTCGACTGTCAGTGCCTTGATCGATCGTGATGAAGAAAATAATCATCAAGCTGCGCTGCCCCCCGAACAGATGAAGGTCGGTCAGGAAATATTGGTTCAGATTATCAAAGAACCCATCAGCACCAAAGGTTCCCGGTTGACCACAGAAATTTCTTTGCCAGGCCGATTTGTAGTACTCGTGCCCAATTCGTCCATGGTGGGCATTTCCAAAAAAATTGATAGCTTTAGCGAGCGCCGCCGCTTACGGAAGATCACCAAGGCGCTGCGGCCCGATGGTTTTGGGGTTATTGTTCGAACTGTGGCGGAGGGCCGGGATGAAAATTCATTGCGCCAGGATATCGAATCGCTGGTGAAAGTTTGGCGCAAAATTGAGAAGCGACTGAAAGGTGCCAAAGCGCCGATGCTGGTGTACAAAGACATGGGCATGACCTCCAGCGTGATTCGCGACCTGTTTACCAGCGATGTCGAGCGACTGGTGGTCGATTCCCGAAAGCTATATCGGGAGATCACGACGTATTTGAAGGAGGTTTCGCCGAGCCTGGTGAATTCGGTGGAGTACTACAATAAAAATATCCCCATTTTTGATCATTTTGGCATCGAGTCGGAAATCGAAACCAGTCTGGCACGGAAAGTGTGGCTGAAAAGCGGCGGTTACATTATCTTTGATCAAACTGAAGCCCTGGTAGCCATTGATGTCAATAGCGGCAAATTTATGGGGCATAAAGATCATGAACACAACTCGCTGCGCATCAACCTGGAAGCTGCGATTGAAATTGCCCGGCAGCTTCGCTTGCGCGATCTGGGGGGTATCATCGTTATCGATTTTATTGACATGCGCGACGAGCGTAACAAAAAGCGATTGCACGATGAGTTCAAAAATGAATTGAAAAAGGATCGGGCGCAGGCCAATATCACGCCGATCAGTGAATTTGGCCTGATCGAAATGACGCGGGAGCGCGTTCGACCCAGCTTGCTCTTCACGTTTAGCGAGACCTGTCCCACCTGCAAGGGTTTGGGACGAATCACCTCCAAGAGCACGATCCTCACCAAAATTGAGCGCTGGGTGAAACGATTTCGGGCTTCGTCAAAGGAACGGCGGCTGCAATTGGTCACCCATCCCGAGATCAAAGCGTATCTATCCGAAGGGATTCGGAGCCCTATTCGTCGGATCATGTGGAGCCAAAAGTTATTGATCGAGTTGACCGAAGATCCGAATCTGGACATCGATGAATTCCATTTTTATTCGAAGAAGAACAATACCAATATTACCGAGAAATTTAGTTCTTGACAAATAACATAAAAATTGCTATATTAGCGGCGTTTAAAAATAGCGAATAATTTGAATGGAACATGGCGTGGCGCTGAGCTAAGTGGGTGGCCGCGTAATGGTTTTGATTGATTGGAGGATGTTGCATGTACGCAATTGTGGAAGTTGGAGGCCAGCAATTCAAGGTTGCCAAGAATGATCTGGTGCGCGTGCCCAAACTCATGGGCGAGGTTGGTGCGACTATTGACCTGGATCGGGTGATGCTGGTTGCCGATGAAGCTGGCATCAAAATTGGTACCCCGCTCGTGAAAGGGGCGCAGGTGAAGGCTTCGATTGTGCAATTCGAGCGCGGTGATAAAGTCATTGTGTTCAAGAAGAAGCGGCGAAAATCCTATCGGTTAAAAAAAGGACATCGGCAGGATTATACGCGTATTAAAATTGAAGATATTGTTGTCAATTAAATCGAAAGTTGGAGGTTTAGCAAATGGCACATAAAAAAGGTGTCGGCAGTTCTAAAAATGGCCGCGATAGCAATCCGCAGATGCGGGGGGTGAAGCGTTTTGGTGGCGAGCGCGTGACCGCAGGCAGTATTTTGGTACGTCAATGTGGCACTCGCATTCATCCAGGCGCCAACGTGGGCTTGGGCAAGGATTTTACCCTCTTTGCGAAGGCTGATGGGATTGTAAAATATACCACCCAGGGCCGATCGAAAAAGGTCGTGCATATTGTGACTGCGTCATAAGTTGGGGGCCATTGCCGGCCTGATTGCCCTGCAGCGTCTGACTTTTGAGCCGCAATTAGAATCGTGTTCATCGATGTTAGGCTTCATGAAAAATTAAATCATAAATCTGAGGCACTATCCATAATGAGGAGAGAGACATGGCACGAAAAAAAATCGCATTGATTGGTGGCGGACAAATTGGCGGTATTTTAGCGCTGTTGGTTGCCGAAAAAGAGTTGGGCGATGCCGTGGTAGTCGAAATCCCGGAGCGAGAAGGGATGGCCAAAGGCAAGGCCCTGGATATTATGGAAGGCACTTCGTTGATGAATGTCGATGCCTATTTGACTGGAACCAGCAAATGGGAAGACATTCAGGGTTCGGAGGTCGTGATTGTCACCGCAGGCGTGCCTCGAAAGCCAGGCATGAGTCGAGAAGATTTGCTGGATGTCAATATCAAGACCATGACCGAAGTGGCCAATAATGTCAAAAAATATTGTCCCCATGCCTTTTGCATCATTTTGACCAATCCGCTGGACGCCATGGTGTATTCGTTTAAAAAGATAACCGGCTTCCCGAAAAACCGCGTGGTGGGCATGGCTGGTGTTCTGGACACGGGACGTTATCGCGCCTTCATTGCTATGGAATTGGGTGTGTCGGTGGAAGACGTGGCGGGAACGGTGCTCGGGGGGCATGGACCGACCATGGTCCCGCTACCGCGGTTGACCACGGTAGGCGGCATCCCGTTGACCGAACTGCTGCCAAAAGATAAAATTGATGCCATTGTTACCCGAACCCGCGAAGCGGGCACCGAAATCGTAAAGCTGCTGGGCACTGGCAGCGCCTTTTTCAGCCCGGCGATTGCCGCGATTGAAATGGCCGAATCGTATCTGAAAGACAAAAAGCGAGTTTTAGCCTGCGCTGCGTATCTGGAAGGCGAGTACGGCATCAATGGCTATTACATTGGCGTGCCGGTGGTGATTGGCAGCAATGGCGTGGAAAAAGTGCTGGAACTGAAGCTAACCGATGACGAGAAGGCGATGCTGGCCAAGTCGCTTGATGCCGTGAAACAGGCCGTGGCGGAGACGAAACTATAATGATCAAATTGACAAGTATGATCCATTTATTATGAAACCGAGATGTCCTCTCGGTTTCTTTTTGACTGCAAAGTGTGCGACGAAATTTAAAAATCGGGTCTAACCGACTTCGATCGCAGCACTCGAATGTACTCAGATTCGTCCGTGGGCTCGCCATAGACCAACTGAGCTTTGCCATCCAGCCAAAAGCTTTGAAACGAGGTCAAAATCATGGTTCAGGAAAAAATAGCTCAAGCCATCCAGATTTTAAAAGAAAAAAATATCGATCTCTGGCTTACGTTTGTGCGCGAAAGTCACACGCTCACCGATCCCTGTCTGCCACTTATCCTCGGTGCGCATTGCACCTGGCAATCGGCCTTCATGATCTCATCTACCGGCGAGACGGTGGCCATTGTGGGTAATCTCGATTTTCAGAATATTAAAGACACCAATACCTATCAAAAAGTGATTAGCTACAAAGCCTCCATCCGCGATGCGCTGATCGATGCGCTCAAGCAGTTGCATCCTAAAACCATTGCGCTGAATTTTTCAAAAAATGACCACATGGCCGATGGGTTGACGGTCGGTATGTACCAATTGCTTCAAGAATATCTGAAGGGGACGCCTTATGCCAAGCGATTGATATCGGCTGAGGAGATCATCGCAGCGCTGCGGGGGCGGAAATCGCCTGCTGAGATTGCTCGGTTGAAGAAAGCGATTCAGATGACCGTTGCCATTTTTGATAAGGTCACTCAGTTTGCGATTCCGGGCAAATCCGAACAGGAAATTGCCCAATTTATTCTGAACGAAGTTGCGCAGTCAGGCTTTGAACTGGCGTGGGACGCCACGCATTGCCCGGCCGTCTTCACCGGTCCCGATACCGCCGGCGCACATTATGGCCCCACGAATAGGAAAATTGAGCCCGGTCATGTGATGAATATCGATTTTGGTTTGAAAATAGATGACTATGTTTCGGATTTGCAGCGGACATGGTATTTTTTGCAGCCGGGCGAACGCGAGGCGCCAGCCACAGTGCAGAAGGCATTTGCGACGGTGCGTGACGCCATTTCGGCGGCCGCTGAGTTTCTCAAGCCTGGCGTGACCGGTTGGCAGGTGGATCAGGTGGCTCGTCAGTACATCGTGGCGCAAGGGTACGAGGAGTATCCGCATGCGCTGGGCCATCAGGTGGGGCGAGCAGCACATGATGGCGCCGGTACCCTCTGTCCCCGCTGGGAGCGTTACGGCAATTTGCCCTATTTGCGAGTAGAGGCGGGCCAGGTTTATACCCTGGAGCCACGAGTCACCTGCGAGGGGCATGGCGTGGTCACCATCGAGGAGGAAGTGGTGGTCACCGAGAACGGCTGTGAATTTCTCTCCCCGCGGCAGCGAGAATTGTACGTCATAGGATGAACCGGGATGTTGGGAAATGGCTCAAGAGCAATTATCGACTGATGAACCACTCCTGCGAGATCGGTTGGCACTGGACCGCACCATTCTCGCCAACGAGCGGACGTTTCTAGCGTATGTGCGAACGGCATTGGCGTTTTTGATCACTGGCCTGGGTTTGTTGAAATTTTCTCAGGATCTGACCCTGGAGATCATCGGCATTATTTTTCTTATTACATCGGTGGCGGTGATCGCGGTTGGCATTCGCCGCTATCGTTTTTTCAACCAGGAGTATCATAAAATCCAATGGACAAAGGTGCATCATTAATTCTGATCGCATTGAAATGAATAGGGGAATCCGGCCACCGGTGATTTATCCCACCGATCATGAATTGGGTGCCGGAACAAGCCGAATAAAAATTATCCGCTTGCTTTCCAGAGCAGAGATGGATATTGGGATTGATAGAAAAAAAAGTCTAACAGAACAATACTGACGCTGGCGTTGTTTTTAAACCCAATTGTTAGACATGGAATAATGACATGCTGCACCGAGGCTAAACAAGGCTGAATATGAGGAAGATGATGCATGTTAAAAATTGTTGAATGTGTTCCCAATTTTAGTGAAGGTCGTGATCGCAGCATTATTGATGCGATTGCAAAAGCGATCCAGGATACGGATGGGGTAAAGTTGTTGGATGTGGATCCGGGGGCTGATACCAATCGCACCGTGATCACGTTTATTGGCACACCCGAAGGTGTGAAAGAGGCTGCGTATCAGGCGATCAAGCGGGCAGCGGAGTTGATCGATATGCGGCAACATAAAGGCGCCCATGCCCGGATCGGCGCAACCGATGTGTGTCCGTTTGTGCCCGTGGCTGGTGTGACCATGGCCGATTGTGTGGCGATTGCTCGTGAGGTGGGCCAACGAGTAGCCGAGACGCTGGACATCCCGGTTTATCTCTATGAAGCAGCGGCCACTCGACCGGAACGACAAAGTCTGGCTAACATTCGCAGCGGTGAATATGAGGGACTGCCAGAAAAGCTCAGAGATCCCAATTGGCTACCCGATTTTGGCGCGGCTCAATTCAATCCCCGATCCGGCGCTACGGTCATCGGCGCCAGAGAATTTCTCATCGCGTATAATGTCAATTTAAATACTCGAGATAAGCGGTTGGCGCATGATATAGCGTTGACGATTCGTGAAACCGGGCGCAACAAGCGAGACGCCACCGGCAATTTTGTTCGCGATGAAGATGGTAATATCGTGAAAGAGCCGGGGCTGTTGCCAGCTACCCGAGCGGTGGGCTGGTATATTGATGAATATGGTCAGGCGCAGGTTTCGATTAATTTGCTCAATTATAAAATCACACCACCGCACATCGCATTTGATACCATTTGCGCCGAAGCGGAAAAGCGAGGATTGCGAGTGACAGGCAGTGAACTGGTGGGTTTGATTCCGCTGGCGGCGATGCTGGATGCCGGCCGCTACTACCTGCTCAAACAGGGGAAATCGCCTGGTGTGTCCGAGGAAGAATTGATCGAAACAGCTATCGTTTCGCTGGGATTGCGCGATCTAACGGAGTTCGATCCCCAAAAGAAGATTATCGAATATCAGGTGCGGGAGCTAAAGGGACCGCTGGTGCGAAAGGATCTGCGGGACTTTGCCAATGCGGTGTCTTCGGATTCGCCGGCGCCAGGGGGCGGCAGTGTATCGGCATTGGCGGGCGCGCTCGGGGCGGCATTGACGGCTATGGTGGCCAATTTGACGGTTGGCAAAAAAGATTATGATGCGTTCTGGGAGGAAATGAAAACCGTGGCCATCCATGCACAACAATATAAGGACGAGCTGCTACGCGCGGTAGATAGGGATACCGAGGCCTTCAATCAGGTGATGGCGGCTTTTGCGTTACCCAAAAAATCGGCCGACCAGATGGCACAGCGCGAGCAGGCGGTAGAGCAAGCGACCAAAAACGCCTGTTTGGTGCCGCTGGATGTCATGAAAAATGCGCTGGAGGTGTTGAAGCTCGCCCGGATTGTGGCCGACAGTGGCAATGCCAATGCGGTGAGCGACGCTGGTGTAGCCGCCTTAACGGCACTAACTGCTGTTCAAGGGGCTGGCTTGAACGTGAAAATCAATCTGCCAGGGATCAAAGATCGGGCATTTGTTGATCAGATGAACGCCGAGGTGAAACGGATTACCGACGACGCGGTGGCTTTGCAACAGCAGGTGTTGGAGATCGTTCATAGCAAAATTGCTGTCTGATGCATGTTTCAGAAATTTTATTATCTCAATATTCTTCTGGCCGTGCTGTTGATCCTGATTGTCCTGGGTCTGCAACAATTCTTTGTGCGATATTTTCGCCAGAACGGTGAGAAAATTCGACTCCGCATTGCTATTCGGACGGAGCAACAGCGGGCTGCGCTGCAACAGTTTTTCCCAAATCATTCCCGACTCGATCAAGCAACGTCGATTGAGCTTACCACCGGCTGGCCAGAATTTTTTCGATTGCAGGAAGCTGGTCTGAATCCTGAAATTATCATTGAAATGGAACAGCAGGAACTGATTGCGCCGCAATGGCCAACGCTGGCCGCTATCGATTCGATCATGCAATTACGGAAGACACAGGATACGCTTTGCTGCCAGGTGTTGAAGATAGGGGAGAGTGCCGGTTTTCAATTGCCGCTGTATTGCGTCAGGATCACGGATTTTTTGAGCCCTGAGCTTGGCAAACGCTCGGTGTTGTTCACTGCCGGCCATCATGGGAATGAACCATTGGGCGTGGCGATTTGCTTGCACTTGATCGATTCGCTTTGCAAAGGCTATGCCCGCCATGACCTGGTTCGGGAATGGCTAAAAAAGGTGGACATTTTTGTCGTGCCGCTCGTCAATCCAGATGGCTACCGGTTGGTACGAGAGGAACGGAAAGGGCTGGTGTGGCGTAAAAACCTTCGTGATAATGATGGCGATGGTCGATTTTCGCCGAGGATCGATGGGGTGGATTTGAACCGCAATTATGGCCCGGGGGGAGAGCAGGTTCCCGGCAGCCATTTTTATGCAGGCCCAGTACCTTTTTCAGAACCCGAAACGCAGGGAATTCGTGATCTGGCGCAGCGACAGCGGTTTCTGGCTCACCTGGATTTTCATAGCGCCGGAGAAGTGGTATTATATCCAATAAGTCACCAGCGAGAGGGCAGCCAAGCTGATCCAATGGGTCAGTTAGCCAATGCGCTGGCGCAGCAAATCAAAAAGAGAAATGGTTTTGGCCATTATCGTGTAGCTCCCCTGGATCAGACGGTGGGTCAATGTTCCATCTGGATGCATCGGAAATTAGGAGTGAAGTCGTTCATCATCGAGGCCGGGGATAGTTATTTTCCAGCGGGTGATGAGATCGATGAACTCGTGAAGGCGAATGCCAGTGCGGCGTTCTGGTTGTTGGAGCAGGTCGCAACCGGTCGCCTGGACGATAAATAAGCTGAACTGGCGATATTTTGCTCGAGGCCATGAATGCGGATGGGAACTTGGATCTTAAATTAAAAACAGCGCCCCACTGGCCTTGATCCGATGGGCTTAAAACGACGCGGCAGAGGTGTCTGTTGAATTTCCGAGAAAACAGGCTCCGTCAACGAAAGCAATTGGTGATGCGGGTTGGAATGATCTATTTGGTGCGTAATCTAAAATTCACTTTTCTCATTTCGATGCGCCAGTTGGCGGGGAGGAATGACGCTTTTAATTCAAATTCAATGATTTTTGTTTAGACCCTATTTAAAGAATCGTAATGTCGCTGCAAACTTTTTTTATATGCAAGGAGAGTGATTCATGAAGCGGTTAATTTTTTTACTAATCGGTTTTATCCTGGTAATGCTAACTCAGTCTGCGCAATCCCAATTGAAGATCAAAGAGGGCGATGAGCTGTTTGTCAAAGAAGCATCGGAGAAGTTGCGACTCTCCCCAAGCGGTTCGGTCATTTGCCAATTGCCGCAGGGCACTAAAGTCTATGCCATTGGCGAGGAGGGCAACTGGGTGGCAGTGCAACTTGTCGGCTACATTTGGAAAAAATCGCTGACCGATTCGAGGTTCAATATTCCTGGCTTTACGGTACGCGCATTACATATTATGGTTCAAACAGAAGCGGAAGCGAATGAGATTAAACAACTTCTGGCGCAAGGGGCGGATTTCAAGCAGTTAGCTAAAGAACGATCGAAGGCGCCAACAGCCGATAAAGGCGGCGATCTCGGCATCATTACCAAGGGCGACCTGCTGCCAGAACTGGATAAAGCCATCAGCGCGTTGAATGTGGGGGGGATCAGCGAGGTCATTAAGACCGATGCTGGGTTCCATATTTTCAAACGCATTGAATGATCGTTGCCAATTAGCAATCCTCCCGCTAACTCTAGCGCGGCGGCGGGAGGAGCTCTGCGATCGCTGACTCAAGCTCGGACCCGCTGGTCGATTATCTCGTGGATATCAGGGTATTGGCCAAACCTGTTTAGCGCCGGATTGAGCTGATAAATGGCATCGACTCGACCGTTGGCTATCTCCACAAGAATTTTTCTGGATATTAAGTACCCCAGGGCTTCGGTTACCAGATCGATGGTATCCTCCAACCGTTCTTCCAATAACCACCACTCACACAGGCCTTTCAATGTATCTTTCTGCTGTGGTCTTTTCTGGATATATTTAAGAATATCACAGGCTACGCGTTGTATTTCCAGGTCTGAAAATTTATCCATAGTTATACCTCCCTGAAATTTCTTCTCAGTGACCGGTCGCTTGGAGCGACCGGTCACTGATGAACAGCAATAGACTGATGTACGAGTGACCGGTCGCTTGAAGCGACCGGTCACTGAAAGAGTTATAGGATTTTCAATTTGATATCCACACTGCGAGAACTGGTGCCATTGGGGCTATCCAATTTGATTTTTACCGTAGCCACGGTCTCTTTGTCCTTGGTTGGGTCCAGATTGTTCTTCAGGCTCACTTGAAAGGAGGTTTGACCATACCCATAGCGATCGGCTGACGGCATGAGATTGCTTTCCGATAGCTCGCCGGCTGATGTGGTTACTGTCAAACTGGAGCCAGCGGCTACGGGATTGCCGTTGGAGTCGTACAGCCGAATGCGGATGGTGGCGCTGTTGCCAACCTTGAGTTCGGTGCTATCGCAGCGGACATCGAAGACCTTGACGCCAACGCTATACACCACCTGTGCGGTCGCCCAGACTTTGATGGGTTTGCCATTCTGATCCTGGCCCCAGGTATAAGCCAGGAGCACGGCAACGCCATCATTTTCATAAAAGGTACCATTGGAATTAAACACCAGTCCGCCTTCGAAATCCGGGATGCTGACATTAAGTTTTAACGTGTCGACATTGGGATTGGGAATATTCAGCGCCGTGAGTTGATTGGGATCCTGCGAAACGAGCATCGGAAAGGGGTTGACGTTTTGCAGGATGACGCTGGTCTGGCCTTTGTTATTGGTGAGGGCGTCGGAAGTGATAAAGCCGCCCGTGGTGGTAAAATAGACCGCGGTACCCTCCTCGACCGGATTGTTGTACTTGTCACCGAAATAGCCGGTGATTTTAATTTCCTGGATCGGATTGCCAAAGGCGACGTTGTGCTTGCCATTTTCTATAGCCAACGTGGCGTGAGGAATGACATCGTTGGCATTGGCCGGATTGATCCACATGTAGGGCGGACCGGAGCGGATGACAATATTGGTGGTCTGGGCCACTACCTGCGGATAGTCGACCAGTTCGGCTTGGATTTGCACTGTGCCAGAACGAGTGCCTGCACGAATAGTAGCATC
>JAPDQM010000119.1:0-12084 GCA_034505795.1 Candidatus Zhuqueibacterota bacterium
TCGCCTTCACCCCACCAGCCATTATTATTCACCCCCCAGGCCATATACGTGCCCACAAAATGCCCCTGGCCCTGCACACCATCCACTAGGGTATGCACTTGTTTATAGGGCAGCGGGTTGTTGCGACGCCACTGGGCATGAAAATAACCAGCATCTTGCGGCACATCGGTCAACGTATAGGTAATTTGATAGAAAAAACCCTCGATTTTTTCTTCACTAAGGCTCTCCACCGTAATTTTTGCTGCGTGCCGGAAGGGCATCTCCCAGTAGGAATTGAAGCCGCCCACTGGATTGGCAGCAATGGCTAACGAATTCACCAGGCAGGGCGAGCACCAGCCATTACAGAAAAAATCGCCCAGTGGCACTTCCACGGAAGGCGATGATTCGTCATCCCAATAAAATCGCAAGATGAGCCGCCGCCACTCTTTGGGGCTGACGGTGATCCAAATATGCTGAATCGCACCGGATCCTTTGATGTCAGCCAGAATTGCGGTCGTTTGTGGTTCGAGAGTGATGCAAGGCGAAATTTTCCAGCCCTGCCCAAGATCACGAGCCGCGTGCTCCAGCGTCCCTACTGTGGCCATTCCACCCCTGCCTTTTTCGCCGGTGAAATTTTCAGCACTGATCGATCGAGTGACGGCATGCGACAGCCGCGATAAATTACCCAGATGCAAATGTAATCCGTTAAATTGTTCCATGTCCCAATCCCTTTGCTGATGATGAGTTATCTTTATTCCAATTTTCGAGGCGGACTTTGATTCCTTTTTCTAATGGGCCAAAATATAAGAAAATTCCACCCAAATAGCAATAACAGATTTGCAAAATTTTGCCCAACTTTCTCTCTGCTACCCACCTTGAATCAGAAAAAAAGCCCGTTTGGCCTTACACCAAATCGGGCTTCCCTCGATTCACTGCTAACTGGTCACTGATCACTGATTACTGATTACTGATTACTGATTACTGTTCACTGATCACTGCTTACTGATCACTGACTACTGATTACTGATCACTGACTACTGATTACTGATCACCGACGATCTATCCTCTCCCCTTCTGATATGACCTCACTTACTCAACGGCTTCCCATCGGCATCAATCAGCTTCACCTCGCCCAATCCCAATTCCAGCAATTTTGGTTCGACTTTCGCTCGGTCGCCGACCACAATCCACACCACCTGATCGGGCCGCAACAGTTTTTTAGCTGCTTTGGAAATGTCATTCAATTTCAAGTTCCGAAGCTTATTAGGATAGGTTTGATAATAATCATCGGGCAAGCCATACACCACGATGTCACCGATTGAGCTGCCCACTGCCCCCATCGTTTCCCAGGAACCTGGCAACCCGAGAATTTCATTTTGCAGCACCTTATCCAATTCATCTTGCGTCGCGGGCCGAGTGGCCAGAATATCAGTCAACTCCTTTCTGATTTCGGCAATCGATTCCTTGGTCTTATCCCCTTGAATCGAAGTATAAGCGATGAACGGCCGCTGGCCACGGGCAGATACAATGACACTTCCCGCACCATAGGACCAATGCTTATCCTCTCTGAGATTCATGTTGATACGAGAAGTAAAAGTGCCGCCAAGAATCGAGTTCATCATGTTCATGGCAATGTCATCGGGATCGGCTTTGGGCGGAGCAATGTGTCCTGCCAGAATCACCGATTGCGGTGAGCCAGGCTTGTCGATCAGGTAGAGCGAAGCTTTGGGCTGATGCTCCACCATCCGGATATTTTTCTTTTGAACGTTCCCCGGCTTCCAGTTGGCAAATAGCTTTTCCAGCTTTGGAACCATCTCATTGAGTTTGATATCGCCAACTACCACCAGGGTGGCGTTGTTGGGCTTGAACCAATCCTGATGAAACTTAGCCAGATCTTTGGTGGTCAATTTGGAAACGGATTCTTCGGTGCCTGAACCAGTGAAGGAATTACCGTAGGCATGGCCTTCGCCGTATAAATAACGTGGAAATACCCTCAAAGCCATCTGGAAGGGCGATGCTTTTTCCTGTTTGATGCGTGCCAATTGCTGCTTTTGGAGCCGAACAAATTCCTTCTCTGGAAACGATGGATTTAGAATTACATCAGCATATATATTCAGGGATGCATCCAGATTCTCCTTCAGCGCCGATAAATAAACCGTAGACATATCGAGATTGGAACCACTACCGAGGTTGGCTCCCAACAGGGCCAATTCCTCGCTGATCTGCAATGCATCGCGCGTTTTCGTGCCTTCATCCAGCATGTTCATGGCCAGGCTCGCCGTGCCCGGGAGACCAAATTGATCAGCCGCATAACCGGCATCTACCAACAAATTGAAATTTACCACCGGGATTGCATGCCGCTCGGCCAGGATAATTTTCAGGCCGTTGGACAATGTCGCACGCTGCAATTTGGGGAATTTTACGTCTGGAGCTTCACCAGTCGCAGGCAATTTGGAACGATCGACCTTCGATGCTGCGGATTGGTACTGCGGAAACGGGTGTACTTCGATAATATATACTCCGTCAGATAACCATCGTTTGGCGGTTTCCATTAGGTTTTGAGCAGTTGCTTCGTTGATGTGCTTCAGCGTGGTTTTATAGTAATCCGCGCTGCCGCCAAACACTTCATTGGTGGCTAGAATATCCGATTTGCCGCCGAAACCGCCGATCCGCTCAATGCCCCGCACGAAATTGGAGACAAACTGAGTCTTCACGCGTTTCAATTCGATTTCCGTCGGTCCCTCTTCCAAAAATCTCTTCAACTCTTCATCCAGGGCCTGCTCGACTTTTTTCAGATCTTCACCGGGTTTTGCGGTCGCCTGAATATAAAACAAGCCTGCGATCTCGCGTTTATCGACGTAAGCAGCAACGTCAGTAGCGATCTGATCTTCGTAGACCAATCGCTTATAAAGGCGCGAGGTTTTCCCCGATGCCAACACATCGCTGACCAGATCCAGATAGTCGGCGCATGGCGTCCCCCAGTTAGGAACATTCCAGACCTTATAGATCCGAGGCTGTGGCACACGATCTTGAACCGTCTGACGAATCGTACCGGTGCGCTTGGCGATAAACGTATCATGCCTTGCTACCGGTGGTCCTGAGGGCACATCGCCAAAATATTGTTTCACTTTTTCCAGGGCCACTTTTGTATCAATGTCTCCAGCAATAGAGATAACCGCATTGGCCGCGCCGTAATAGGTTTTAAACCATTCATGCACGTCTTCCAGCGATGCCGCATCCAGGTCTTCCATGGAACCGATCACCGTCCAGGAATAGGGATGCCCCGCTGGAAAACAGTTTTTCGCAATCAGCTCGTCAACAATCGAATAGGGTTCATTTTCATACTGCCGTTTTTCGTTCTGCACCACTCCCCGTTGCTCATTGAGCTTCGCCGTATCGATGGCACCGATGAGATGCCCCATGCGATCTGACTCCATCCACAGGGCCAGATCGAATGCCGAAACCGGTACATTTTCAAAATAATTGGTGCGATCCTCGTTGGTGGTTCCATTCAAATCCGTTGCGCCAACCTTTTCTAGCGGCTTAAAATAGTCGTCGTTGAAATTCTCACTGCCGTTGAACATCAAGTGCTCGAACAGGTGGGCAAAACCGGTCTTTCCAGCTTTTTCATTTTTCGAGCCCACATGGTACCAAACATTCACTGCCACAATGGGCGCCTTGTGATCCTCATGGATGATCACCGTTAAACCATTGTCCAGCACAAACTTCTGATAGGGGATGTCGATTTCTTTGGCTTGCGCCAGGGCAGTTGACTGAGAGAAAAATAGCAGGGTTGATGACAAAAATAGAGCGATAAAAATTGACCAGAGCCTAATGCGTTGCATCATAGATCCTCCATTGATAAATTGAATCCTGTTAATTGTTGAAAGTTCTACGAGGCACGCGAAATTTAGTTTCCTCTAATCTGGGATGAAAATATTTGCGCAGCAAATAATCTAACGATTATTTGCTGGCAAGCTTTATCTCAAGTAGTGCACACAATGCAATGTGCCAGTAATCTACGCATAATTGAGATAATACTGGTTGATTTTATTTTTTAAAAATGCTATATTTTTTGAGCATCAATACTCTCAAAGAGAAAAGCTATGTCAAACCAACGGAGGCAAAGAATGACTATCCCATCAATCTACCGAGCCTATTTAGTAACCAAAGATGCCAACCAAAATGCCACTGCAACAGTCACCAAGCGACCCTTCGATGCCCTCCCAGCCGGCGATGTAATTATCAAAGTTTCTTATTCATCGTTGAATTACAAAGACGCCCTTTCGGCCACTGGGCATACCGGTGTAACTAAAAACTATCCCCATGTGCCCGGCATCGATGCGGCAGGTATGGTTGTCTCCAGCAAATCGGATCAATATCAGCCTGGCGACAGAGTGCTGGTTACCGGCTACGATCTAGGCTCGAATACCGATGGGGGCTTTGCGGAATACATCCGGGTTCCGACTGAGTGGGTAGTTCCGCTGCCCAGCAACCTGACATTAAAAGAAAGCATGATGTTCGGCACGGCCGGATTTACCGCTGCTATCTGCGTCAGCCAATTACAAAAAATTGGCCTGAGCCCGGATCAAGGTGAGGTGGTCGTCAGTGGTGCATCAGGTGGCGTGGGCTGCCTGGCCGTGGCGATTCTGGCGAAAGAGGGCTATCACGTGGTTGCCAGCACGGGAAAACCGCAATCCCATGATTTGCTCAAGCGATTGGGCGCCGCGCGAATTATCGGGCGTGAAGAATTGAACGATCAGTCCGGCCGTCCCTTGCTCAAGGGGATTTGGGCGGGCGCCATCGATACCGTGGGCGGCAATACGCTATCAACCATCATTCGGTCGATGAAAGTCCAGGGCAGTGTTGCGGCTTGCGGCAATGTAGCTGATTTTAAACTGGACCTTACCGTTTATCCTTTCATTCTGAGAGGAGTAAATCTTCTCGGCGCTGATTCTGCACTCTGGCCCAGAAATTCACGAGTCGCATTGTGGCAAAAATTGGCTAACGAGTGGAAGATCGACCAACTGGAATCCCTGAGTCATACCATCCACCTGGATGACCTGAATGACTATGTCCCCAAAATATTAAAAGGTGGTATACTGGGACGAACCGTGGTCGAGATCGCTGGCTAATTCATGGCGCTTGGTGTCGATGCACCAAAAGCGCCCTATCTGCATCAAAATAATTGTCAAATGATCAAATAAAACGATAGCTTGACCTGGGGCCGAGTATTGTTGAGTCAAATCAAAATTACTTTGAGCGCAAATCTAATAAAAAGATGTCGGACAGGTTTCGCTAATTCAGGCCGATTGATTTTATTGAAGTCCTAATTGGCGAAATTGCCAAAATTAGCATTTTTTCGAGTGCACTCATTCAATAGGCACCATATCTTTCACGAAGGACAGCTATTATCATGGCAAAAGACGATGAATAGAAAATAGGAGCGATTATGGATTTTACAATCCCAAAGGAGTTGGAGTCAGAACTAATCAAATTCAATGATTTTATCAAATCTTATTTAAAACCCCGTTTGCCGCAATGGCAGAAAGAAAAAGAATATCCACGCACGTTTTTCGAGGAACTTGGCAAACAAGGATGGCTGGGATTTGATCTAAAAGATGGAGCGATCATCGAGCAGCCGTATCTCAAGCAAGCCCTGCTAATGGAAGCACTGGCCAAGGTATCCCCCGGTATGGCCATAACGATGCTGGTCCAAATTTCACTGGGAACCAAAGGATTGCATCTATTTGGGACCGAGGCGCAGAAACAGAAGCATTTTGCTTCGGCTATTCGCGGGGAAACCTTGTTGTGCGTTGGCAACACCGAAAATCTGGCTGGCAGCGATGTGGCCAATATCTCAGCCCGGGCCGAACAGGTGGAGGGTGGTTGGATTTTGAACGGTGCCAAATCCTACGTTACCAATGGCAATATTGCCGATTATGCGATTGTTACCGCAGTGAGTGATCCCGATGCTGCCCGCACTCGGAAGCTATCCCTTTTCTGGGTCGATCTGAACTCGCCGGGAATTACCCGCCATAAATTAAACAAGGACGTTTGGATTCCGTCGGATCTCACTCGGATCGAAATGAAAGATGTGTTTGTTCCCGAAGAAAACCTGATGGGCATTCGAGGCAAAGGTCTCAGCCATATTCTGGAAATATTTACCAACAGCCGTATTACTATCAGTGCGCTGGCGTTGGGCACGGCCGCGGGCGCCTTCGAGATGGGCCTGCAACATGCGCAAAAGCGAGATGTATTCGGCCAAAAGATCGCTGATTTTCAGGCCAAGTCCTTCGAAATTGCCAACTTTTATGCTCGCATGGAAGCTGCGCGCATGATGCTTTACAAGGCCTGCTGGACCAAAGATCAAATGCAACAGGATTTTCGGCTGGAGGCATCCATGGCCAAGTATTTGACCGTGGACATCGCAAAGCAGGTCGCTAATTGGGCTGCCGACCTATTCGGTGCCGCTTCCGTGGTTGTCGACCATCCCGTTCACAAATTCCCGCTGGATGCCTGGGCTGTCGCATTGGGCGAAGGGACCCAGGATGTGCAGCGACTGGTCATTTTCCGCGAAGTGATGAAACGCAGTGGTTATCCACAATCAGATCGATAAAGAGATAGCAAGCAACTATACTCACTGACCGGTCGCTCAGAGCGACCGGTCAGTTGCTATAAAAATTAGCCAATTCAAATAGCCCTCTAAATTCGTTAAACCATCTCCATCGCCATCGGCATTTCGATCTTCCGGATCGGTGGGATCCAAACCATGGACCAATTCCCAATCATCAGCCATGCCATCGTGATCATTATCGACCGGTACATTGTAGGTCTTGAGCTCCGGCCAACCACCGACGTCATTTTGGGAATCGATGATGCCCGAGCCAGGGCCCCATATACCACCAAACTCAGCAGTTCCCCTTCGCACTTCCTCAATAATTCGTGCATCAACGGAATCTCGCTGGGGTAGCATCGCACCGGCGTTTTTCAGCACCTGATCATACGCCTGTTTCGCTGATTGAGTTGTCACAGGAGCAACCGGAAACGGTGAATCAACGCGGACATATTTGGCAAATTTTCCCTGCACTCCACCGGCCCAATTATCGGTTGTGATCTTCGGGTGACCAGCCACGAAATTCTCTGCCACATACCATTTGCCTGTACGATCCCATGGCTCCACTATGCGGCTTTTTATTTTGGTCCCAGGACCCGCTTTGTAGCAATTGGCAACCAGATTATAACTGCCGCCTTCGCCGCCATAGGCGCTATTGAAGCCCCAGTTATAGATCACGTTGTTGCGGAAATCAACCAGTTCCGTCGCTGGCTGGTGACCGGTACGACTGCCATTGAAACGCGGGGTGCGACTGGAATGATGCGCAATTAAATTATGGTGAAACGAAGCGCCTCTCCCGCCCCAAATGCCGCCGTATCCATGATCGCCCTTGCGATGGAACGAATGGTTCAAACTTTCGCTAATGATACACCATTGGAGGGTAAAATTTTCATTATCATAAAATGAAGCGACCTCATCAACACCCCAGCTAAACGAACAGTGATCGATGATGATATTTCGATGACCGATGCCGGAGATGGCATCGTCCACCACTTTTTTTTCATCTCCCAACCGAATGCGGAGGAAACGAATGATCACATTGTCGGCAGCGATAATCAAAGGATAATTTTTGAGGCAAATTCCATCGCCGGGTGCCGTCTGGCCCGCGATCGTGATATCGCCATTTTCAATAATCAACGCCGACTCCAGGGCAATCGTACCGGAAACCCGGAACACCACCGTACGCGCACCTTCGGCCGCAATAGCCCAGCGGAGACTGCCCATACCATCATCATTCAAATTGGTCACTTCCAAGACCGCACCGCCGCGACCGCCAGTGGTGAAACGACCAAACCCCTCTGCGCCAGGAAAAGCCAATGGCTGAGCATAAGCTGTCAGATTAAAAATAACAATTGTCAAAAAAATTATCGCGCCGGACAGTAGAACTGGTTGCCAACCTGTCCTACATTTTTTTTCCATTGATCCTGACATTTTTCAGCAACACATCCTTCACGTTTTCCTGGATAAAGCCTTTGGTCACGCCGTTGAATTGGCAGTTTTCGATCCGAACCTGAGTTATCGGTGAATTGGCATCGCCTTTGAAAATAAACGCATGGGGTGATTGTTCGCAATTCAAATTAGTGACATGAATATTGCGGACGATAGGGTAAAACTGACCCTGCTCCTTGCCATAAAACATGTCGATCCGAATGGCGGTTTCTTTGACCTGGCCCACGGTGATATTTCTGACATAAATATTTTCGATAATTCCGCCGCGTGCTGGGTTGGTTTTAATCCGCAATGCCCGATCCAATTCGGGGCTATCCATGACGCAATCCTCAGCAAAGACATTGCGGACGTTTCCCGAGACCTCGCTGCCGATGGTTACTCCACCATGCCCATTTTTCATGTGGCAACCTTGAATGACGATATTTTCCGAAGGCACATTGACGCGGCGGCCATCCGCATTGCGTCCGGATTTGAGGGCAATGCAATCATCGCCGGTGTTGAAATAGCAATTTTTGATCAATACCTCGCGACAGGATTCCGGGTTGCAACCATCATTGTTTGGCCCCAAACTCTCCACGGTCACATTTTGAACAGTCACATTCACGCATAGGACTGGATGAATGCACCACATGGGCGAATTTTTAATGGTCACTCCATCGATCAGAACATTGGTGCAGCGATAGGGCTGAATAAAATTGGGTCGGAGATGATGCCCGGCGCCAAAAATGCGATCAGCAGCCGGAATGCTGTCATTTGCCATTTGCTGAAGCAGTGCCACATCATTGCGTTGATCCAACATGCCTTCGCTCCAGCCAGTGGGTGTATTGTCTGAATTGTCCCAGGGTCCCTTCCAATCCCACCAGATATTCGCCCCGGCCCCGCCATCCAGAATGCCCTGGCCCGTGACGGCGATATTTTCTTGCTCAAACGCATAAATGAGCGGAGAGTAATTCATGCACTCGACGCCCTCGAAACGGGTATAGACAACCGGCAAATAACTTTGGGGATCAGTGCTGAAGCGAATGGTGGCGTTTTTTTCAAGAAACAAATTGACATTGCTTTGAAGATGGATTGCACCGGTGAACCATATTCCCTCGGGCACAACGACTCTGCCCCCTCCGGCAGCGTGACAGGCGTCAATGGCCATTTTGAAAGCCTGAGTGCAATCGGTCTGACCATCGCCAACCGCGCCATAAACGGTGATGGGGAAATCTTGTGCTGGAAATGACGGTGGCACGATGCGGCGCAAAATCTCGGGCAATTGACCCCAGCCAGGATCTTGTTGAAATGCTTGATGACAATTAACATGAACCAGGCAAACGAAAAACAATGCCTGTATAATATAACTCAACCACCCAGATCGAATTCTTTGCATAATACCCATCCTTGATGCGATCCTTACGATTTCGAATTCTGCACTTTTTCCAGACATTTTCGGGAATGATCTTCTAATTGAATTTGACAATGGCTGCACTGAAAAAATATTTTCTTTCGGTTTTTTATAAAATCGCCTCCAGATTTCTAAAACAATTTTTATCAGTTAGCTTCTTTAGTTCATTAAACAAATAGCCTTTTTTTCTTATTCAGGATCGTACTCTCAAAGTTGCCAATTTCTCAAATGTTTCTAATCGCGCTAATTTCAACTTCTCTAAAATCAATTCGCTGAAATTGGCAAAATTCGTGGTCAAATCCATTTTAGGGTGAATACATTTATCGAATTAGCATCAGTTTTCGCAGCAACACCCCATCCTCGGTTTCCATTCGGCAGAGATACAGGCCGGAGCTAACCGGCTGTCCCATGTCGTCTTGAGCATTCCAGATGATTGCATGAGAGCCAGCGGTTTGAGGGCCACCAATGAGCAATCGCACCTGCTGTCCAAGCGCATTATAAATGACGATCTGGATATGGCTAAAGTTGGCCAGCCAATAGCCGATCACCGTGGACGAGTTGAACGGATTCGGATAATTCGGCAGCAAGTGGAATGATGCTGAGCTGCCCATGTCAGCAATATTCACCTGGCTTGGGGTATTGGTTTCAAACGCACCCAGGTCTGGGGCCAGGCCATTGAATGGCAGTCCCACATCCACACCGGCATCGATCAGATCGCTGCCGGCGGCCAGATGCAGAAAATCGATAGCTGGCAAGTTACCATCTGCCTGCCGCGGCGCCGCAGCCATGTCGGCATCGAGGCTTAAAAAATCCTCGGCGGTCACCATGAATGGCGATAGCCAGCTATTGGTTTCCTGAACTGCAAAACTGCCCAATTGGACATTGCCCTGAAAGGAGGCACAGTTCTTCACTATCAAAATCTGGCCAGGATTCAGCGAGCGTTGAATACGATAATTGGCGGTCTTGTTGTTATAGCCAGTGCAATTCAATAGCGTCATGGAGCCGACGTTATTATTTTGGTCAAAGCCTTTGTTCTTATTATTGAATGCCACGCAGTTTATCAGCACCTGATGATGCATCAACTGCTGGCTATTGCTATTGTCGCCGCCGCCCATTTTGAATCCATTGCCATTGGCCTGAGCGCCGGGGTCCGAACCATCTTTCAAATAGCCGTTGCCCCAGCTCCAGCATTGTTCTAGGGTGGTGGTGACGTCATTGGCATCACGCAGGTAGCCATCCCAGCCGTCATCGCAATTGCCCCAGGCCCGGCAGCCGAAAAAATAATTGCCACTGCCAACCGTGAGCTTGGGCGCAAAACCGTCGGCATCGCCATAATCCGGCGGATCGGCGTTAAAATAGGAATCGCAATTGATAATGCGATTCTCCGCCGAACCATTGCTCAATTGTAGTCCGGAATCCCGATTTTCATAAAACGCACAACGCTCGATGATGTTGTGCGAACCGAAATTAATCTCCATGCCATTGTCGCCAGCCCCTTTTATGTGCAGGCCGATTATATGCCAGTAATTGGCCCGCAGGCTAATTCCCTTATTTCCGAAACCCTGCGCAGAAAAATCCAGGATCGGGATTTCATCCTTGAACGCGGTTAACGTGATCATCTGCTCGGCAGTACCACTGGCAGTGGCGCTAATGGAGATCGTGGTCTTAAGAAAATAATTCCCGCCGCGCACATAAATAGTATCTCCCGGCACAGCTATGGAAATTGCCTTCGAAAAAGTTCCGAATGGTTGATCGAAAGTCCCCGGATTAGCATCGTTGCCATCCGGAGCAACATAATGCTGGGCGAATAGCGTACTAACTGACACAGCAAACCACCAAATCGCAAGGCCAAATATTCTCATTACTACCAACCCTGAATAAAATGCACTAATAATAAAACGCCGGCCGTTGGACAAACGGCCGGCTGAATTATGAAATTGGATACAAAACGACTATTTCATCAAAATAAGCTTACGAACCGACTTAAAATCTCCTGCGATCAACTGGCAGAAATACACACCATTCGCCTTGTTAGAGGCATCCCAGACAATCTTATGGACTCCCGCTTGATGCTTGCCGTTGACCAGTTCTGCAACTTCCTGGCCCTTAATATCAAAGATTTTCAACGTCACATGAACCGGCTGCGGCAGATCAAAGCCGATCGTTGTCGTTGGGTTGAATGGATTGGGATAGTTTTGATGCAATGCAAATTCCGTCGGAATGGTCTGCGCCATTTGATCAACCAATGTGGGAACCTTGAGCCTACCACCTTCAAAAGAAATGGAACCGCCCGGTCCAAGCGCAAAGGGGATGGTGTTATCAAATTCCCCTGCTTTCAGCCGTAGCACGCCATTGATGGTTGTCGGCTGGGATAGCTTGACACCAGCTTCATTGTCAATGACCAGATCCTTTACAATCGCTGGCATAAGTGTACTCGTCACCTGGGCGTTTGTTCCATTAAAGATATAATTGGCGCCCTCGTTAAAAGTGATTGTGCCAGTGGTTTTCAAGGTTCCAGCAACTCCGGCTTCATGGGCGGTTGCCAGCGTCGCATTTTCATTCAGAATAAAAAGACCATTCCCGGCCAGTTCGCTCAATCCGAAATCAACCGTCGTACCAGTGGCAATTTCAACTGCCAGACCACCGCCAC
>JAPDQM010000120.1:0-12074 GCA_034505795.1 Candidatus Zhuqueibacterota bacterium
GCCGAAAAGAAACTGACAATTCCCAATGTCCAGCGCAATCCCAGCGCATCGGCCATAGCTCCAATCGGTGTCATCAGGATTCCCGCAACGCCCCAACCCAGCCCCATCATGATTGATGACATCAAGCTGGCACGCGAGGGCAGAATCTCCTGTGCCAGCAGGATATTCACCGAGGTCGAGGACGATAGGAAGAATCCCAACAGCGCTAAAAAAGGTAACCCAGCGCTGCCAGGCAGAAAGATGAATCCCAGCCCCAGCGGCACGACGAATACAAATGACAGCGCCAAAATGTTCTTGGCTCCCAAACGATCGTACCAATGGCCCCCGACCAGCATCCCGACTGTGGCAAACAATTGAAAGACCGCCAGCGCTGTGCCCCCAAACAGCGCACTTTGTCCCTGCGAAGTAACATACAGCGGTATGAACCCGGAGAAGGCCGAGACCGTGGTCGCCCGAATTACTACCATCAGATACAGAATCAGGATCAGCCAGCGACCGGTTCGCAGCGGCAGCGATGGCGAGATAGAAAGCACCTGCTGGCGGGCAGGATGGGGCGACGGCGGCAGCAGGTTAACAGAGGCCAGAAAGAAGATGAGCGCTGGTACAATGGTAATTGCCGTGGCCTCCAGCCCGAAGCGATGGGTGAGCGGGACAATGATCAGCGAACCGAGGGCAATTCCCAGCGCACCTGCTGTGTTGAATATGGCCATGGCCAATCCTCTGCGCCGGTTTTGCGATCCCCCAACAACAGCGGCCCCCGGCGGATGAAACATGGCGGTGCCAATCCCGCTCATGACCAGAATGGTCACCAACGTCCCATAGCTTCGAGCATAGCCCAAAAATCCCATAAAGATCGCCGTGATCAGTGGACCGAATAACAGGAAGAAATTTCGATTCATCCGATCGGCCACCAGTCCCATGGGCGTTTGCAGCAGCGAATTCGATACCGATGATAGCGACAGCAGCAGTCCCACTGACGTCAGGGAAAGATCCAAGCGTGCGACAATGAGCGGCAGCAGCGGCGCCAAAAATCCGTTATAGAAGTCCGTTGTAAAATGCGCGCCAGCGGAAAGCCAGAGATATTTGCGCTGACTGCTGTTTTCGTTGGTAGCCATTTTATTGCAAGAGCTCCAGAGCAATCAAACAGATGATTTTGGTAAAATCCATCAACTGCTGGAGTTCGATGCATTCATTGGCCGTGTGTGCCGTATCGCTGCCCGGTCCCCAGCCGACGGTCAGCACCTGATGCGCAATCAAGTTTTTGGCATACGTACCGCCAGTCATGCCCATGGGCTGGGCCACAAATCCCAATTCTTGCTGCGTGTATTTTTGAATCAGCCGCACCAATTCATTGTCAGGGTCGATGCTAAAAGCCGCGCTTTGCGAAATAAGTTCCATCGTAAAGTGGCCGCCTTCGATGCGATTGATCGCCGCTTGAAGTTGCTCCATTACTTTCGGGACAGTCATGCCGGGCACAATTCGAATGTCAATATAGACGACGCATGAAGCCGGCACCACGTTGGGTGCGGCCCCGCCATGAATCTCACCCAGATTGAGCGTTGGCGATCCCAGAACGGGATGCGGCTCATGGGGCAATGACACCGTCTCGAGATGATTGAGGAGCTTATTCATCATAAAAATAGCATTGATTCCTTTTTCGGGCGTAGAACCGTGCGCTTGCTGCCCATGGGCAGTGATTTTGATGACCAGCCGACCTTTCTCCGCAATATCGATCTGCCGCATTTCGCATCCTATATCCGGGACAATAGCATGGGTCGGCTGAATGAGCTTTTTTCCCAATAAAAATCCGATACCATAATCGATACCATCGGGATCGGTTATCTCTTCATCTGCCAGCGCTGCAATGAGCAGTTCACCGGAAAGACTCTCATCCAGTTTCAATTCCTTCAAGATTTCGCTCGCCACCAGGATCGCAGCCAACTGCCCTTTATTATCTTCAACGCCACGGCCATAGAGCTTGCCGTCTTTAACGATCATATCGAACGGATCGTGAGTCCAGCCATTGCCGGCCGGCACCACATCCATGTGCGCCGGAAGCAGCAATCGCTTGCCACTGATATTTTGCCCCAGCCGGCCAATCACATTGGGTCGGCCTTTCATGCGCGAAAATTCCTCAAATGGAATTTCCATGCGCTCCAATTCTCGCGTAACGATTTCCGCCACCCGATATTCCTCGCCTCGAAATTGCAGATAGGGATGTTCCGGCAGCTTTTCGGAAAGCACGTTGACGGTTTTCTGGCGCACCATTTCTCTGGTCAATTCGATGAGACGATTTTCGATGAGTGCCCGGTTCTTCTCGAAATGATGCTTGATTTTGGTTGTAGCATCCATGTAAGCTCCTTTTCATAATAAGAATTGAATCGCGCCGCCGATACAAACAACCCAGATGATGAAAAAATTCCTTTAGATTGTTTTTATCCGTTGGAGTAGGTGATCGCCTGCTATCTGCGATCATGATATTTTTAAATCCACTTCAAAATGGCGCCAAACAGTATTAGACAAAGAATATCAAAACCGAAGATGATGCCTACTACAGTCGCCTGTTTCTTGCGGCTGGTCATATCAAAAACCCAGAACGAGCCGATGAAAAAATAAAAATAGCCCAGCAAAAAAATGAGCCACGGCGCGCGGGCGTTCCACCAGGAATAATCCCACGTGAGCGCACCAACTGCGTTCAACAACACCTCGACAAAGACACAGAAGATCGATCCAGCGATGGCAAAGAACAAACGATTGGGCAGGCCCAAAATTTTCAGCTTTTTATCGGTTGGCAGCATCTTGCTGAAGGCGATGCCGGCGATGGCAAACATGAAGCAAATTTCGATATTTAAACCGATCAAAATCACAAAGGCAGATTTTCCCGGCGTACCCCAGACCGGTGCGTACTGGGTGAAATGAAATACCAACCCATTCCAGATTTCGTTGAACCAATCGAGGCCCCAAAAAGTAAGCCCGGCGAACACCAGGCTCCAATTCTTTTTTTCAATCTCAGCAGCATAGACATAAACGACAAACGCAAACAGCGGGATGACGTACCATTGAAACATACTGCCGTCTCTCAGAATTTTGAGTGCTTGTGCAGCGGATTCAGTAGGCATTTTTCCTCCTCCAAATTTGTGAACGTTTTATGTTAGCAACATGCGATGAACCGCCTCCGTGAAACCGTTCTCGTTATGGCTGCGGGTTGTTTTGAACCTGCTTTTCAAGTCTTCCGGAGCATTTGCAACCACAAAGCTCTGCGCGGCCCAATGCAACAGATCGAGATCGTTGTAGTCGTTGCCAATTGCCATCACCGATTCCGGATGGCAGCCCAGCCTGGTGCAAAGCCAGGCAGCGGCATTGCCTTTCGAAACCTGTCTGGCAAAAATTTCGACCCAGAGCGATTGGCTATCCAGTGGCGAAGTAGCTCGAATCACTTTATAATCAGACAACTCCTGTGCGATCATGGCATAGACAGCAAGATCGGCATTCAAAATTACCAGCACTTCGCAAGCCGGGGCAAATTTCGCTGGCGGAAAGGTTATCATTTGAGCAAATTCGCGATAGTGCTCCAGGCGGCGCAGGAAATCCGGATGACAATGGTTCCCCTGATAATAGACCATTTTATGGCTTTCAGGGACTGGATCAAGAATCTGGAAATCGAGACGCTGCTGGTGCAAAAAATGGGTGATACGGGCGACATCTTCAGGTGAGAGCGAAATGGCCAACAGTAAATCCTTTGCCGGCCAATTAACAATGCCGGCCCCGCAGGAGAAAATAAGGTAATCGATGGGCGAAAGATCCGAAAGCACCTTTTGGGCAGAATACAGGGAGCGACCGGTGGCTGCCACCCGACAGACGTGTTGCTCGCCAAGCCAGCGTAGGGTGGCCTCGTCTGTGGCACTAATGCACCGGTCGGCGTTGAGCAGTGTTCCATCCAGATCCGTGACGACCATGCGGATTTTCGATGCGGGCATGTTTGATCCTAAAATGAAAATTGGTGATTCTCGGTTATAGATAGGCACTCGACTTCAAATTTTTTGAATGTACTGTTTTTGTCAGAAATAATCAAGCAAATATTTCCCGATTATTCAATACGAGGCTTATGTGTCATCGCTGGCCGATATTCATCAAAATAGAAAACGCCAGATGGATTTCACCCAACTCTGGCGTTTTTCATTTCTCAGCGATTGCCTAAAGCCGTGATTCAATCTGTCACAGCTTGAATTTGCAATGGCGACGAAATGGTCAAGCTTCTCATTATTTTACTTGCGCTATCAATCAACTCGCCAACCACTGAATTACGCAACTGCCGGTTTACTTCGTCCCCTCAAAAAATCGATCATCTTCGGCACCGCCAATGGCACTACATCAGGCAGCATTTGCGGCATTAGATTGTCCATGACCTTCGGCATCAAATCTGGCATCTGTTCTGCCATGTAGTCGGGCATGGGAATCTGAGCGCCAACACGAGATAGCATGGTAGGCATCACCTTAGGCATCATGCCTGGCAGCAGTTTCGGAAATAGAATCGGGAACATGGGTTTCATCAGGGCGAACATGGCGTCGCCGACAAAGCCCAGCTTGCCGATGAATTTCATCATGCCGCCCATTCCCAGAGGCATCGCTTTCAGCAATTCGGGCCACATGGTGTCCATCAAATTGGCGAATCCCTGAGGAGTCATCAGAGCGATCACGCCTTCGAAGACAGCCCATTGTTTGGCCACTTCGGGGTTTGGATCCTTGAAGGTTTTGCCTAATCCGCGACAGGCAAACGCTGCCAAATCATGAATTTCCAGTGGCAGGTCTTTTTTCTGCTGAGTGACACGCAACTGAAATTCGCAGCATGGGCATAGTGCCAGCACCGCTTCAGATTGATTTTCGATGGCATCATCCAGACGTGTTTTACCGACTTCGTGCGCAACCAGCGGTTCCTTGATCAAGGTCAGCACGCTGCCACAGCAATGGCCTTGCTGACGATTATGTCGCATTTCGACAAATTCCACTCCGGGAATCGCCCGGATCACTTCCCGCGGCTCTTCATAAACACCAGATACGCGACCGATATGACAGGAGTCGTGCCAGGTCACCCGCTGCTTCACTTCATGCGTGAATTTGAAATCGCCTGCTTTGATCTTTTCGGCGATCAGTTCACTATAATGTTTAGTCGTGATGCCGTAGTCGATGCCCAATTTTTCTGCCCATTCTTTATAGGTATGTCGCCACATCATGTCGCAGGCCGGACACGACGTCACCACGGTATCCGCACCAGCCGCCTTGACGGCAGCAATATTCTTTTTCATAATCTCGGCAAACAGCTCCCATTTGCCAGCGACTAGCATGGGCGTGCCGCAGCAATTTTCAGCTTTTCCCAGATATGTGAAATCAATGCCCGCAGCATCCAGCAGCGTCACCGATGCAGCTCCGATGTCATTTTCCACATACGAAGAAGTGCAGCCAGCAAAATAGACCACCTTGCTTTTTTTCTCAGGACCATGCTTCTTCCACAATTCTTTCGGGAACCATTCGGTGCGATCTTTACGATAGCCCGCCCAAATATTTCCCTCCGCTTTCAACGCGGCGGCCATCATCTCGAATGGAGGAAACGTCATTTCTTTCTTTTCATGAACCAGTTTGCCACGCAATTGCATCCAGGATTGCTCGATAGGCAAAGAAGCGGAACAACGCAAATTGCACAATTCACAGGTGGTACAGACCAGAATGGTATCCACCATTTTCTGGTCCCATTTGGCTCTGCCTTCGAGATATTCTCGCAGCCAGTACCACTTGCCCCGTGGGGACTGGCTCTCCCAGCCGCGACCGTAAAATTGATCGCACTCATCCACGCAATAACCGCACTGGGAACAGGCGTAAGCGTACCAGGCAACATCGCCAGGGATATCTTTAATAGGCTTGGGATCGGGATGCTCGCCGACTTTTGAGATCAAAAGATTACCGAACGGTCGCGCCAGCGGTTCCAATAGATTAGCCATGCCCAGAATGCGACCGATCATCTTGCCGCCCAGGACCTTATCGGGATTCATAATACCACGAGGATCGATTTTCTTTTTAAATTGTTTTATCCGTTTGACCCGATCTTTGCCCAGAATTTGATTTTTACGACTGGAAAAGTAGAGCCCAGTGGAATAGGGACGCCCGCCATTGTGCTCGGCAATCTTGAGAATGGTGAGCACCAGCCCAAAAACCAGATTATAAGAAAATTTTCGTTGATCGCTGGGAATAAAACCCAGAATGACCACTTCTGGCTTGCCACTTTTGCCCTTTTTGACAATTACCCCTTCTTTCACCACCGGCTGATCCACTTTATGCTCGATCTCATTCATCACGTGCGCGAAGTTTTCCAACGGCACAACCACCTCGGCTGGAACGAGGGAGGGACCTAATCTTTTTACCACCATTAATTTGAACCGCTCCTCCCACTCGTGCTCCGCGATTTCCTGGCTTAATATATCGCCTTCATGATGTTTGACAATCTCAGGCAGCCTGGCCATAATCTTCTCTCGATCATTTTGCCGAAAGGCGATAGTGACCACGTAAGCCGCTGGCAATAGGGGTTTGTGACCGACAGGATGTCCATGATGCAGCATTTGTGGCGCCCGATTTTTCATCTCCGCCATTCGCGGATTAATGAACATGATCGACCAGATGGGCAGATCGCTGGCAACCACTTCTTTCATGGCAGCCGTAAGCTTAGCAGGATCAGCAAATGCCACCGCCACCACATCGATTTTGGTGAGCGGCTGAACTTTCAGCGTCACCTGGCTGATGATCCCCGTAATGCCTTCGGCATCGGCAATGAGATCCAATTCATCACTCGAAAATTCTTTCACTTCACCATTGGGCAGTACAACACGCGCCGAGACCACGTTTTCCGAATACCAGCCATATTCGTACGAGCCGAATCCCGCCCCACCCTGGGCCAACCAACCGCCGGCTGATGACGAGGGATAGCTCGAGGGATAAAGGCGTAGCATCATTCCTTTCGTGTCGATCTTTTTGTCCAATTGCTCCCACGTTATGCCGGGCTGAACAGTCACGGTGAAGTCTTTCTGATTAATTTCCAGCACCTTTTTCATGCGGTAGAAATCGACCACGATGCCCTTTCGTGTCGGAAGCACGCCGCCATAGCCCGATGATGCTTTCGCGCGAGGCGTGATGGGAATTTTGCGCTTTGCCGCCCATTGCACCAGTGCCACCAGTTCTGCTTCATTTTCCGGCTGAACCACTGCATCAGGGGTTGTCTTGCCGATCAATGGTTTGAATAACTTAGGCATGGCTGCAATGTCATGCCCATACAGCACCCGTTCAACCTTATCGAACAATACGCGACTACCAAACTGCTCTTGTAACCAGGCGACATCTTTCTTCGTCAGTCTTGCCATCTTTCCTTCCTCTCGAATTTTATTAAGCGATATCATTTTATTTGGTCAATGATTGTCAGATTTGGGAATGGCCGTCATAACCATTCATCAAGGCGCTTACTTGGCCAATCCGACTTATTAAAAGGTATTGATTTGAAAATTTTGTTCATTTGGTTACTTATTCTGTTTCAAGCCAGTGCTCCACGCTGCGATTAAGCTTCTCAAGCAATTTAATCATTGCTCGATGATCCTCCGCTGGAATATACTTGATGATTTCCTCATGAATCTTCAGGTAATGGTCGATGCTTTTTTGCGCTAATTTTTCGCCTTCGGGAGTCAATGACAGGTTGATAACCCGACGATCATTTTTATCGTTGATCCGGCTCACCAGCTTCCTGGTCACCAACTCATCGATGATGCGAGTAATGCGACTGCTGGTAAGGGACATCGCCTGCGCCAATTGATTGACGGTCAAATGTTTGTTTTCAAAAATGGCACGAAGACAGCGAAATTCAACCACGGATAAGCCAAGTTGGGCTGCATGACGGGATTCTTTTTCATTGCAATTGGTAAATAGCCGGGCAATCATTCCGGCTAATTCTATGCAGAGCGTTTTATTCGCGGGATAGAGCATTGTTCTTGGTTAAAAATTTTAAGCCTGCTTTTAATTTCAAATACCAATAATTGACACTATCAAATAATTTTGCGGACCAATATAGCAGAAAAGAATTAATATGTCAAGGGATTTTTTTAGTTGATATTGTGATGTCCGTGTTGTATATTCTGGTCGAGCAACTAGTCCTGAATATTGGAAGTGAAACATGGATTTTCGACCCGTAGCGCTCGGGCTTAGTGTAATCGGGATGCTGACCTGCGCTTCCCGGCACTACACCATCCGCATCGGCGAATCATTTTTTCATTCTATCCCGCAAAGAGCTACCTCGGGCCGCTCGGCCATCGAACGTGCCAGAGCCGATTCAGTGATTGAAGCTATCGGGATCTACAATGCCAAATTGGATGTTGTGGGCAAACATCCGCTTCTCTGCTTTTATTCCCAGGAGAACGGAAAACTATTCATTCCTCTGTCAACGCCGCTGGCTTATGCTCATGGCAGCCTGATTCAAATTCAGGGGCGCGTGCTGGATTCATCGATCACCTATCCTTTTGTCAACAAAACCCAGCACTATCGCTGTCTAAAGGTTCGCTCCTCTCGCCTGCAACAGGATAATCAGAAAATCCTGGCCGCGGTAAATCGGCATTATCAACAGCTAAAGCTCGAGCTGCAAACCCGTTCCAGAATCGAAGGGTCAAAGCTGCAGTTCGCAGACAATCCGGACTGGGATATCTGGTGGGATGGGCAGCGAAATGTGCTGATTTTCTCATCACATCAAGCCGATTTGATGTATGCGGCTGATATCGATTTTGTGGTCGATGCCAGCAGCGGCAAGCTCACAGAAATATTCGCAAGCCAGTGGTTCAAAGGAGAGTGATTACCTGATAGATTCTTATTTTGATGTCGATTAAAGGTGTATGAATAAACTGAAAGGAACAGATCATGAGAAAACTTTGGATTGCACTGTTGGTCGTGATAATGGTGGTCAGCCATGGACTTTTCGCCGCCAACAAAGTAAAATTCGTGCGCATTGATTTAGCTGGTAAATCGGCGAACACCATACAATCTCTGGGCCAGTTGAAGCTCGATATTACCTATCAAAATCGCCAGCAGGGATTTATTGAAGTCATCGCCGATGAGCAACAACTCGATAAAATCCACAAGCTGGGACTTTCCAGCGAGCCTATTATCGATGATCTCGAAGCGTTCGAGCAGCAGTTACGCACCTCCAACTATTTCGACCCCTTCCATTCCTATGAGGAAATGGTGCAGGAAATGCAGCAGTTGCAAAATGACCATCCCGATCTGGCCATGATGCAAAGTTTGGGCAAAAGTTGGGAGGGCCGCGACATCTGGGCGATTAAAATTTCAGATAATGTGTCCATCGAAGAAGCCGATGAGGCCGAGGCCCTATTCATGGCCAACATTCATGCTCGAGAAATGATTACGCCCGAAATTATCATGTATTTCATGCATTGGCTGATTGATAAGTACAATCTCGAGGCCCGTGCCACTTATCTCGTGAATCATCGACAGCTATGGTTGATTCCTACCATCAATCCAGACGGCCGGGTCTATGTATTTACGGGAACGTATAACCCCGGATGGCTCAGCGGACCTATCGCCTGGCGCAAGAATAAACGGGACAATAACAATAACCACATGTTCGATTCCTATTATGATGGAGTTGATTTGAATCGTAATTTCGGCTATATGTGGGGCCTGGATGTTGGGTCCAGCAGCGATCCTGGCAGTGATGTTTACCGAGGCCCCTATGCGTTTTCTGAACCCGAGAGCCAGGCCATCAAAAATTTTGTGGAAGCCCATCGCTTTGTGATCAGCCTATCCTATCATAGTTATGGTCGCTGGTGGATTTTTCCCTGGGGTTACACCTCAATCGAGCCAGATACCCCCGATCATCCTCAATTCGTGGCCCTGGCTGATAGCTGTGTCGCCTACAATGGCTACACCCCGGCCAATGGCAATGATTTTTCCTACCTCGTTAGCGGCGATACCGATGACTGGCTTTATGGAGAGCAAGGCACCAAGCCCAAGATCTTTGCCTTCACGCCAGAAGTCGGTAGCTCGGCAGAGGGATCGTTCTGGCCGGATACCAGTCTGATCCCAAAATTGATTGATGAAAATATGGGGCCCAATATTTTCATGGCTTTTGCCGCTGGCGAAGAACCGATCATCGAGCACGTACCACTGAAAGAGACCGAGAATCCCGGTCCATATCCCATTTTCGCCTGGATTAAGCCGCCCATCTTGCTGACTACGCCTGTGCCGCTGGATACTGCTACGTTTAAGGTCTTTTTCAATGCCACTGGTATTGCGCCATTTGATTCGGTCCAGTTACAGCCCACAGGTAATCCCAACGAGTTTTATGCAGCAATTCCTGGCTTCCCCGGCGCTGAGAAAATCTACTATTGCCTGAGCGCATCCGATCAGAAAGGTCGCACTGGCTGGATGCCCCGCGGCGCGCCCATGGCCACCTATTCCATCCGTATTGGTGCTGATCTGGTGCCACCAGTAATCTCCCACACGCCGATTACCGCCCAATCGATCTTCGCCAAGGGTTTTACGATCAGGGCGAAAGTGACCGATAACATCGGCGTGTCACAGGTCAAACTGCTTTATCGTAAAAATGGGGGAGAGCTGGATAGCCTGGAGATGCTACCAGCAGCCGCAGCCGATGAGTTTCAGGCAACCATTATTCCGGTAGGCTTAAATGTAGGCGATTACTATGAATATAAAATCGTCGCTGTCGATAACTCCCGACAGCATAACCAAGCCCGATCGCCACTAACCGGCTTCTATCGATTCGACATCAGAAACAGTCTGCTTTATGACTTCGAACTGGAGGCCTCCTTCGCGGCGATTAGTGAGGGCGACTGGGAATGGGGTACTCCCACCTCCGGTCCGAAATCCGCTCACTCGGGCTCACGAGTCTGGGCCACCAACCTCGAGGGTAACTACACCGATGTTACCGAATCCATCCTGGAGACACCATCGATCTCCCTGGCGGATCGAGATTCTGCCAAACTCACTTTCTGGCATTGGTATCAAAACGAATTCAGCGATAACGCTTTTTGGGATGGCGGCAATGTGAAAATATCTGTGGACGGCGGGCCGTTTCAAATCCTTTATCCTCAAGGCGGCTACGACGGCATTGTCGATCCCTACAATGGCTATCTGGGCAATGAACCATGTTTCGGCGGACCAGCTACCAATGGCAATTTTTGGCAGCAGGAATTTTTCGACCTCTCTGCCTATGCCAACCATTCCATTAAAATTCGCTTTCATTTCGGCTCGGACGGCGCGGTCACTGAATATGGCTGGTATATTGATGACGTCGAAATTCTGTTCACCCCGCCAACGGCGGTAGCGGAAGACCAGCCGCCAGTGGCGCAACCATTATCTTTCGATTTACGACAGAATTATCCCAATCCTTTTAATCCAGCGACCGAGATTACTTATTCCCTGGAAAAACCCTGCCGCGTTCAACTGGAGATTTTTAACTTAACCGGTCAGAAGATCAAGACACTGGTCAATGCCACCCAGCCACGCGGGCAACATTTGGTCATCTGGAACGGCGATAATGACCAGAGCCATCCGGTAGCCAGCGGCATCTATTTCTATCAGCTCACGCTTCATGGGGAGAATTTCCAGCAGGTTTTCGTCAAAAAGATGTTGAAATTGATGTAACGCCTACCCATACATTTGCAGACATGACCGTTATCCGCCAGTCGACGAATAACGGTCATGTTTTTTTAAGGCCGATCCCAACTATGCTGGAAATACCTTCAGCCTGAGAAATGCAACTGGATCACCATTTGGAATTTACTAAACGGCAGATCCTCATTTCAGCCAGCTATTGAGCAAAGTGATTGATGGTTGATTCATTTTCAAAATCGCGCGTGCGATTTCTTCTGCACCTGACCGGACCATTTCCTCCCAATAGCATCAAAGGCACGTCCCGAAGCCAGCGACAATCCTGCTTTAAAAAGTTACCAATGACAAGTCACAATAGCCAAAGTTTGATTGCAAAATACTTTGCCGATAATCGTATCTCTGTC
>JAPDQM010000121.1:0-12065 GCA_034505795.1 Candidatus Zhuqueibacterota bacterium
AGAGCTGCAGAACCATGATTCTACAAAAGTGACCTATGAAAACTTCGTTCGTTATTTTTGCATCCATTTTTCTTATAGCTATCAGCGATGGGCAAGCCCAATCTGTCACCATCAATGAGGTGGTGGCTTCAAATTCGGGGGTGATTCAAGACGAGGATGGTGATAGCCCGGATTGGATAGAGCTCTACAATAATGGAACATCGTCGGTAGATCTGACTGGATTTGGTCTCTCGGATGATAGTAGTACCCCCTTCAAGTGGGTACTACCGTCAATTCACCTGCGCCCAAGAGAATATCTACTGATTTTTGCCTCGGGCAAGGATCGACGGGAATGGCTGGTGTGGGAAACCATCATTAGCCAGGGCGATGTTTGGCGCTATCGTCTCGGCAATTCCGAACCGCCTGCCAATTGGCGCTCGGTGGAGTTCGACGATTCTGGCTGGTATCTCGGTTCCAGCGGCTTTGGCTATGGCGATAACGATGATGCCACTGTTGTTCCGCAGGTATGGTCGGTTTATATCCGCAAAACGTTTTTCATCGACAAGCCTGAAACAATTCGTCAGGCATGGCTGCATGTGGACTATGACGACGGCTTTGTGGCCTACCTGAACGATATCGAAATTGGCCGGGCCAACCTGGGCACCCCGGGAGATCACCCTGCCTACAACCAGCCGGCCGCCACTTACAAAGAAGCGGCGATGTACCAGGGTGGTTTGCCTGAAAAGTTTGAACTGAAAAATCTCTCCAGCATTTTTCGCCCGGGCCGAAATGTACTGGCGATCCAGGTTCACAATAATGACATCAATTCCTCTGATCTTACGATCATTCCGTTTTTAACGCTGGCCAGCACCGAGCCGCTGGTAGTTCCAGGGCGCGGGGTTGCCCCATTCTTGCCACCGCTGCTGGCGCACCTGCATACCAATTTCAAAATCAGCGCTGCTGGAGAAGAGATTGCGCTCCGAAATGCAGCCGGGCAAGTGTTCGATCAGGTAATATTGCCGCCGCTGCCGGTAGATGTTTCCTATGGACGCCAACCGGATGGTGTTGGATCATGGTTTTATTTTGCTCAGCCAACTCCGGAAAAAGCCAATACCACGCCAGCGTACTCGTTTCGCATCACGGGACCGACCTTTTCCTCGCCGGGCGGCTGTTACTCCGCTCCAGTAGTGCTAACGTTAACGCCCAGTCTGGAGGGCAGCACCATTCGCTACACGACCAATGGTGCTGAGCCAACTGCAAGTTCTGCTCTTTACGTGAGCCCCATCACGATCAACAGGACGACCGTGATTCGGGCAAGGGAGTTTGCCGGGGGTGCGATGCCCGGCCCCATTATTTCGCATACTTACTTTATTGGCGAAAATTTCCGGTTGCCAGTTGTTTCGCTGATCACCGATCCCAGCAATTTATGGGATGAAAATACTGGCATCTATGTCAAGGGTAAAAACGCAGAGGCCAGTTTTCCCTATTTTGGGGCTAATTTCTGGCAGGACTGGGAAAAGCCAGTGCATGTCGAGTTTTATGAGCCTTCGGGTGCGCCTGGTTTTCGACTGGATGCCGGCATGAAGATATATGGTGGCTGGTCACGCGGCCACGCCCAGAAATCGCTGGCCATTTATGCGCGGGAAAAATATGGTGCTAATAAAATAGAATATCCTATTTTTCCGTCACTGCCGATTCAGTCGTTCGAATCTTTCGTCTTGCGAAATTCTGGCAATGATTGGACTTCTACATTCATGCGGGATGGCATGATGCAGACGTTGCTGTTGGGGACAAATGTCGATTTGCAAGCATATCGGCCTGCTACTGTTTTCCTCAATGGCGAATATTGGGGTATTTTGAATATTCGTGAGAAGATCAATGAGCATTATATCGCAGCTCATCATGGCATTGATCCAGATCGAATTGATTTTTTAGAAAACAATGCTGATGTTATTCAGGGCGATGCCAGTCGCTATATTGCTTTGCGTAACTATTTGGCCACGACCAATATGCGGGCTGATGCCACCTACGATTCAGTGGCCAAATTGATGGATCTGGACAATTATCTGGATTACATGATCGCAGAAATTTATTATGACAACACCGACTGGCCTGGCAATAATCTTAAATATTGGCGCCATCAATCGCCGGACGGTCGTTGGCGCTGGATTATGTTTGATACCGATTTTGGTTTTGGCCTGTACAATTCGGAAAATTATCGCAACAACACGCTGGAGTTTGCCCTGGCCACCAATGGACCCGATTGGCCCAATCCACCCTGGTCCACTTTTTTGTTACGCAAATTACTGGAGAACCCGCGGTTTAAAATCCAATTCATCAATCGGTTCGCTGATCATTTGAATACGACCTTCAGGGCCGAACGGGTCGTTCATATCATTGATAGTTTGCGTGCAATTCTGGCGCCCGAAATGAGTCGCCATCGGACGAAATGGCGGGATTCGGCCACAAATTGGGAATCCAATATCCAGGTCTTGCGCCAATTTTCCAATCAGCGGGGGGCTTTTGTCAAAGCCCATTTGCTGCAAAAATTTCAATTGCCAGGATTCGCGAAAATCTATGTGAAATGCTTGCCAGCGGGCAGCGGCAGCGTCAGGCTAAATTCCCTCTTGATCGCTAATTTACCCTGGGAGGGTTTCTATTTCCAGAATGTGCCCATTCAATTGCAGGCCATTCCGGCCCCTGGTTTTCGCTTTCGCCAATGGTCGTCGGAATTGATTGGCAATGGCAGCTCGAGTATCGCTGTTACACCCACCAGCGATCTGTCCATCACTGCAGAATTCGAGGCGGCGCCAACATTGACGGACTCCATTATCATTAACGAAATCAATTATCATTCAGCGTCCGATTTGAATCCCGGGGATTGGATAGAGCTTTACAACCAAAGTCAGTCATTGCTTAATCTTGCGGGTTGGACCTTCAAAGATGGAAATGATGATCATATATTTCGGTTGCCGGCGAATACGGTGATTGAGGGCAACGGCTTTTTGGTATTATGTCAAAATCTGCACCAATTTTCGACCTGCTTTCCTGAAGTGGCCAATGCCGTGGGGGATTTCTCCTTTGGGCTGGATGGGAACGGCGAACTGTTGCGGCTTTGCGACCCACAGGGCGGGATGGTTGATTCTCTGCGTTACTCCGACCGTGCACCCTGGCCGACTGCCGCGGATGGCAATGGCGTGACACTGGAGTTGAAGCAACCATGGCTGGATAATACGAAGCCGGAAAATTGGCAAAGCAGCTTTGTGCTCGGGGGCACACCAGGCCGCGCCAACTCTATCGCAACGGGAATTGACAACGCTGGCAATCATCCGCGGCCGTTTCGCCTGTGGCCCAATTATCCCAATCCCTTCAATCGAATGACTTTGCTGGAATACGAGTTGCCAGCTCCGGCCTGGGTCACCATTGCCATTTACAATTCCCAGGGACAGCGAGTGACCACGCTGGTCAACGAACCGCAATCTGCGGGCGAACATCGGGTCGATTGGCAGGTGGCGGGAACGCTCACCAGTGGGGTATATTTTGCCGTCGCCACAGCGAATACTGGAACTGATCGTTACATTCAAAGCCGAAAAATGATTTATCTCAAATAATGGTCTTTAATCACCAGCAAACCGAGAGGAGACAAAATATGCGATTCATCCGAGGTCTGTTTCTGCTATTATTCATCGTTGTCGCGGCGCCTTTCTTGATTGCACAGGATACCGGAGTTAAGCCGGACTATGAAGCGCGCATCCAAACGTTGCTCCAGCAGATGACGCTTGAGGAAAAAATTGGGCAGTTACATCAGATCAGCGGTACAGTGGCTGGCTATGAGCAACTGATCCGCGAAGGTAAGGTTGGCTCATTTCTAAACATCCGTGGGGCGGAGCTGTACAATAAGCTGCAAAAAATTGCCGTCAACGAATCCCGCCTTGGCATTCCCCTGATCGTAGGAAATGATGTCATTCATGGCTATCGAACCATTGTGCCGATTCCGCTGGCCGAGGCGGCGAGTTGGGACCCGGAGCTGGTGGCTCGCACAGCAGCCATGGCGGCGAAAGAGGCCGCAGTTAGCGGTACGCAGTGGACCTTTGCGCCCATGGTGGATATTGCCCGTGATCCTCGATGGGGACGTATTGCCGAGGGTTCAGGAGAAGACCCTTACCTGGGCGCGGTCCTGGCGCAGGCTCGGGTACGAGGATTTCAGGGGCAACAGCTATCGGATCCCTTTGCCGTTGTCGCCTGTCCCAAGCATTTTGTTGGCTATGGCGCGGCAGAAGGCGGTCGAGATTACAACACGGTCGATATGTCGCTACAAACGTTGCGGGATGTCTATTTGCCACCATTCAAAGCGGCAGTGATAGCGGGCGCCGGCACAATTATGAGTGCATTTAATGAATTGAATGGTTTGCCAGCCTCCGCCAATGGCTTTACTCTGAATCGCATTCTTCGGGACGAATGGGGATTCGAGGGGTTTGTGGTCAGCGATTGGAATTCCATTGGCGAGCTGCTTAATCACGGCATCGCTGCCGATCCTGCCGAAGCCGGTCGAAAGGCATTAGTGGCCGGTGTCGACATGGATATGATGGGATTTGTCTATATCAATCATCTGGCAAGCCTGGTAAAAAAAGGTGAAATCAGCGAGGAGCTTGTCAATGAAGCCGTCCGCCGGGTGTTGCGAATTAAATTTAAGAAGGGACTGTTCGACCAACCATTTATCGATCCTAAACTGGAAAAGGAGGTAATTTTGAGCCAGGACCATTTGAGCCTGGCATTGGAGAGCGCTCATAAGTCGATTGTGCTGCTCAAAAATGAAAAACAGCTTCTGCCGCTTAGCAAAAATCTCGCATCGGTGGCCGTGATCGGTCCGTTGGCAAATGACCGAACCTCACCGCTCGGCTGCTGGAGTTGTGAGGGCAAGCCCGAGGATGTCATTACGGTGTTGCAAGGAGTACGGTCGAAAATAGGGCCGCAGAAAGTCACTTATGCCGCTGGCTGTGACATTAGCGGTACTTCGAAAAAAGGCTTTAACGAAGCGATCAAGACCGCTCGCAGCGCCAAGGCGGTCATTCTCGTAATTGGCGAGGGTGCCGAGATGAGCGGCGAAGCCTCTTCTCGCTCGTCCCTGGACCTGCCAGGCGTTCAGGAAGAACTGGTCAAAGCCATCGCCGCTACGGGCAAGCCGATGGTGGTGGTGCTTATGAACGGTCGACCATTAGCAATTCCCTGGCTGGCGGAACATGTCCCGGCGATTGTTGAAGGCTGGCATTTGGGAGTGCAAAGCGGAACTGCTATTGCCGATGTACTGTTTGGCGATTATAATCCATCGGGAAAGCTGCCCGTCACTTTTCCGCGAACCGTGGGGCAGGTGCCCATCCATTACAATCACAAGAACAGTGGTCGACCGCCGGCTGCCGAAAAATTTACCTCCAAATATCTTGATTTACCCAGCACACCCTTGTTTCCTTTCGGCTATGGTTTGAGTTATACCAAGTTTGAGTACCGCGATTTAAAAATCAGTGTGCAGAAGGAAAATTTTTCGACTATCATCACCGCCAGCGCTGAAGTAGAGAATGTAGGTCAGCGAGCCGGCGACGAAATTGTCCAACTCTATACGCGGGATTTGGTGGGCAGCCTGGCGCGTCCCGTCAAAGAGCTGAAGGGATTCCAGCGAATTTCGCTTCAGCCAGGCGAAAAAAAGATTGTACAATTTCAGATAAAAGCTGAAGCTCTTGGTTTTTACAATTGGAATCTAGAATATGTCGTAGAACCCGGTGAATTTCAATTGTGGATTGGGCCGAGCTCCGCAGTCGGCCTGGAGGGCAAGTTTGTCCTGCCGGAATAAACACGTTGGGTGACCTATCGCGTTTCAGCTTCGATGAACATTAGGATAATGAAATAGGGGAGATGCTCCTTGTTGATTTGTATCTTGAACAGCGAGGATAGCAGTGTTCAAATCTGTGATAAGCTGACTTTGTAGCCTTGCTATTGCCGTAAAATTTTAAATCGGATCTGATCGATGAGGCAAGGGAGCAGGATGCTCCAGATAAATGCTTAGCCAAAGCCATCAAGCTGAACAAGCTGCAGCGAATAATTAAATCTGGGTTTCATAATTGGAAGGTCTCGGAATAGTTTTGTTTTCAATTCTGAGACCTTGTATTTTTGGTTTGAACCAGAGGCGCTTGAGGGCGCCAAACTGCAAAGCAATCGCTTCTCTTGTTCATCCTGCTATTCCTGTTAAAAGACAGCTCTGAGGAATTCTTATAAAAAAATGCTTGACGCGGAAAACAAAAAAGTGTATATTGTTGCCGCTTTTTCATTTTAGCTTTTGTTAATTGAAAAGAACGCTCAGCCCAGGAGCAGCGATTAAGGCAATGAAGCACATTGCAGTATACATGTTTGCTTTGGCCATCACAATAGCGATTCTGGAAGCAACAATTTTGGCCACGCCACGCCAGAATGAAGCGATGTCTTCCGAGGTTGCCACCGCCACCATGGGCAACTTGATATGGCAGCATACCACCAGCCTTCAATTCCAATCTTCCAACCTGCCAATTGTTATTATCGACACCTTCGGCCAGGAAATTCCTGATGAGCCCAAGATAATTGCTCGTATGGGCATCATCGACAATGGCGAGGGCCAGCGAAATTATTTAACTGATCCCTGTAACAACTACGATGGGCCTATTGGCATCGAAATTCGGGGTTCAACTACCAGGTGGTTTCCCAAATTGCAATATGCCATCGAAACGCGCGATCGCACTGGCAATGATTCCACAGTATCTTTGCTGGGATTCCCTCCCGAGGAGGATTGGATTTTATATGCCCCTTACACCGATAAGTCCCTCATGCGAAACGTCCTGGCATATCGATTATCGAATGATCTGGGGCGTTATGCCAGCCGGACGCGGTATTGCGAACTGGTGCTCAATGGTAGTTACGAAGGGGTATATGTACTGATGGAAAAAATCAAGCGAGACCGTAATCGTGTCAATATTTCCAAACTTCAGCCGACAGATATCGAGGGCGACGCAGTGACAGGGGGGTATATCATCAAGATCGACAAGCCCGATGGCGCCAAAAACCAGGGTTGGGACTCACCTTTTCTACCGTATCCAGGCGCTTGGCAGCGCATTTTTTATCAATATCATTACCCTGATCAGGACGAAATTGTGCCCGCTCAACAAGCATATATCAAAACATTTATGACTGTCTTCGAAACGGTGATGAGCGGGCCGTGGTACGCTGATTCGCAAGTGGGTTATTCTCGCTATATCGATATCGATTCCTTCGTTGATAATTTTATTCTCATCGAACTGAGTAAAAACATCGATGGCTATCGATTGAGCACTTTTTTCCATAAGGATCGCGACAGCAAAAACGGCAAATTGGTGATGGGACCGATTTGGGATTATAATCTGGCCTTTGGCAATGCGGATTACTATTTGGGGGCGATGGTTTCAGGCTGGCAAGTGGAATTTCTCGAAAAGGATGACAATTGGGAAAATCCGTTTTGGTGGCGCAAATTAATGGCTGATTCGAATTTTGTCAACAAGATCAATCGCCGCTGGAAATTATTGCGCAAAGATGTGCTCAGTATCCCCCGCATTTATGGCGTTATTGATTCGCTGGCGACACTATTAGATGAAGCACAGCGGCGAAATTTCGAACGCTGGCCGATTTTAGGCACGTATGTGTGGCCCAACCCTTATATCGGCGGCAGCTATATGGCCGAAGTGCGGTATCTGAAAAGTTGGGTTCAGAATCGTATCCTCTGGATGGATGCCAGCATGCCAGGAAATGCTACCACTGACATTGGTAACTTAGTTGATTTGCAGCAACAGGGTTTTCATCTGACATCGAATTATCCCAATCCCTTCAACGGCATCACTACTGTGCATGTCGATTTGCCAGCAGGAGCAACGATAAACTTGACGATTTATGATCTGTTGGGCAATGCTGTGCAGACCATTTACGATGGCTATCTGATCGCTGGCAAGCATGCTTATACGATCGATCTCAGCACTTTGGCCACTGGAACCTATTTTTGTCGCTTGCAAGCTGGCGGCTTTAAAGCCACGCAGAAAATGCTGTTGATTCGTTGAAGCCAATCGCTATTTGATGATTGGCAAGCGAAATGAACTCTACGAAAGGTTGGCTTTGTTTGTTGGCCATTTAACTTCAATTGATTTCAGGAGGTGATGCGAAAAAAACATGGCAAGCAACTTAGCGTCGCATGAAGTCTTGGTCAGGCTTTGCCGGCGATGGAACTGTTCGTAAATCATCGTATTGGGTGTCGGTGATACAACCCCTGCGGTTTGAGTTGTCTCAAAAAAATGACTGGCGAATGACTATTGCAGCAAAATAAGATGACTCTGGCCAACAGTTGGCAGACACTCCGGCTCTATGCTTGGCAATTTACTGGCTTGCAGATTTTATATGGCGCAGGTTAATTAACCCATCTAACTCACGAAACTAAACTGGAAGGAGAAATTCATGAGAAAGGTTTTGTTAACAGCGTTTGTGTTAGTCTGCCTGGCTTCTTTGGCAATGGGCCAGCAGATGATCAATTCGTTCGACCAGGCTTCTCCAGATACCAATTATTGGGCCTGGTTTGATAATCACGGCGGAAAGCACTATCAAACCAATACCAATGCCGCTTCTGACAAAGGCTGGATTATCATTAGCCACGTGACGAATCCGGTCCATGAGGGAACAGGCGCCATGAAGCTGGATTATAGTGTTCACAATACCGAAAGCTGGGGCGGCTATACCAAGCTGGAGCATTGGCATCCAGATCCCAATATGGTTTACGATTGGTCGGCGTACGATTCGGTTGCCTTCTGGTATTATGTGGTTACGCCCCAATCCTTGCCCGGTCGGATAACATATCGTTTCTGTTTGCATGAAGTCAGTGATTCTCCCAATGGAGCCAATACCTATACTGTCGGCGAGTGTGAATACTATTATTCGTTTATCAATATTCTGGATGCCTCGCCGGGCTGGAAAAAATTTCAGATTCCCTTGATTAACGATCCTAATGCATCCTGGGGCGGGCTGGCATTCAACCTGACCGGGTGGGCCGGCATCCCTGGCAATGGGACGCTTGATACCGATAAAATCAAAGGATTTTCCGTTGAATTTTCGATTAGCGGCGGTGGCGAAGGCGATGTCAGCCAGGGGACGATTATATTTGACCAGTTGGAGCTGGTTGGCCGAAAACACCGAAACTTTGTATTTTTCAACGGCAGGGATCTTCCCACAACGTTGAGCTCCTGGGCCTGGGGCCAGTCGACCATTGAAGTTGCCAAAGGCACTGGACCGATTGCCGGCACGAATGCCTTGAAATGGGTGCAAGGCAATGAATGGGGCAATGGTTGGACCGGGATGGGATTTACGATCAATCCACCATTCGACATGGCATACGAATGGCCAACCGATACCCTGAAGTTTAAGATGAAAGCGGAACAGGGAGTCGGTGCTTTGCGCGTGCAACTGGAGGGCGGCACTGGCAAGGTCGGAACGGTGTTTACACCCATTGCCGATAATGAATGGCACAGCTACGGGTTCAAATTAAGCGAAATGGTCTATCAGGACAATACGACGAATTTCAATCCGTCTAATGTGCAGGTGTTGGGCCTGATGGCCGAGGCATCAGGAATTGCCGGTAAAGTAATTTATATCACCGATTGGTGGACCGGTAATCCAGTGATCGATGTAGTAGCTCCGGCAGCGCCTGCTAGTGTGGCTGGTGTGCCGGGACAGTATTATAATCTGGTAATCTGGCAGGATGTGCCCGGTGAAGCCAATGAAGTTTACAATGTCTATGCCTCTGAAACGCCGATCACCGATATCGAGGCCCCTGGCGTTCAGCTTGTGGCGGCGAATGTGATGGAGGGGCAGCAATCGCAGGCGCATTTCATTTATTATCCGTTGAAGGATAAGATGGTGCAATATTACTATGCCGTGACCTGCAAGGATGCCTCGGGCAATGTAGGGCCTTTTGCGGCTTCCGCTGCCGTGTCCAACATCGCCAAGGGAATTGCCACCATTGCCATGAATCCGCCGGCCAATTTCAAGGCCGATGGCGACCTGAGCGAGTGGGATGCGACAGGTATCAAACCATTTATTTTGAAACCATCCGAAAGCAACTGGAGTCTGGGCACGTTCACCGATGATAATGACTTGAACGCTACCTGCTATGTTGCCGTGGATCAGGATAATTTGTATTTTGCCGCCGATGTCATCGATAATATTTATAGCTACGATCCCGACGGCAATTTCTGGGAAGATGACGTAATTGAATTCTACATCGGTTTGTACAACACCACTAAAACCCATGAAGGCTTCAAACGTGGTGCAGAACCGGATTATAAATTCATGCTTATTTCCACTCAGCTCATCAGCGATCCTGATTATCGGACCCGATATACCAATGACAGCGAGAACTATGAATTTGTAAATTTCGGAGCGTCGGATTGGGCGGTGGAGTTCAAAATCCCCTTCGATTCGCTGTTAGTGGGCAGCGCAGCTGGCGATAAACGATTTGTGCCGCAAAATGGCATGAAGATCACCATGGATATTAATATCCATGACTCCGATGCTAAGAATGTCCGCGAGGGCATGCTTTCTTTTTCAGAAATAGCCAAGGACAATTCCTGGCAAGGGCCGCAATTCTGGGGTCAGACATGGATTGGCGATACCAACAAAGTAACCGTTGTGAAGGATGTTGAGCGGCCTTCCGTGGCATTGGATTATCGCCTGGAACAGAATTACCCCAATCCATTCAACCCGAGCACCACGATCAGCTATAGCATTCCCAAAACGGAAAAGGTAACACTGGAGATCTACAACACGCTGGGCCAGAGGATCGTAACCCTGGTCGATTTGGTTCAACCCGCCGGTAACTACCAGGTGCAGGTGGATGGTGCGAAATTGACTTCGGGAATTTATTTTTACAAATTGAGCACCGCCAATTTCACGCAGACGCGGAAGATGCTGCTGTTCAAGTAACTGAAGTCGTATCGAATACAATAGCTGCTATGTTAAAAAGCGCTGGTTATTGAAAACGTTGTCAATCGGTGACCGCCATTCCTGGATAGCGAATGGCGGTCACTGGACTTTTAGGAAGGGAAGCGATAATGAGCAAATTCTGTGGTCAAGTTTTCATTTTCCTGGTGCTGCCTGCCTGGTTCTGCCTGGCCAAGGATTACAAAGGCGCCGAGTATCGCACCAAGGAAGCCTTTCTTTATGGCCGCTTCGAAGTCCGATACAAGCCACCGAAAGGGGATGGCTTTCTTGCCTCGTTTTTCACCTATCATGAAATTACCTCGACCAGCGCGTGGAATGAGATCGATTTTGAAATTTTGGGTCGATACGATCACGACGTCCAGGTAACATCGATCGGTCCGGGACAGATGATTCGCAATAGCCATCAATGGTTGCCATTTAATACTCATGAAGATTTTCATGACTATGCCTTTGAATGGACGCCGGATTACATTGCCTGGTTTGTGGATGGCCAGGAAATCTATCGCCAGGATCAGGCACATATTGCTGATTTTAAATATGAACAGAAGATCATGATGAATATCTGGCCGCCCTCGTGGGAGCCCTGGGCTGGTAAATTGGATGAGCGGGCCTTACCGGTCTTTGCGTGTTACGATTGGGTGAGCTATGCCAGTTATACGCCGGGCTCGGGTAACATGGGAACGAATAATAATTTTACGTTGCAATGGAAGGACGATTTTAATGACTGGGATCAGGCGCGCTGGGAAAAGGCGACGCATACTTTTGGGGGCAACAATTGTGATTTTATGCCGGAAAACGCGGTATTTAAAGATGGCTATTTGATTTTGTGTTTAACTAAAGCCAGTCCGTTGGGCAATGTCGATACCAGCCCGCCTGCGGTTCAATGGACTCGGGCGCACGAAGATAAAATTGTCATCGGCTTCAGCGAAGATCTGGATGCCGCAAGTGCCCAGAAAACGAGCAGCTATGTCATTAGCGGCGTGACGATTCAAGCCGCAACGCTGTTAGCCGACCGGAGAACCGTGGAACTGGCTGTCGCTGGACTGGACGTGTCG
>JAPDQM010000122.1:0-12030 GCA_034505795.1 Candidatus Zhuqueibacterota bacterium
CGGACCATGGGGCGCTCGGTCATGAAATCATTGCCACAGCCGCTGTAACTCAGAAAGCGACCGACTGAATCCAGGCGAAAATAATATTTCTTGTCGATATATTTGAAGGGATTGAGGTCATAGTCGGAGACGTGATTGTACACCACATCCATGATCACAGCAATGCCTTTTCGATGCAGGGCTTTGACCATATCCTTGAATTCAGTCACCTGTCGGCCCTGTATACCGCAATAGCCCCCCGGCGCTAAATTTCCATCGGTGGCGTAGTACGATTCGGGCGCGAAGAAATAGGAGGTCATGTAGCCCCAATGGTTTCGGGCGTAAGGATTCCAGGAATTGATTTTCGCTGCCGATGAATCGTTGTAAGGCGGCTCAATATTGGCAAATTCCTGACAGGGCAACAGTTCCACCGCGTTGATGCCCAGATCCAGCAGATAGTCCAATCCGCCGATTCGGCCGGTTTCGCATAAGCCAAGATAGGTGCCGGCGTGCTCAACACCGGCGCTGGGATGGATCGTCATGTCCCGGACGTGCATTTCATAGATGATCAAATCCTGGATCGGTGTGTTCATCCACGTATCGCCTTCCCAATCGTATGCATCGCTGACGATCAGGCTACGGGCAGCATGCTGGTAGTCGTTTCGGGTCACTACGGCTCGGGCATAGGGATCGGCTACAATAACTTTGGGATCGAACATAGACGCGCGATCGTTGCGGCCATGGATGCGATAGCCATAATAAAGCCCATATTGCTCTCCGGGCAAGGAATACTCCCAGACGCCATCCGGATCTTTTTGCATGGGAAATTCTTTGCCAGTCGGGCTATCATGGGTGGCAAAGGTCACCAGCGTCACGCCAGTGGCATTGGGGGCAAAAAGTCGAAAAATGGTATTGCCAGCAGCCATGGTGGCTCCCAGTGGTTTGGACGAGTAGAATCGATTGAGCTCTGGATAAAAATCGGGATAGCGAATCTGGCCACGGCTCACCAGGGGGAAGAGTAGCATTAAAGCCAGTAGCATTGAAAATTGATCATGCAGCGAACAAAGAACTTTCATACATCAATCTCCTATGATATTTTTTTGCAGGGCCAGGGCAATACACCAGGCACGCGGAAATGAATCCATGAGGATTGCATGGCGAAGGGCAGAACATGCTCAAACCGTTCCGCGACACATAACCCGGAATACTTCGCGGTGGCATCGCCTAAAAAATAATTCCGCGGTGTGGAGGAATATAATAGAAAAAAATGAAGAAAGCAACGAAAGAAATGCCCTGATACAGGCTCAAAGCCGTTATCAGGGCTCGCTGCTTTAACAATGAAAGGCTAAACTGGACGTATCATTGGCTCGGGTTCAGGCACAGCTCATTCGATCACCACGGCAGTACCATACGCAATGATCTCAGCCGCGGCACCCATAACATAGCTAGTGGCTAGCCGGACATCGACAATGGCATTGGCGCCCAACGCTTCGGCCGCTTTTCTCATCCGATCGATTGATTGCTCCCGGGATTCGGCCAGCAATTTGGTATACTCTTCGATTTCACCGCCGACGATATTTTTCAACACAGCCAGGATGTCTTTGCCGATATGTCGCGCCCGAATGGTATTCCCTTTCACCAGGCCCAGCGTTTTCACGATTTTCTTGCCAGCGATAGTGCTTGACGTTGCGATAATCATCTTTGTATCTCCTTATATGGATCGGACTTGTGAATGAAAAATTTTTCTCGGATGACCGAGACGATGAGAATAACCAGCCCCAGAATGACAGCGATGATACCGATCTTAATGATGCCCTCGAGTTGCGGGTCAGCAATGATGGCCTCCACCCCCTTAAAGATGCCGTAGGTCAATAAAATAACGGCGCCAATGGAAAAGATAATCCAGGCAACACCCCGCTCGAGGCGGTTATATATTCTGGTCCAGTAGTTGTCCCAGACCTCGGGAGATGGTGATTTGAATTTCATGGCTTGGGTAACCTCCTTCAGTTGTTCAAAGCGTTTCCATTCATCCGCCCGCGCGCGGTCCTGGTTGACCAGATGCTGAAATTCAGCCCATTGCTCAGGCGTCAGCTCGTTGTCAATGGCCCCCATGAGCAGGAGCTGAAACCGTTCGGCGCTATTGGCGGTTGTTTGATCACTCATGGAAATATGTCTCCATCTTTTGTTTCAGAGCTTTTCGAGCATGGAACAGCCGCGACATCACGGTGCCGATGGGGCAATCCAGCGTCTCCGCAATCTCCTGATAGGAAAATTCTTGAAAATCTTTGAGCATAATCATCTCGCGCTCCTGCGGCTTCAGTTCCTCGATAGCCGTCCAGAGCGCCTCGATCATCTCCTGCCGTTCCACCGCTGCGGTGATATCCTGAGTGCTGTCGGTAATCTGGAGAATCGACGCCTCACCAATGGCTGAAAATGAACGCGCATGTCGGGCGGTGTCCCGAAGATGATTGAAGCAAAGATTTCTCAGAATCTGGTAATACCAGGTAAAGAACTTTTGCTCGGGATTTAGCCGATCGATCGAGCGATAGCCGCGTACAAAAGCCTCCTGCGACAGGTCAAGCGCGTGCTCATGACTGCCCACCAGCCCCAGGGCGATAAAATAGGCACGTTTCATGTATCTGGTCACCAGATGACCATAGGCCTGCCGATCGCCTTGCTGGCAGCGGAGAATTATCGAGCGTTCATCGAGATCCGGTTCTTCCATAGAGTGAACTCATGTTTCATTCACTGATACACTCAGGAGGGAAATTTATTCAAACCAATTTATCGTTGAACTGACCGGTCGCTCGTAGTGACTGGTCAGTCAGGTACGCGTTTACTGACCGGTCGCTTGGAGCGACCGGTCAGTAAAAGTAATCCATTTGTCAGTTAACGCCCGGAAAAGGGCTTTGATTATTCAGATAATACAAAAAATTTTAGCCAAATGCAATAGCGATGTGCAGCGGTTGCTTTCATGCGAGGTGCAGACAGGGGGGGCTTTTCACTGACCGGTCGCTCGTAGTGACCGGTCAGTCAGATACGCGTTTACTGACCGGTCACTCGTAGTGACCGGTCAGTCAGGTACGCGTTTACTGACCGGTCGCTCATAGCGACCGGTCAGTAAAATGTTACCATTTTTTTGCTTGATTGCCAAACAAAAATTTTTATATTATAATTAAAACAACAGCTCTTCAGCCACGGGACGATAGCTATCAAAATCACGATATTCAATCGAGGAGGTAAGTGAGGCAATGAAACGCTGGTTGACTACCCCGATCGCACTTTTATGCATCATCGGCATAGGCCTGATCGTAACCAGTTGCACGAAAAGAGATGCAGCGAAAAGAAGCCAAACCGTCTCCGAGCAGAAAATCGAAACCTCCTCCGTCCCTGATACGCTGGTTGTCCCGGACACGTTGGTTGTCCCTGATACGACCGGACTGTTCGAGGAAGAGTAAGGTGGCAAATGTCCATTGTCGTTGCGCATTAAATGGATGACCTCGCCGCCAATGCTCAGGAGAGAACGATTCGCTCCTACCTTTTTTCACGATGTCTTGCCAACTGAATGTAGCCAAATTGATTGCTACGCTTGAAATGTCTCGCCATTGAATCATCATCCCGTTGAAGTGTTCCATGACCGAACAAATTGTTCAAGGGTTTTTTAACAAATTTCAAGGCTAACAATTATAATAACAGCCAATAACAAAATTGAATTTTGTAATTCTTTGTAATTTTGCCAATAACACTTTTGTAATCGGTTGGCATATAGATTGTAATTGATACCGCCAGGAGACTCAATATGAAGGTGCGCTACTGCTTATTGCGCCAAGATGATGGGGGACCGTAGCCAATGAATTCCTTGATCATAACGGTTGTGGAGAGACGAAAATGGAATCCAAAGTCATATTGCCACGCTATCACTACGCCACTGCGGTTGCTCCGATATCGTCACCGGATACTGCTGGACCGGAATTGCGGTCAGCGGACCGGGGCCTGGTGGTAGCAACCAGCAAAATCAAGCCCAATCTGGTGTTCCTGGATCTATGCGTTCCTCGGGAACAGCCGCCCGATATGATCCGAAAACTGTATCCAGATCGGATATTTGGCGATGCCCCGGTTGCAATTATTGCCTCGGATACCCATCAAGACGGGAGCCAGGCCCTGTCCGCGATGAGATTTTTGGGTTATTATTATGATGCTTCGGTGCAACAGGGTGCGTTCAAAACTTTGGGCGCGCAGCGCTTTACAATCGAGAGCCGGGGATTCTACGAAAAATTGTTGCTACAACAGTTCAAAGAGATATTATTGGCCAGCCATCAATTGAACCATGACCTGACTTCGGAAGCGGCGCTAGGTGGCGTTCTACAAGCGCTGCTGCTTTTTGATAGAAAGCAACGTCATGAATATCGCTTCCCTATGATCGAAGATGACCTGGATCCAGCCCAGGAGGCACTCGTAGAGCTGGTTGAGTTCTGTCCTTCATGCCTCCAATATGATATTCGGCTTAATTACTCATGCCCAACATGTCGGTCTGTAAATTTGAAATCATCAGTGAATATGCAAACCATGAACCTATTGTTTGAATGCCAGCATTGCGGCAGGCGAATGAATCAGCCGTCGCTGCGGGGCCGATGTCGCAAATGCAACAAACAATTTCCGAGCGAAAAATTGATCGCCCCAACCCTTTATCGTTATGAAATTGATGATGGGCAACTGAATATCCAGCTAAACCATGCGATGAAAGCCATCGAAGCCCCGGTGGCGACTGAGGAACAGGCGCCAACCGTGGTGACCTCTGCGCAAACGTCTACTACGGTCGTGGCGCAAACGAATTACCTCCCGCTGGCATTCCGAGAGGCCAAGATCAGCTATATTCCTCCCATTCAATTCCAGGAACGGCTTACTAATGAAATCAATCTTGCCCGTGCCAAAAAGGAAGAAATCACCCTGATGTCGGTCAAGCTGCCCAATCTGCCGCTGGTCTATGCCATAGATGATACCAAAGTCATGGTCAGCGTCTACAAAGCGATTATTTATTATATTTCAGATTTCTTGAGATTCCGGGATGCCATGAGTTTCAACCTGGATCAGCAAAAGATTATTGTGATCCTGCCCGCCACGCCACTAAAACTGGCTAAAATAATTGCACGGAAGATCATTAACCAACTGTATCAGTTTCGGCAGTATTTTCAGGTGGACATTAATCTTGCCAGTTTTCCCCAGGATGGCAAATCGGCAGATGAAATTTTGACCATGCTGGAGTTGGGTCTGGAAAAGGTTCAATTCGAGAAATCCTTGTAAGGAGGAATCTGTATGGATTGATAACTTCGGGGTAAACAGATTTCTCTCCACCGACTTATCTTTGGCGTCCACCGAACAACCCCGAAGGGCTGATATGTTTGTAGATAGCTCTTAGCGGAGTTGAAAATCGTTGAAGCATGCTTAAGTTGACGCACATAGCCGTTTGGGGGACGGTCAAAGGTTTTTTAAAATGGACTGGTTCAAAAAATACAAATGGTCGAATAGGCCCTGAATGACTATTTCTCTTCGATGGAGCGGTGATGGTTGAAAAAGTGATGGCATAATTTGCAATCAAAGACCAAATGAGGGCAGGTGATGCGATTATTATCTCCTCGATAACACCAATGAAAGCAAATCTGAACTATTCTGAAATCCGAAATTTAAAATCAGAAATTCTTTAACCCGAATTTTGTTAAGAAAATTCATCTGAAAAATTTGTTACTTTGAGCTAAAATTTCTATTGCAACTCCACATCTTTTTTGCTATATTTTCTAGCCGTTAAAATGAGATAACCGTGAAGGAGGAAAAATGGCTGATAATGCAGAAGTGGTACTGGCGGCGCTACAAAAAGCAGGTAAGCCACTGCGGCCCGGCGATGTGGCGGAAATGACCGGCATTAACAAAGATGAGGTCTCTAAAATTATCAACAAGCTGAAAAAAGAGGGTAAAGTAATTTCGCCACAACGCTGCTTCTGGGCACCGGCATAGATGGTCCAGAGCAGTTTCATGAGAGTCGAAAGAAGGCGTGAGCTTGAAAAAGAACAGGCTGACGCCTTTACTCCATGACCCACTTCATGCGACCGTGGCCCAGTGCAAAGTATAAATTTTGGATTTAAATTCCACTAATTGACGGGTCTTCGTTGACAATGCACCGTTTTTAGGCTGAATAGATTTTCTCCACAATCGCTACCCAAATCGAGGTGGATAGCAGATACTTCCTCACGAAGTTGAATTGATAACGCTGTTATGCATTTAAAGGATCGAGTATGGCTATTGGCAATCTGCAGGTTCGTCTGGGTGAGTACGAAAGCGTGGTTCGCAGTTCATTGGCAAGGATGCAACGAGAACAGGTTCTGCCGCGCATCTGGCAACAGGATCATACGGTATGGAAGTCGGAGCCAACGGAAATAAGCAATCGATTGGGCTGGCTGCATTGTCCGGAAACCATGGCAGTGTCCGTGGCGCGCATCGAAGCACTGGCGCAGGCGGTTCGTAGCGAGGGCTTAACAGACGTGGTGCTGCTGGGCATGGGCGGGTCCAGCCTGGCGCCCGAGGTGTTTGGACGGATATTTGGTGCGCAGCCTGACTATCTGAAGCTAACGGTTCTGGATAGCACTGTGCCCGATACGGTGCTGGCTTGCGCCAATCGCCTGGATTTGAACAGAACCCTGTTCATCTCATCGACGAAATCCGGTACCACGGTGGAGACCATCTCGTTAACCAACTATTTTTATAATGCCGTGCAGCAAGCGATTAAAAAAGGCAATCCCGGCCACCATTTTTTTGCCATCACCGATCCCAACAGCCATCTGGAAACCCTGGCTCGTCAGTTAAACTTCCGGAAGATTTTCTTGAACGATCCAACGATTGGGGGGCGATTTTCGGCCCTGTCTTTGTTTGGGTTGGTGCCGGCGGGACTGCTGGGCATGGATTTGCGGAAGCTCCTAGAGCGAGCCCGGCTCATGGCCCAAAATTGTCGACCGAGCAACAATGATCAGATTGGTGATGCGGCTGGAAGTCTGTTACTGGGCGTGACCATTGGTGAACTCGCCGGGCTGGGTCGGGATAAATTGACGATCATGATTTCGCCGAGCCTGGCGCCCTTTGGTGCGTGGCTGGAGCAACTCATCGCCGAGAGCACCGGTAAAGAAGGGATGGGTATTCTGCCGGTGGTGGATGAGGAACCGCTTGCTGCCAAAGACTATGCTGATGATCGACTGTTCGTGTTTTTGAAATTGGCCGGGGAGCCATTTGCAGCGGAACTGGCAACTGCCTTGGTGGCCCAGGGGCATCCGGTGGCAGAGATTACGTTAAGAGATAATTATGACCTTGGAGGTGAGTTCTTTCGCTGGGAAATGGCAACGGCCATTGCCGGTCATATTTTGAAGGTCAATCCCTTCGATCAGCCCAATGTGGAGCAGGCCAAGGCGTTAGCTCGAAATATGGTTCGGGAATTTAAGGGGACGGGAAAGCTAACAGGTGATGAACCCGTTTTCGCAGCAGATGGAATTCGAGTATATGGCCAGCCGGGAGCCGGCAGTTTGAAAGCGACAGTTGAACGTTTTTTTGAAGATATATCTCAACCCATGTCCGGCAAAAATCGCAGCTATGCGGCGATTCAGGCGTTTATCCCTGCAACTCTCGAAGTCGATCAAGCGTTGCAAATGCTGCGGCGGCGTATTCAGGTGCAATATCGTCTGGCCACGACGGTTGGATATGGCCCGCGCTTCTTGCACTCGACAGGCCAACTGCACAAAGGGGACGGCGGTAATGGGCGGTTCATTCAGATTACGGCTGATTTTGGTACGGATGTGCCGATCCCGGATGCGGCTGGCTCCCCCGATTCCAGTTTGTCGTTTGGAGTGCTGGCGCTAGCACAAGCGATGGGCGATTTTCAGGCGCTGCGCAATTGCGGACGCAAGGTGATTCGGTTTCATATTTCGGGCGACATCAGTAAGGGCTTGATGAGGTTGGTCGATTGCTTGCCTCCAACGAACGCATAGGTGGGCTAGTAGATCATTTCATCATTTTTTGCAAGGTTGCTTAGCGGCTTACGCTAAAATTCTATTTCGAAGAAACCAACCAGGATTGGATGCCGTGGCTTTCGATGCCTGGGTGGTGAGAACTGATTACTATCTAATTCTGACAGGAATCATCTCCTGCAGTCGTTGGGATTCATCGACAATGGGGATATTCTAAATGTCATACTGAATGGGACATGGCAAATCGAAATATAATCGGCTCTTTTGAAAGGCCATTAGCTACCGTTTGGGGGAAGGGAAGAATTTCTTAAAAAGTAAACTTTTTTGGGGCTCAGGCGTTAAAAGAACAGCCTGGTGGTAAAAATAGCCTTCAGTTTTTACCCAATGCTGAATTATTGAATCAGACTTACCACACGCACGATTCTATTGCATGATTAAAATCTTATCAACTGATCTGGTTAAGATTAAAATTGCATTTTGATCACATAGCTCTCAAAACATAGCCATGAATTTCGGCGCGTCTTGTCAGCACGCAACACGGCGGCGTATCGTCCAGCGGTGGTGCCGTGCGCGAATTTGCCGGGGTTTGGGCTTTTTAAAATAAAACCAGTAGCAATTTATTCACTTTCTAAAGGAGCATGGTAAACGATCATGGAAAAACCGGATAATTGTGTCATTGCGATTTTTGGGGCGACTGGAGATTTGACCAAGCGCAAGTTAATGCCGTCGTTATTCGAGCTGTTTAAAAAGGAAGCGATGCCGCGCAATTTTGCAATTCTGGGGCTGGGGCGGTCGGATTATGATGATGAATCGTTTCGCGAGAAGATGACCATCAATGTCAAGATCTTTGCCAGAAGCAAGCCTGTCAATCAAAAGCTGCTCAATGATTTCCTGGAGCATATTTTTTATCTGGAAATGGATCCCAACAATGCAGACGATTACTCCAAACTCAGTGAGAAGTTAACGGAGTTGAGCACGGCAACCAATAGCAATCGGAATATCCTTTACTACCTAGCTGTTCCTCCGGCATTGAATGAGGTGATCACGACCAATTTGGGAAGCAGTGGCTTGCAGCACGAGGGAGCAGGGGAGGGCTGGAAACGAATTGTCTTTGAAAAACCATTTGGGTCTGATCTCGCTTCGGCCAGAGCGTTGAATAGCCAGATACACCAATTTTTCCAGGAGCACCAGGTCTATCGCATCGATCAGTACCTGGGCAAGGAGCCGGTACATAACATTCTCGCCTTTCGCCACGCGAATGGGATTTTCGAGCCGCTCTGGAATCGGAACTACATTCACCATGTGGAAATTACCGCTGCCGAAAGCGCGGGGGTAGAAGATCGCAGCTCTTATTATGACCAAACCGGTGCGCTGCGCGATATGGTTCAGAATCCGCTGCTGCATCTGATGTCGCTGGTTGCCATGGAGCTGCCAGAAACGTTTAGTGCCGAGGCCATTCGCAACGAAAAGATGAAGGTGTTCCAGGCGTTGGTGCCGCTGAAAACCGAAAATGTCCCGACCCAGGTCATTCGCGGTCAATATACCGAGTCCAGCATTCGTGGGGAGAAGATTGCGGCGTATCGGAAGGAGAAGAATGTCGATAAAGAGTCGAGGACGGAGACCTTTGTGGCCTTCAAATTTTTTATTGAAAACTGGCGCTGGGGTGGAGTGCCTTTTTATATTCGCACCGGCAAGCGATTACCAACTCGCACCACCGAAATTGCAATCCATTTCAAAAAGACGCCGCACCATCTGTTTACGCGAGAATATCCTACCCGTTATAATGACAATCAACTGATCCTGCGCATCCATCCCGATGAGGGCATCATGCTGCGATTTGGCATGCGCATGCCAGGCACGCCATTCAATATCAAATCGGTGAATATGGATTTTCTTTACAAAGAAATTGCCGAACCGGAGTTGCCGGATTCTTACGAGCGGTTGCTATACGATGCATTGATGAACGATGCGACGCTATTTGCCCGTGACGATGCCATGGAGGCTTGCTGGGCGTTTATCGAGCCGATATTGGAGGCCTGGCGCAGTAATCCCGAAATCAAATTGTATGGCTATCCCGCGGGGACCTGGGGACCGAAAGAAACCAACCAGGTATTTGATAATCCCAATGAGGAATGGCGCTTCATCTGTAAGAATCTGGTAAACGATGTGGAATATTCGGAGCTTTAATTGTTGGGCCATTGTCTGAAACTCCAGCGACTGCGCTTTTAATCGCAGTGATTCCAGATGGCGCCGAAAAAAATGTAATCGATTAAGGTAGGCGTCGGGAAGCTGTTGAAACGGCTTTGGGTATGTTGCGGTCATGCAGCAGATACCGTGTGATGGTGTTGGTTATCCGCCACCATAGCTTGTGGCGCCATAATCACCCCTGTGACCGCGGCAGCGTTTCTTGTTCGTTCCGCCTGTGAGCGGCTACGAAAAATTCCTGGCTTATCTTTCCTGCAATCTCATCAAACCTGGAGAAGTGTGTGATGAAAAAAACGAGATTGGCGTTACTTGTTTTATTGGTATTGGCCCATGGTAGCGTGGCGCAACCAACCGCACCATCGGCCATTGATCAATTGTGCAGTGACCTCGAAAATCAATTGGCGATTCGCTTTGACTATTGGAAATATTCCACCGTCATGGTGGCCGATGCCTGGAAACCGGATTTCAACGATGTTGAATGGAAAATGCTGCAGATCCAGGACAGTATCTATCCGGATTCGGCCTGGCTGCGCAAGACGATCTTAATTCCGGATCGGATTCTGGGAGTGCCAGTGCAGGGCGGTGTCATGAAGCTGCAGGTTTCGGTGGATGATGCTGGCTTTTGCTGGATCAATGGCGAGAGCAAAGGATTGTTTCGCTGGACTGGTGAATTTGTATTGACCAAAAATCCTCGGCCCGGACAGGCGTTTCAGGTGGCGATCAAAGCCATCAATACCGGTGGGCCGATGCGATTGTTGGAAGCCCGGCTAAAGTGGGACAAGGTGCAACCGCTGGCGGATAAGGTCGAGGGATACATCATGAGTCTGCGGGTTGGCCAGAAACTGCTGAGCGATGATACCTATCTCAAAACCGGCAAAGTGCAACTGGACCTGAAGGTCGATCACAGCACGGTGCCGCGCGACCGCCGGCAAAAGCTGCGGCGCACGATGGAGGAAGCCACCAAATTGCTCGAAGCCAGCGCACTGAAAAATGGCTTTCCGATGGTTTTCGAGGCGTCGCTGGAAAAATCCCGCCGGGCATTGAAACCCATTGATGACTTTGCCAAAGAGTTTACCCTGGTTTTCGATGCCAATGCCCATATCGATTGTGCCTGGTTATGGCGCTATCTGGAAACCATCGAGGTGGCGAAAAACACATTCACCTCAGTGCTGGACATGATGGCTGCGCGTCCCGATTTTACCTACACGCAGAGCCAGGCGCATCTGTACTGGTGGATGGAGACCATGTATCCGGACGTTTTCCAACGGATTCAGCAGCGGGTTCAGGACGGCCGCTGGGAAGCTGTGGGCGGCATGTGGGTCGAGCCGGATTGCAATCTGATTTCTGGCGAGTCCTGGGCCCGGCAATTGCTGTATGGCAAACGTTATTTCAAAGAGAAACTGGGCGCCGACATCAAGATCGGCTGGAACCCAGATTCCTTCGGCTATAATTGGAACATGCCGCAATTCTATCGCGAAGCCGGCATCGATGCCTTTATTACCCAAAAGATCGGCTGGAACGACACCAATATGTTCCCCTATCGTCTGTTTTGGTGGCAAGCTCCGGATAGCTCGCGGCTGCTGACCTATTTTCCCAATGACTACGTGAATGAAATCAAAAATCCCTATGCGCTGGTGGATTGGCTGCGACAGTTCGAAGCCAATACCGGCTTTAAAAAGATGCTGGTGCTTTATGGCGTGGGCGATCATGGCGGCGGTCCCAGCCTGGAAATGATCAATCGTATCGAGGACTTAAAAAAGCTGGCCATCTATCCCAATGTGGTATATGGTACGGCAACGGATTATTTGAACTGGATTCGCAGTCAGGACCTGTCGTCCTTGCC
>JAPDQM010000123.1:0-12011 GCA_034505795.1 Candidatus Zhuqueibacterota bacterium
GGAACAGATGGATAAAAAAGTGATGAATTTGATCTGGGGGAGCGTCATCATTTTAGTTGGCATTCTGCTACTATTGATTACCACAGGTACCATTGAAGTTCGATTGAGCATTGCCTGGTTGTTTGCATTTCTTTTTTTCTTTGGCTTTGGAATTTTTATGGGTTTCTACTTTGCCATGCATCGCACACAATTCTGGCCGCTTATTCCCGGCATTATCATGCTGGGTTTGAGCCTGCTGATGATCAGCAGTCAGATCGGTTTGGCAGGCGATGCCGGCGCAGGATTGTTCATGATTTTTATTGCGCTCAGCTTTTTAGCGGTTTATCTGCTGCACCGCACAAACTGGTGGGCAATTATTCCAGCAGGAATGGTGGGTAGTGTATCGCTGGTCATTTTTTTCCATGGCATATTCGGAGTGGGATTGATGTTTCTGGCGATGGGGTTGACTTTTTTGGCACTGTATTTTATATTGATGCCTACTCCCGAAAAACATTGGTGGCCGCTCATTCCCGGGGGGATTTTGGGCATTATGGGAGCGCTGTTCCTATTCTTCCGAGCGATTGAATTTGGCAATTACGTGCTGCCTATCGGGCTTATCATCGTGGGCCTGGTTTTGATTGTAAAAAATCTTCGTTCAAAAAAAGCAATTGTCTGAGCAAATGGCAATGGTGCAATCCTGGTGCACAACTCTGCTCATTGGCATCAGTTAGCATCAGCAGCTATTTTCTTGGCATAGCTGCTATCTGGGCAGCAACAAAGTTCTAAGAGGAAGGAAAATTCAATGTACCAGGCCATCATCACCCATAATGATTTTGATGGTATTGTATCTGCCACGCTGTGTTCTTATGTTTACAAGATCGATCATATCGTGTTTGCTGGCCCGAATACGATTGCCCGTGCTGAGTTACCAATAACCCGGCGGGATATTGTCTGTGATTTGCCATATCCGCTGGAATGTGGTCTCTGGTTCGATCATCACGAAGGGAACCTGCAAGAGTTAAAATATCGCCATATCGATCCGGCAAGCATTCCCGGCAAGTTCGATTTGCAGCCCTCATGCGCGCGGGTGATTTTTCAATATTTCCATGAGCAGCAGCCGTTTCCAGATTACCTGATCGCCCTGGTAGCTGACACCGATCAGATCGATTCATTCAATTATCAATCTATCGCTGAATGGCGCACCGAAACACCGGCCAAAATCATTGATGCCACGATTCGCAGCCGACATGATGAGCTGCAGGAAAAACGGCGCTATTTAAAACGATTGGTGCTCTGGTTGCGTAAGACCAGCGCGGCAGAGGTGGCCCAAAATGCCGAAATAGTGGAACGGTACCAGCATTATTTGCGGGAAGAGGAGGAGATGCTGTCATTGATCCGGCAGAATAGCTATTTTTTGCCCCAGGATAAAGCTCAGGAAATCATCATTCTGGATTTAACCAATTTCAACCGCCAGCCTTCGCTGGCGAAAAGCCTTGCCTATCTGATTTATCCCCAGGCCCTGGCCGTGCTCGAAGTCAAAAATCTTTTCTACCGGGGAACAAAATCCAACGATCTAAGCTTTTCGTTATCGCTAAGCATCAATTTAAATCATGGTCAGCATGCCAAAGATGTCGGTGAAATCATGCGGCTGCTAAATGTCGGTGATGGACACAAGGGCGCGGCTGCTGGTAAGCTATCCTGTGCTTCAAAACATGATATGTTGAAACAAAAACAGCATTGCCTGGATCGCATTTTGGCCATCTGGCAAGAACAGCAATAACCGATCGGTATTTCCGGAACAAAAAACAACATGACACTGCCAGCCAGATCAACAACTGCACTCAGAGTTGAAAGGTCTCAGAAATTCAAATCTAAAAATTAATTCTGAGTCCTTTCAATTCTGCGACCAGCGGTTTCGAAATCAGTTTGATCCGCTTTTAAACGAAATCAACGGTCTCAGAAAGCTCAGACCAATAAATTCATTCTGAGTGCTGCCAATTCTATGACTGACTAATTTTTGAATTATTGACTTTTTTCAAATATTTTGAGCAACTCTTCTATGCTAAAAAAAATTGTCCACTTGATTTTGATTGGCCTTATTTCAGCGCCTGCTGTTGCTCAAATATCAATATCCCGAAATCATCCCGAATTGACCTGGCGACTTTTTGAAACCGCTCACTTCAAAATCATTTATCATGACGGCATCGATTCATTGGCACGAGAAGTAGCCGGCATCGCCGAAGCGGTTTACCTACCCATTACTGCTGATCTCGGTGTGACGCCACCACAAAAAACGCCGATTGTCGTTACCGATTACCTGGATTATTCCAATGGCCTGGCCACGCCATTGGGACATCATATCACCATTTGGGCCAAAAGCGAGAACCGCTATATGACCGGCCAGATCAAATGGCTGCAGGCTGTTGTGGCCCACGAATTCGCCCATATCGTTACATTCTGGGGCCTGCGGGCTTTTCCCGGTTTCTGGCGGGAGTTGTTGGCGTTGGGATTTGTTCCTACCTGGTTTCTGGAAGGGGTCGCTGAATATGAAGCGGAAAAGTGGTGTGAGCATCGGGAATTGCTGCTGCGCGTGGTGGCCTATCATCACCAATTGCTGCCCTACAAAAAAATGACCGGCTTCATTGGCACTGATGACATCGGTTCGCGGTTGATTTACCAGCAGGGGCAGTCGTTGATGCAGTTTATTGCCTCCCACTACGGCCCGGATAAAATTGCAGCCATCATCCGTAACTTCCGTCGCTTTCCGATCAGCTTTAATCTGGCCTTGAAGCGAACTATTGGCTGTTCGGAAAATGCCCTCTTTAAAGCCTGGAGAAATGAGATCGAGTTGTATTATCAGCAAAGCTATTCTCGTCATACTCCTTCAGTCCGAATCGGTTCTCGTCTGGAAACCGCATTGCAGGGCAACTACGCGGCTCGCTGGTCACCGGATAGCAGTTATATCGCCGTGGTCGGCGTGGATGATTTTGATGTCGGCGTATCGGAACTTTATTTGCTCAACGCACATACCGGAGCTTTTCACAAGGTCGCTGGTCCGTATGTGAATAGCTATTTTGCCTGGTCACCCGATGGTAAAAGCATTGCCTTTTCCCAGCGCCATTTTGTGGCCACGGGAGCGCTAATCAATGATCTTTTCTTATTGCATGTCCAAACGCGGCAGATCGAACGACTGACAACTCATGCCCGCGCTACCGATCCCCATTTTTCGCCTGATGGTTTAGAGCTTGTGTTTGTCATGCATCAAGGCCCTGGTTCCAATTTGATGGTGTTGAACCTGGTCCATGGTCAGGTCCGGGCGTTGACCAGTTTTCCCGCTGGCGTCGAAGTTTTCAGCCCGCAATGGTCGCCAGATGGCCAATGGATTGCTTTTGCTATTTGGGATCAGGATGGGCGCCGCGATATTTGCAGAGTGCGGCCGGATGGAGGCGAGCTTCAGCGATTAACGGATGACCCCATTGATGATCGGGACCCGGCCTGGTCACCAGATGGAAAGCAACTGGCCTTTATCTCATATCGGAATGGCAACCCGAATCTATATCTGATGGACCCAGATAGTCGGCAATACCAACGAATAACAGATTCGCCAGGCGGGGTTTTCAATCCCACCTGGCTGCCCGGCGGTCGGCAAGTGGCGGTGACGGTTTTTGAAAATCGCAACAGAATCGATGTGGTTACGAAGCCGGTGCCAACGACTGAGGATATCTTTGACTCGACTGTTGCTGTTCGAGGTTTGCCATTTCATGAGCGAAAGCATCCCGTTGTGCCGCTCAGTTTGTTCCGTGGAAATAATCCTTTGCCCTTTGCGACAAAAGCATACCATGGCCTGGCGCAATTCCGTCCGCAACTTCTGCTTCCGTATCTGGATAAAAGTGAAGCAGGTTGGCAGCCTGGTGCGATCTGCCTGCTGGCCGATCCACTGGCAAAACATACCCTGCTGGCCGCGGCTACTTATCGCAGTCGCTGGCACGGCTGGATTGATTACACCAATAGGCAGTTAGGACCAACGATTCAATTGTCGTTGAATAAGACGACCATTGATCATGGCCCATTTCTTTCGGTGCGGCAGCGTGATAGCTCGGTTACCACATTGCCGCTGCTGGAAAATTATTACGCTGGATCATTGGTGTTGTCATGGACAGTGAACTTTGGTCGCAATGCGCTGTCGAACCATGTGCTGTGGGTAGGGGCTACCTTTTCCCGGCGAAATATCATCAATGCGACTGATTATAAACCGATCGATACCAGGGATTGGGCGTTCCCTTTGCTGCAAGGCTGGACCAATTACGGCACGTTTGGCTATGCCTGGACACGCCAGCGACCCGATGTTGGAGAAGATATTCATCCAAAGTCAGGGCATTTGTTAGCCATGTATTTCCAGCAGGCAGACCGTTATTTGGGCAGTGACTTGAGGTTTTCGAAGTTCACCGTCAACAGCATTTTGCGGAAGGAGCTCTGGCGCTCGGAGCATGTGCTGGCAGTGAAAAGCGGTCTCAGTTTGCGACGAGGATCGCAGCCCATTCAGGCGAGAACTGCCCTGGGCTCAGAGGTCATCCGCGGCTTGGCTGAATCGCAGGAGGGCGATCAGCAGGTGTCTGCCAATCTCGAATATCGTTTTCCCATGATTCGCGACCTGGGATTGAAGTTGTGGATCATGTATCTGGAACGCGTTTGCGGGGCGCTTTTTCTGGATGTTGGCAAAGCCTGGGGGCAGGATCTGGTGCAGGTGAAACGCAAACGCTTTATGCCATTTGAATCAGCTCCCTGGCGATATGCGACCGGTCTGGAACTGCGCCATCGATTTTATGTTTTTGGCAAAATACCGGTCGTCATTAGTGGGGGGACAGCAGTGGATTTGTCCGGAGATCGGCGACCGCGCGTTTATTTTCGACTCGGTGCAATAGATTAGGAGATACTCATTTTTGCTTAGCAGGTTTTTTGGAAATTAACAGAATGCGTCAATCATGTTGTTTTTGTCTCTAGCCTAAAGAATCAGCCAGAAGGTAACTGCTATTGATCCGTTTGGCCCATGGCTGGCAGCGACTACCTTGAATTTTTTTATCAGAGGAGGAAGATGAGATGTTAACCTCGAGCAAGAACCGAAGCGTGTTCCTCGCATGTGGCGTGCTACTGGTGCTGTTCATGATCGCCCCCAGACTGCTGGCGCAGCGATCGCAAACAGGCACCAGTCATGGCGAAGAAAGCTTTTTCGTCAACTGGAAGCATTATCCCGATTACGAGGAAATGACCCAAATTCTTAAAGGCCTGGCCCAGAAATTTCCCCGACTGGCAAAATTGCATTCGACCGGAAAAAGTCGTCAAGGGAGAGAATTGTGGATCATGGAAATCAATAATCCGGCCACTGGGAAACCGCTGGATAAGCCTGGCTTTTACATTGATGGCAATATTCATGGCAACGAAGTAAATGGAATGACCGTCCCGTTGTATACTTGCTGGTATTTGCTCACTCGGTATGGTCGGGATGCGTTTGTCACCGATTTGGTGGATCGGATCGTTTTTTACATTCGCCCGTCGGTGAATCCTGATGGGATGAATGCCTTTATCACCGAGCCGAATACCATGCATCATCCGCGCTGGAATTATCGACCGATCGACAACGATGGGGATGGATTGTATGACGAAGACCCTGAGGAGGATTTGAATGGAGATGGGGAAATTTCCACAATGCGCAAGCGCGATCCGCTGGGCCGCTGGCGAATCAGTCCTCATGATCCCAGACTGATGGAGATGGTAGCTCCTGACGCGCCCCCTGGAGGCTGGACCCTTCTGGGGACGGAGGGCATTGACAATGACGATGATGGAATGATTAATGAAGATATTCCTGGCGGGCTGGATATGGCCCGCAATTTCCCTTATGATTATAGCATCCAGAATGGCTGGCCGTATCCGTTATCCGAGCCAGAAACGCGAGGGGTCATCGAGTTTTTTCGAGATCACCCGAACATCAATGGGGTTTTTCATTACCATAATAGCGGCAATCTGATCATGATGGCGCTGGGCAAAGATGCGAAAATCGAAACGGCAGAAGAATTTCAGCGGCGTCAGATGCGCCGCGGGCCAGCATTACCCGAGATGTCAGAGAAAGAGAAGAAGTTGATGGAAAATTTCCTGCGGGTCAGCGTGGAGCCGGATCGCCAGCGCGATGCCTGGATGTACCAGATTCTGGCCGCACGCGGGGTGCATATTTTGAACTATCGACCGACCCTGAATGGCGGCGTGGGACAATTTCCGCCCTATACCTACGCTATGTATGGTGCGCCATCATTTCTGATCGAGCTCTGGGGTCTTCCTGCCGACTATGATGAGAACGGCGAAGTGACTGAACAAGAAGCTTTGCGCTGGATCGATGAGGAGCTGGATGGGGAAGGTTGGCTGGATTGGAAGCCCTACAATCATCCGCAATTAGGCGAAATTGAAATTGGTGGTTCCTTTGCTCGCTTTGTACGTCGCACGCCACCGGTCCGTTTTCTGGAAGAACATTGCCTGAAAAATACTCGCTTTCATCTTTATGTTGCCAGTGAGCTGCCCCGGCTGGAATTAACCAGGGCAGAGTTTACGCCGATCTATGGCTTTGCCGCCGCGAGCACGGCTGAATCCAAAATCACCGAGTCGACAGTGAATATCCAGCGACAAAAATCAATCCCGAAAACCGGCGTTATGGGGTGGCTGGATATAGAGATCAAGAACTGGGGTGTCATTCCAACGGCCACAGCCCAGGCGGTAAAAATCAAAGCGGTGCGCCCGGACAGACTGATCATTCAGAGCAGCGATAATATCGAAATTTTAGGACAGTCCGATCCGCCGTCAGCCTTCGACCAGAAGGTATCTCATTTTAGGGCCGAGCCGAAACATGACATCGAGATCGGCTACATTGATGGCCGTTCGACCAGGAGCTATCGGCTGCTGCTCAAAATCACACAAGCCAATGAAAGTTATATCATGATTCAGGTCGACACCCAACGCGGTGGAAAGCTGGCGAAAAAAATTCCTATCCGCATTGTCTCCTAAAGAATGAAGTGATCTGTAGCCTGCCGGTTTAAAAATATGTTGGACGCCCGACGGGTGGGCTGCATGAATGGCAGGATGGGCTGTGCTGCGATTTAACGGAAGAAAAATGAAAGGAACTGATTATGAAAATAAAGGCAACGTTCCAAATTTTGACAGTTCTGCTTCTCATAAGCCTCAGTTGCGTCGTCAGTGATGCAGTGCTCGCGACGACGAAATTGGATTTTAGGCGCTATCATCGGTATGATGATATGGTCGGAATATTGAGGGATTTTCATCGCGCACATACTGATATCTCAAATTTGGTTTCGATTGGAAAAAGCTATCAGGGAAAAGACATCTGGTTGTTGGAGATCAGCCGCCAGCAATCGGGCACAGTGAGAGAGCGGCCGGCGGTCTTCATTGGTGGCGGATTGCGAGGCGATGAGTTGGTCGGGACCGAAGCCTGTCTGGCCACGATTCAGTATTTATTGGAAAATTATTCACGTGAGTTACGTGTGAAAAAAGCTGTCGATGAGCGGGCTTTTTATATCCTGCCAATGATGAATCCGGATGCCAATGATGCAACAGCGCAGCAAATCGGTCAATTGGCTAGATACAATCGGCGGCCAGTGGACGAGGATCATGATGGTCGGCTGGATGAAGATCCGCCAGAAGACTTGAATGGCGATGGTTTCATCACAATGATGCGCGTGCCAGATCCAGCAGGAGACGTTAAGATCAGCCCCGTTGATTCCCGGATCATGATTCCAGCCACAGACCCAACTGGCGGTTCGAGCGGCTACAAAATGTACCTTGAGGGCATTGACAATGATAACGATAAAAAGTACAATGAGGATGGCATCGGTGGCGTGGATTTGAATTTGAATTTTCCTGCCGGCTGGAAGCTGGACCATGAGCGGCCAGTATCTGGCATGTACCCGGGATCGGAACCGGAAAGCGAAGCCGTGCTGGCGTTTTTGACTGATCATCCTAATGTTGCCTTTGTGCTGGTCTATCAGGCCGGGGCGGGCAAGCTGTTTCGGCCTTATTATTACCTATCTGATAAAGAAATGCCAAAAGTGGATCTGAAAGTCTATGAAATGCTGGGAAAAAAATATGCACAGTTGACCGGCTATGAACTGACTCACGGTTTTCCAGAGGCTGATAAGCAGGAAAAGAGACCTTCGCCGGTCGATGAGGTGGCAAAGTTAGAAGATGAATTGAAGCGAGAGTTGCCGGCCGAGCTCAATATCGAAGATATTCTAAAAATGGGCAATCTGCGGGAACTAATCAAGACGCAGGAGGCCAGGATGTACATGCAGCAGCACAACATCTCATCGGCCACTGCACAGAAATTGATCCGGCTGCAAGAGCTCAGAATGCATGGTAAAAGCGGCGCTGACGCAACGCCGGGAGAGGAGATCGCAGTTAAAAACGTCCCTTTGGGCGGCAGTCTGTTGGATTGGGCGTATCGTGATTTCGCAGCCTATTCGCTGAGTCCCAGTCTGTGGCAGTTGCCAGTGGAATATCGCATAACGGCTGATTCGATCCCATGGAATGTGCGGGACGAAATGAGCTGGCTGAAATTCTTTGACCAGGAGCTTAAAGGAGGTGGTTTTGTTGCCTGGCAGCCATACCAGCATCCTCAATTGGGACAGGTGGAAATTGGTGGCCGAGCAGATTTTTATAAGAAGAATCCTCCCGCAGGCAAGCGATTGGAAGAGTTATGTCTGAAGACAGCCAGTTTTGCATTGGAATTGGCAGAGATGACGCCCGCACTCGTGATCAAACAGGTAGAAGTTCGGCCAATTGTGTTTGTAACTGGCGCCAGCAAGGCGATTGCAGCAGTGGCTCCCGATGGCGGGATTCAGATTTCACGAACCAATAAATTGAAATCAGACCAGGCGATCATCGCTGAGGTTAAAGTGACGGTGGAAAACATCGGCGCGATCGGCACGAGAACCGCCTGGGGCAAGAAGATCCGCTATGCGCAACAGCCGGTGCGCTCGGTGTTAGCGTATTTAGAGGCCGACGAGTCGAAGCTTCACATTTTATCCATGCCAAAGGTGCTGCGATTGGGTGTGATCGAGGGAACAATGACGCGTGAACTGGTGATGGAAGAAACTGCCGAGCCCACATCAACCGATGTGCCGTCGCAGACGACAATGATGGAAGAAGGCGAGTCGGCGCCGATCAATGCTGAAACCGAAAAAGAAGCGCCGCATATCAAATCCGGCACCTGGCTGGTTCAAATTGAAAACTTGCCGACAGAAATCACCGTGCGAGTGACATCTGAAACCGGGGGAACGGTCAGCCGAAAGTTGACGATCAGGTGATAGCCAAGAGGCCAATGCGAGTGCCTGGACTTTTCGCAAAAATCGAGAATTCCTGAATCGTTCGAACTTTGCGAACTGCCGGTTTGCTTAATAGCGACTAAAATAATTTAGCGGTAGTGAATTATCTTGGCTCCGATTGGCCCGGGTAGGCTCAATATAAGATATAAATTTCTACCCGGCGGTTCATCATCCGGCCTTCAGGAAGGTCATTGCGCATCAGGCCACGGGCCATGCCGTATCCCTCGGCGGTGATGCGAAACGGCGCGATGCCGCGATCGAGGAAATAGCTGGCGGCCGAGTTAGCCCGACGCTGTGAAAGCCGAAGGTTGTATTCGGGAATGCCGATAATGTCGGTGAATCCCTGAATCAGAAGTCGGGCGCCGGGACGCTCTTTTAGCTTTTGAACATTAAGATCCAACTCCTCCTGTAGCGATTTTAGCGTCAAATCCAGATCGGCCCGATCGTACTTGAAAAGAATCAGCCGGGTTTTTTCCACGTTTTTTTGAATGTATTCCTGTTCAACACTGCGGATTTTTTGAACGTGAATTTTCTGTACCGCAGTGCGAAATATCTGTCCCAGCTTATCTTGTAATAAGAGCTGATACCAATAGGTTCGGCCGATTTCTACGCTCTGGCCAGCATCGTTTTTCCAATCCCAGACCACTTCGGCAAGCGGCAGTGTCGGCTGCAGATGTATGATGTGAAATGTATCATGGGAAGCGCTAAAGATGGTCACCTGTGCGTTTTGCAATCCGGCTTCGGCTACTGCGCCAATGAAGTGGAAACGACACACCGAATCAGACGTCACAATGTCACTGGTCTCGGTGACGATCGGATCGAGTATGATCTGAGAAGCGAGCGGACAGGTGATCTCGGCTCGCTGATTTTCTTCCCTTCCGCGAGGATCATAATTGCTGGCAGGATCAGGCGGAAGCTGACCGGCAGTGACTTGAATTTGCTTCGCTCGTACGCTACAATTTTTCACCAGGTAGTCCCGAACGGCTTCGGCCCGACGCTGAGAAAGCAGCAAATTGTCCCGCTCAAGTCCCCAGCCCGAATTATAACCGGTGATTGTAATCGTCATTTCGGGATGATCCCAGAGCCGTTTGGCGATTACATTCAACGTATTTTGATATTTTGATGAGATGTCCAGCAGCTTTTCGGGCGAAAAGGAAAAATGCGCCAGCGGCTGTTGCTCTGGATTGAGTATCCGGTATCGCTGCGGGTTTAATGAAAATTGGTTTTCGCCGAAGAAAATATATGGCAACAGCGGATCGCGACTGCGAATGCGAGTGGTCTCTTTCACCCACAGGGTATCCACCGACGCTCGAATCTCGGCAAAAAGGCGTGGCCGCGGGATCACATTCAATACGACTGGGACTAATTTTTCCTGGCTGCTGGATCGAGCCAGTACCTGGAAATGATAGCGATTAGGAGCGCAGGTGCTGTCTGTTTTGAGAACCATCACGGTGGCTGCGGGTGGCGAGACGCGGCTGTCATGGAATGACGCCAGTGCGAAGGGCGAGGAGTGAGCCAGGCTGAGACTGACCGTCTCAGCAAAATCGGCGATGGGTGTTATGGTTATGGTAAATGTTGTCAGTTCACCAGGATGGATGGTCTGTACTGGCGGGTGAACGGCTACCTGAAAATCGGGCTTCTGCCGGCTACCGCTAAAGCGATAGGCCGCCAGAAATTGATGCGAGGCTGAAACCACCGAATTCAGCTCCGATACCGGGTAGCGGTATTCATATTCCAGCCGCAGCCAGTGGCTAGCAAGCGGAAGATTCCAGCCCAGATTGGCGCCAACATTAAATCCATCGTAGTGGCCTCGCAGCAAAAACTGATGATCGAACAACCATTTTTCCAGCCCCACTTGAAAATTCAGGTCATCGGCAGCATATTCCAGATGGAAGAGTGGGTTCAGCCAGCGACTGACAAGCATGAAACTGGTCTGGCAGGTGATCGGCATTCGGACATCGTCGGCCACCAGCGAGATGTTTGGCCGATTGAGATGCTGAAGATTGAAACCCCAGTAGAGGCCATCGGTCAATTGGGCCAGCACGCCAGCTCCCACGTCGAGTGAATTTTTAGAAGTTCCATTTTGAAAAACGGGGTCATTTGCATCCAGCAGATGAAACTTGCCTTCATCGTAGGCTATCGAAATCAAACCGACATTTGTCCCCAGGCTCAGGCGGCCGGATATTAATCGATAGCCATAGCCCAATTGTATCTGGCTGCGGCGATAAAGGCCAGAGCTGAAGTATTGACCGGCGAGGCCAACCGTTCCGAGGGAGTGATGGGGGAGAGCAACACCAGCGAAGCCATTTTGAAGGCCATCAGCTCCCAGTCCGGCATAGTAAAGCTCATAGCCGGCGATCATTTGAACCTGGGCTTGAAATGCAACTGCCGCGGGCGAATTGAAAATCACTCGGGGATCATCGAAGTTGGCGACATTGCTCGAAATCTCCTGCGCTCTGGCGATAACCAGTAGCCAGAGCAATGCGACCTGAAAAATGAGCAATCTCATTGCCCACCTGCGTCGATAGGAATGGATGAATGGTTCATGGTTGAAAATCCAATCCTCTTTCATTGATGCCGGGATCTTCGCTGCTACTCCCGCAACCGTTAAGATGCTGTCGGGAAGATAGCACCGAGATTTGTTGTCAATCT
>JAPDQM010000124.1:0-11969 GCA_034505795.1 Candidatus Zhuqueibacterota bacterium
TCGCAATCGGCGGATGTGGTTTATTGGAACCTGACATTTAATCCCAACGATCACGACCCGTTGATCGCCAGGATTTCCCTGGGTGCAATTCCGCGGGCCATTTCTTTTCAATTGCGCGACCTTTACAGTTTTGATCTGAATGCCTCGTTATTGCTCATCGATGGTTTGTCCGAGTTCACCACCTCGTCGTTTCAGGTATTCGAGCGCGGGCTGGTGTATGCTGGTGTGCCTGGCATCCTGGTCTCCCTCTGGCCCACGACCAATCACGCCTTATGGAATCGCTTCCTGGCGCTATTGCAGGATTACCCCGCCGCCGAAGCCCTGGCTCGGGCTCAACTCGAAATGAAGCGGGCTAACCTCCCGGCCGCAGCTTATGCCGGCTATCAATTGATCGGGTTCCAGGGAATGGATGATGAGCAGGAATTCATCTTTGCTCGGGAGCGATTTGCCCAGCGCGTGGCCATCGGCAATCAGTACGCCAGAGAAGGCGCATGGGCCGATGCACTGACGAATTATGAACTTGCGCTGGCGATGGCCAAAAAACAGGGCCAAACCGATGCCATTCAGAACTTGCAACTGCTGATCATCGATTCGGCCACGAACGGCGGTCTTTATGACAAAGCCATTAGCTATCAACTGGATATGATTGAGGCCGCCCGGGCAGACCAAGATGCCCAGGCCTTGCTCAGCGGCTATTTCAATTTGGTGGATCTGAATTTGAAAAATAAAAATTATGAGCAGGCTATCAAATTCCAGTTTGAATTTATCGCCCTGGCACAGGAGCAAGGCTTGCAGGACGAGACCGCGGGTGGGTATCGGAGTCTGGGCGTAATCCATGAGCAAATGGGCGATTATGAAAAAGCCCTGCAATATTATTCGCAAGCGATCAAAACATTCGAAGAATATCATATTCCGCTGGGGGTGGCCTATGCGCTAAAGGATCGTGGCAAATTATATCTGCTAAAGCTGGATAACTATTCCCGCGCGATCGAAGATCAGGAGCAGGCGCTGACAATTTTTCAAGCCCATCAGGATTCGCTGAATATCATCGAAGTGCTCCAGAACCTGGGGTTGAGCCACGAACGCCTGGCCAACTATCAGACCGCCTGGCAATATCAACTGGAGGCGCTGGCGTTGGCTGAAAAACTAAACCTCCCGGATTGGCTGGCGTTGGCGTATCAGTATCTGGCCAATGTGTCCTGGAAGATGGGCCATTATGAGCGGGCATTGAAATATCAAAAGCAGGCGCTGGCGATTTATGATCAACTGGGCAATCGCCATTTTCAATCCATCGGTTACGCGACCATGGGACTGATTTTCATGAGCCTGGGCAATCTAGACGAAGCGCTAAAATATGAAAGTCAGGCCCTGGAATTAGCACAGACCAGTGGTTCCCAGCAGGACCTGGCAGCCATCCTGAAAAATATGGGCTTGATTTACCGCGGCCAGAATCGCTGGAGCGAGGCATTGAACTATTTTCAGCGGGCCACGCGCATTGACGAGGCGCTTGGTTCGCAAAGCGGTTTGAGCTACGGGTATCGAGACATTGGGAGTATCTATTTTCAGCAAGGAAAAATCGATTCTGCGCTGATCTATTTTCGTCGGGCATTGTCCATCAGCCAGGAGATACGGGATGGCCGCAATGCGGTGCAGTGTTTGTACGAAATCGGAAAAACGTATTTGCAGTTGAACCAGACCGCTGCGGCTCTGGATACGCTGACGCGGGCTGCAAATCTCTCTGAACAATTGTTCATTCCCGAAGTGGAATGGCGCTGTCGACGCTTGATCGGCAAATTGTTATGGCAACAAAATCGTTTACCCCAAAGCCTTGACGCATATCAGAAAGCGCTCTCCATCATCGAAACCATGCGCGCCCAGATCAAAGTCGAAGAATACAAATCGGGCTTTATTGACGATAAGCTGGATGTCTATCATGATGTGGTGGATATCCATCTCCAGCTCAATCAACCCGGCCAGGCACTAGAGATGGTGGAACGAGCCAAGTCGCGCAACTTCATCGATTTGCTGGCCAATCGCGACATCCAATTTGGTGGTAGGTCTGATGCTCAGCAACTGGCACAGGGCAAGCTGCTGGAAAATGAATTGCGCCGCGTGCAAAACGACATCTCTCGACTTCTCATGAAGGGTGACAGAATAACTGTGCCGGAGCGGGAGGAATTGGCCGGCCTGATGCAGCAGTTGCAGCTACTCAAAGAGCGTTACCAGCAATTTTTGATTTTGTTGAAAGAACAGAACGCCGAATTGGCCAGTATGATCCAGGTGGAGCCGCCGAACATCGAACAGGTCCAGGCTGCCCTGCCGGATAGCGTTGCCATTATAGAATATTTCTACACCTCAGATCGCTTTTATGTCTGGACCATCACCAATCGGCGAGTTTCAGGGCGATCGCAGCCCTATCGCTCGGTCGATCTCGTAGCCCAGGTGACCGCATTTCGAGAAGCGCTGCAAAAGCAGACGTCAGTTATTAATATTTCTCAACGACTGCATGATCTATTGTTAACTCCCATTGCTGCAGATCTGGCATCTGCCAACCATCTGGTCATCGTGCCCCATGGTATTCTGCACTATTTGCCATTTGCCGCATTAATGGACAACACCCAGCGCTATCTCATCGAACGTTATTCACTGTCACTGGCGCCCAGCGCCTCGGTGCTGCAACTCTGTTTGAACAAGGGGCAGGCCTTTTTGTCAGAATCGAACTGGCCTGCAGAAATTTTGGCATTGGGAAATCCCGATCTCCAGAATCCCGCACTGGAGCTTCCCTTTGCCGAAAAGGAGATCGAGAGCATTCGGCTGCTCTATCCCCGGGTGGTTTCCTATGTTGACCGGCAGGCTACCGAGACAGTTTTCAAGGCCTCCTGCGCTTCAGCCAGGATGATCCTGCTCTCCTGTCATGGCGAATTTGACGCAGCCAACCCGTTGTTTTCGGCATTGTTATTGACTGCTGACAAAGAAAATGACGGTCGGCTGGAAGCTCACGAAATTTTTGATTTACAGATGAATGCCTATCTGGTCGTGATGAGTGCCTGCGAAACCGGTCTTGCCAAAGTGGCAGTAGGGGATGAGCTTATTGGCTTAAGCCGCAGCTTTATCTACGCCGGCAGCGCCTCACTGCTCTCCAGTCTCTGGAAGGTTGACGACCTCGCTACCGCGGTCATGATCAAGCGGTTCTTCCGATACTTGAAGGAAGGGCAGCCCCGCGCGCGAGCCCTGCAGCAAGCGATCAATTTCGTGCGCGAACAGATCAATGTCCATCCCGTGTATTGGGCAGCCTTCAATTTGACTGGAGATTTTCGGTAGCATAAGACGACATATATTTTTTTAGTTAACTTTTGACAATTGAAATTTATTACAGACCCAGACCTCTTGGACTGGAATTGGACCATTCAAAATCCGTAATTTGCACTCTGCCGCATTATCTGTTGAATAGCATTACTGTTGAGATTTCAAATATTCGGAAAGAGAAAAAAACGATTCGTGTACTTAGAGGTAATGGGAAGCCGGCAGATGGTGGGTTGCTGAAACATATGGGATGACCTGGCGTAGGGTTCTATCCCATTAGCTGAGGCATGGCAATCGAATTGCAGCAAAATCCAATGATAACTAAGATCGTCTGGGTGTGGATAAGATGTGGATAACTTGTGCACGAATGTCGACCGACTCATTGCGCCGAGAAAATCAAGATATTTTTAAAGAAAAGTGATGGTTTAATTTATAAAATTATAACAGGTTGATGGCGTGATCTCTCAATGGTTTTTTTGGTGTTGGTTAAAAGAAATGATTTGGAGGGATGTGAATAACTTTTGTTGGCTACAAGATATAGTAGCGCGGCGTTTCGGATCATACTATTAATTTTTAGTACCAGGGTTACTTGGCCTGCACCGTGTGGATAGCCTCAAATTTGGACAGCAATCAGGTTGAGGTAGTCAAGCCGAATTGCGTCTGGATGCCTCCTCGCAAACCAATTCGAAGCAGATAAGGTTCAATAACAGCAATTATTCATCTTTTCGAAAGTGATTCCATCCTGTCGGCTGCAATGCCTGAGATTGACGATCAGGAGAAATCAAATGAAGCCCCGCTTCTTTGGGCAATATACGGCCAACTTCAGTAATGGACACGCCGCTGGTTTGGATGATTGAATTCACGACAGCGATTGGCGTGTCTGGTCGCAAGGTAAATAGCAGTTCATAATCCTCGCCACGATGAAGCACGAGAGTTGGCACAGGCAGGCTCGATAGCGCTGCTATCAGCTCGATGTTTTGCGGTATTGGAAGTTGGTCCTGATAGATTTCCGCCCCAACGCCGCTGGCGGAACAAATATGATGGAGATCGCTGGCAAGGCCATCGCTGATGTCGATCATGCTGGTCGCAAAGCCGGATTGGGCAATGAGCCTGCCCGCGGCGATTCGGGGAATGGGCTGCAGGTGTTTTTGAACCAGCGGCTCAAATTCGCGCGGGCAATTCGGCCCGAATTTTTCCAATGCCTGCCAGCCAGCGGCTGACTCGCCCAATCTGCCGGTAACGAAAATGCGATCGCCGGCTCTGGCACCGCTACGAGTAAGCACCTGGTGGATGGGAGCCTCGCCGAGCAGCGTAATATCGATGATGAGCTCCTTACTGGTTCTGGAAAGATTGCCACCGATGATATGCGCCGAAAATTCAGCCAATTGATCCCTGAGTCCGCTGATCAATGCGTCAAAACTTGCTGCTGGGAAGTCGGGCGGAAATCCCAGGGAAACCAGGGCCAACGTCGGCTGCCCACCCATCGCCGCAATATCGCTCAAATTCACAGCCATGGCGCGGCGCCCCAATTGGTAGGGCGAAATCTGCCGCAGGCGAAAATGCTGATTTTCTACCTGGATGTCGCAGGTCAGCAACAACGAACGACGATCATCCAGCCGCAACACTGCGGCATCATCGCCGATGCCAACCATGACCTCTGGGTTTTCAATGGCAGGCAGCATGTTTTGAATGCGGCGGATTAAATTCCATTCGCCAATGTTCGCTACGCTTTCCATCACTTTTCCTATTCGATTTTGCCAGGCGTGCCCAGCCCCCTTACTCCATCAGGCAGAAAAACATCACCTGAAATCAAGCCGCATAAAGTAACATCCGACGAATCTCGAACTGGGTTGGCAAATTGCGGGCCAGGTTCAGGTCATCTGTTGTCAGACTATCGCTTGACATAGTAGTGAAAAGATGCCGTAACCTCCAGATAATCCTCCGGAAAGTCGCCGGGCAGTGGTTTGAAGGGCGAAGACATCAAAATTGCCTGCACGCTGGTCTCTTTTAGCGACTCATGTCCCACATATTTTAGAACCTCCAGATCTTTCACGGCACCGCTGGGCAGGACTTTGAACCGCAGCAAGGTTTCGCCGCTGATCAAGCCCATGTGAGTGAACGCCGGGGGTGGGAACACATTGCGTTCGACCTTCCGCTTCATGGCCAGCATGTAGGGAGCGAAGTCCCAATTATAGGTATTGAAACTCAATCCCCCAATTTCATCCACGCTGAATTTGCGATTATCATACTGCGGTTGATCGGGAGTTTGATTCTGGTACGCAGATTGGTCCGCGCCCATTAGTTTCTGGCGGCTGAATTTCTCGAATGTGTATTTTCCGGCTGGCGAATTGGTCGTGTTGTCATCACGAGACAAATCATTGGCTCGATTGTTGGTTGGCTGATCAAGGCCAGGCCGAGGGGCCGCTGAGGCAGATGGCGGTTGCGGCAAATTTTTGACATCAAAATCACCCTCCGAATACGGCAGGTCCCCGGTAGGGAGCTCCGGCTTACGAAACGGATTGCTGGCATGGCTATTTTTATCGGACAGCAATTTTGCATCAGTCGGCGGCGTTTCCTGCCGAGCGTTTTCGGGAGTTTCCACCAATTCAAATGTCAGCCGCTTTTCATCCACTGGTTTTTGTTTGATCAGATCCGCAATCGTTGCTGGAAATAATTGAATGTCGCTGAGCCTGGGGTAGAAAGTAAAAAATAGCAAATGAATCAACAGTGATATGATAATGGTGATTTTTAATAGATGCCTCTGAAGCGTTTCCGCGGCGAGCCAATCTTTCAAATTATGTAATCTTATCGTTGTCATCTGGTTCAACAAACATTATGATTATCCAGCAACAGACGCTGAACTCTATCTAAAAAGTGATATGCCATAATCCCTGATACGATCGAATTCTCGATAGTTCACATCACGGTTGCGTATTGTCCTCTCACCGCTAACATTGTTTCAAACTCATCCTGGACCGCATCAATGTCAGGTGCGGAGAAAACGACAAAATCAACAAGATGATTGTTAAATTATAACGCCTCTATTCGCTCGATTGCAATGAGCCTGGCCAGCTTCTATCAACAGTTTGCTGATTGACAAAATTGTCTTGCCGATTTGATGCTCCAGGCAGTATGGGTCACAATCTAATCCGCATCAAATCCTGAGCGGCGGTCACAGTGGCGGTCGGATGCCATTGCTTGAATCGCTGTACGATCTGGCGCTCAAGTTCATCATACGGCGGATAAAGATGAGTTAAAATCACCTGTTTGCAGCCTGCTTGCGCAGCAATTTGAGCCGCTTCGGTGGGCGTCAGGTGACCGGCGACCTTCTGATCATCCGCAAAGGAGCATTCCAATAGCAGCAGGTCGGTTTGCCGCGCCAATTCAATAATTTCCGGGCAAAAATCGGTATCACCAGAGTAAACAATCGAGCGACCATCTTTACCGCTAACGCGATAGCCGATAGCCGAGCGGTGATGTGCCACCGGCTGGCTTTCGATGGTCCAGTGCGAAAATTCCAATCGATCCTGAGATAGCTCATGAATCTGCAAAGGAAAACCTGGTGCAATGAGCCATGCTCCAAACGCCTGCGCCAGGTCCTCAAGAAACTGGCGCAAACCTTTCGGCCCGTACAGGTGCAGGCTTTCGGTTCTTTGATAATGTGGCGTTGTCCGCAGCGCCTGGATCAGCGGCACCAGGTCGGCAGTATGATCTGAATGCGGATGGGTGTAAAACACATGGCGCAGCCGGGTGTAATGCACGCCATATTGCAGCAAGCGCACCAGTGTTCCCGAGCCAGAGTCAAACAGAAGCGGTTCTTGCTCCACGAGTACCAGGTGGCCCGGCGCCCCGCGTTGCAGCGAAGGGATGCCACAGCCCGAGCCAAGCACAATCAATTCCATTCAGTCTCTTTTCTCACCCATTCCAGATAGTCGTTAGTTCCCAAAAGCAACGGCACGGCGATGATTTCCGGTGTTTCGTAGCTATGCTGCTTTTTTACTTCTACAACCAATTCATCAAACCGGTTCGCCACTGTTTTGAGAATCATTAAAACCTCCTGTTCATGGCAGGTTTGGCTCTGCCAGTGAAATATCGAAGTGATTGGATCAATGATATTGCAGCACGCTGCCAATCTTTTCTCAACCAATGCCTGGGCCAGTTGTTCCGCCTGCGTTTTATTGGCTGCGGTGATGAAAACCATGATAACATCTTGAATCATGATTTAAAACCCCTCTTTAAACAGGACCGTTCTTTCATATTGGCCATAAAGCCGCAAATTCACCAATAATTCGGCGATGGATTCCACTTGAATTTGGTAGCTAAACAATTGAGCCCTTGCCCAACGAGCCGATATGTTTTTAACCGTTGAAATGGAACAGCTATCAAAATTCTATTTTTATTTTGCGTTCAAGAAAATTCCATTTCCGTAATCGGGTCTATTTCGTTTGGCCTATTGTCTGCCAGGCAGTTGTCGGTATTTAAACGAACAGGTTGACAAAATCGAACTGATCGACATCGACCAGGCCCAAATCGGTTATCTTCAATTTGGGTATCACGGGCAAGGCCAAAAAGGAAATGGCCATGAATGGATCGGCAAGTTTGCAGCCCAATGCTTTTGTCTGTCGATTCAATTGTTGCAACTTGCGATTGACATCTTCCAGCGGCTCCGAAGACATGAGACCGGCGATCGGCAATTCCAGCGCTGCCTGTACCTTGCCGTCGCAGGTGACCGCCAGGCCGCCACCCATTTTATTGATTTGAATCACTGCTCTGAAAATATCCTCATCGTTGACGCCGACGGCCACAATATTATGCGAATCGTGACTGATGGATGATGCGATGGCCCCTTTTTTCAATCCAAACCCTTTCACCAGACCCTTGCCAATATTTCCAGAGCCATGGTGCCGCTCCACCACGTAGCAGCGAAGGACATCCTGATCCGGGTCCGAGATGACTCGGCCATCTTCAATTTTGGGCTCGGCGATCAGCTCTTCGGTGACAATTTGGTCTTTGATCAAACCAATCACGCGACAGCGCTTGCCCGTGGCCGGAATAGTGAATTCATCACCCTCCAGCCATTTGATGTTGACCGAACCGCGGATTTTGACATCGGGCTTGAAAGAAGTTTCATATTTCATTTGGCCATCTTCAGCGACCAATTGGCCGTTTTTAAACACCATCCGGATGCGGCATTCGGATAGGTTGTCGAGGATCACCAGATCGGCATAATTGCCCGGTGCAAGAAAGCCCAGTTTTCGCAGATTGAAATATTCGGCCGGATTCAATGTGGCCATCCGAATGGCCGATAAGGGATCGATGCCGTGGGCAATCGCAGTTTTAATCATGAAGTTGATGTGTCCCTCTTCCAGGATATCGTGGGGATGGCGATCATCCGTACAAAAGACACAACGACGACTATTTTCGGGAGTGACCATTTTGAGCAGGTCACGGAGATTCTTGGTGCCAGTGCCCTCGCGGATCATAATGTACATTCCCCGACGTAGCTTTTCCAGTGCTTCTTCAGGAGTGGTGGATTCATGATCGGAGGCGATGCCAGCAGCAATATAGGCATTCAACTGCTTGCCACTGACGCCTGGCGCATGGCCGTCCACTCGCTTCTCCGAGGCGACTTTGATTTTATCTAAAACTTCTTCATCCCCATTGATAACGCCAGGGAAATTCATCATTTCGCCAAGACCGACCACCCATTTTTCGCGCAAAAATGGAAAGATGTCGAAGGCGCGCAATTGCGAACCTGCGGTCTCCAGTCGGGTTGACGGGACGCAGGAGGGTAGCATAAAAAATACGTTGAGCGGATTATATTTGGCCGATTCCATCATGAAACGAATGCCTTCGTAGCCCAGCACATTGGCGATCTCATGCGGATCGGCGATGACCGAAGTGGTTCCCAGCGGCACTACGGCGCGAGCAAATTGCGGTACCGTGACCATAGAACTTTCGATATGAACATGGCCATCGATGAAGCCAGGCGCGGCATATAATCCTTTTAAATCTAGCGTATCCCTGGCTTCATAGTGATGATCCAGGCCGACAATTAATTGATCTGCGATGGCGATGTCGGTGGGATAAATTTCTCCAGATACGACATTGACCAGTTGGACATTTTTAAGGAGTAGATCTACCGGTGCGTCGCCGCGAGCAACTTTGATGAGATGATTTAATTGCATAAGCATTCTGATCTGCTGGTAAATGGTTCTGTTTTTGATAGGTATGTTATTTTCGAATCATTGGTAATGTCGGTCTTCAGGCGCCGTTGGCGAAATTCGTCTCATTTGCATGATTGCGATTATTGCGGGAGCGAATTTACAATTTAAATTCAAGCAACAAACGGCCATTCGAAGAACAACCAATAGGTTGATGCCGATCGTTTGGGCTTGCTCCCAAGCAAATTATCGAATTTTAACCCACACTTTTCGTTTCCGAGGCCCGTCAAACTCACAAAAGAAGACAGATTGCCACGTACCTAACAATGGTTTGCCATCTTCGATGATGATCGTCACGGAACAACCGACGAGGCTGGACTTGATATGGGCAGCCGAATTGCCCTCAATATGAGCATAATTATCGCTGAAGGGGATAAGCTTGTTGAGCGTTTTTAAAATGTCCAATTTTACATTGGGGTCGGTATTTTCATTGATGGTGACCCCGGCGGTGGTGTGCGGCACAAAGACACCGCAGATGCCTTCCTTAACGCCACTTTCCTTGATCGCCTTCTCGATGATGTGATCGATTGGAACCACTTCGGTTCGTGAACTGGTGGCGATAGTATACTCCAATGTTTTCGACATCATTCGTTCCTCTCTCATTCTATTAACTGTTGTAATTCCCGCAATATCCCAAATGTCAATGATAACAAACCTAAAATTTCCATTTCCCCAATTGTAATTTACCAACTTGATTCATTCGACTGTGGCTTTCGAAATTGGGTATGGTCTGTGTGGCATTGGATATTCTCTGAATTTTGTAGTCTGTCATTTGAATTTCCCTTGTGTTGCAAAAATACTCCATATTCCCATATTCCCATATTCCCATATTCCCTTATTCCCTTATTCCCTTATTCCCATATACCCATATACCCATTTACCATGTACCATATCCCTCATCTTATCTCATTTTCCATCAAGTCTTTCTCTCTTTCTTCTTCGCCGCTGGGAAAAGAATATTATTCAAGATCAGCCGATAACCTGGCGAATTTTTGTGCAGCGACAATTGGGTTTCCGGATCGCCGACAAAGTGCTGGTAATCCTCAGGATCGTGGCCGCCATAGAAAGTGAACGTTCCACGCCCCACATTGCCATGGATATATTTTACCTGCTCCGTGCCTTCGGCTTCGGCCATAATCACCACCGATTTTTTGATCAGGCTTTTCTTGAACCCGGTGGTCTGCCCCATGAAACCCTTAATCACCGAAACATGGTTCTGGGTTAACATGGTCGGCACAGGATCATATTTGGCTGAAAAATCAAATAGCGTAAAATAATCACTCTCCTGGCGGCGCAGAATGGGATTGTCGCTGGATGGGATATCGATATCAGAAAATTCGTAAATCAACGGATCTTTGATCAGATGGAAATTTTCAAACGCATACGTTCTGGCGAAATCCAATTTTTGTTGACAATTGGGATCAATGGGATCGCCATCGAAAATGGCATCACAAATATCGGTCTCCGCCGCAGCCAGGGCTATGTCGTACGTGTCGGTTCCCGAGCACATGGCAAACAAAAATCCGCCCCGCAGCACATATTCATGGATCATCTTCGCTACGGCCAATTTCAATTGCGACACTTTTTTGAAACCCAGTTCCCTGGCCATCGCTTCATTGATCTGCACCATTTCGATGTACCAGGGCGCGCTGCGGAAGCTACGATAAAATTTTCCGTATTGACCCGTGAAGTCTTCATGATGCAGGTGCAACCAATCGTATTTCTCGAGTTCGCCGCGGAGAACCTCCTTGTCCCACAATTTGGTATATGGTACTTCAGCATAATCCAGCGCCAGAGCTACCGCATCGTCCCATTTCGTCTCCCGTGGCGATTGATAGATGGCAATGGCCGGCGCCTTTTCCAGCAGCACCACTTCCATGTTGTTTTCTTCAATCGTCGCATAAATTTGAGCCGCCTGCGATCCTGAGGTATTCTCATACGAAACGCCTCTGACGCGTAATTCCCGCTCAATCGCCACGTTGTGATCCATCAGAAATGAGCCACCCCGATAGTTGAGCAGCCACTCCACATTGATCCCCTTTTCCAACGTCCAATACGCCACGCCGTAAGCCTTCAAATGATCGGTTTGTTTCAGATCCATGGGGATCAGGATTTTTTGGGAGAAGGCGGGGAGTGAAAATATTAACACAATGATTGAAAAAATAATTATCGAACAAATTAGACGCATTTTATTACCCTGTGATGATTTTAATTTTATTTCCAACGGATTGAAACAACCCAACGGATGAAAATTTTTTAAATACGAGATTCATGAACGTTTCGGGCCTCCGTAAAGATAATATTCATGATTGAATGCTTGAGCTGACATGCTAATACCTCATCAATTTGATTTTCGACCAGCGAATAATAATTTTTAATGTCGGATGAGCTTAAATTGCTTCACACCACAATCTAATAATTATAAATTTATCAATCAACATC
>JAPDQM010000125.1:0-11672 GCA_034505795.1 Candidatus Zhuqueibacterota bacterium
CCCGCCAAGACCTCGGCTGATTATGGCATGTTAGGCTATCTCATTGGGAAAAAAATTGGCCAGGGGATCCCCTACTTTCAGGGGCTGGAAATCCCAGCAAACGAGGCCGAGCGTACCGCCTGTCTCAAAGCCCTGGGCGCCGCTATGGCCGCGGCTGGCGCGGTAGCATTATTTCATATTGAAAAGGTGACACCTGAGGCAAACGATTATGGGGAGAGAATCATCAAACAAGATTGTAAATTGATAGAGATCGATAGCCTCGAAGAGGCGCAGAGAGCGTTGCATCAGGTTGGTCAACAGGTGGACTTAGTAGCGCTGGGATGCCCGCATGTGTCACTGGAGGAATTGGCCGCCATTGCGGGATTGATCCAAAATCGCCAATTGAAGTCGCCACTCTGGATCGCCACCTCAGCAATCGTGCGGGAGCAAGCGCGCGCCAAAAATCTCGTTGGCATGATTGAAAATGCCGGTGGTCGGGTGCTGGCGGATACCTGCATGGTGGTGGCACCACTGGAAGAGATGGGGATCAAACATATTGGGACCAATTCGGCCAAAGCTGCAGTGTATTTGCCATCGCACCAGTCAGCCATTGTGCATTTCGGAACCACTGAGCGATGCGTGCAGGCAGCGATCAGTGGCCACTGGGAAGAATAACATTTCGGATCGAGCACTATCGCGATTCCTGGACTTTGAGGAGGATGATTGAGTCTTGAGGCACGACAAAGAAATGGTAAAAATAACCGCTAGAATAATTTATTCGGGCAAGGTGCAGGGAGTTGTCTTAAAATCAGAGGCCCCGCTGAGTTTTTTCGGCGCAGTGGATCCCACCACGGGACTGGTGAAAGACTCTCAGCATCCTCTGTTTGGGCAATGTATTGCTGGAAAAATCCTGATCTTTCCGTACGCCAAAGGCAGCACAGTCGGCTCCTACATCCTTTATGGATTAAAAAAACGCGGTCTGGCGCCGATTGGCATGATTCTTGAAGAGTGTGAGACGATCGTGGCGGTGGGAGCTATTATCAGTGAAATTCCCACTGTGGATCGAGTTCGCACAAATCAATTTCATACTGGGGATCTTGTTCGGATTGATGAAGGAGAGGTATACCTTGAAGAAAAGAGTCATTGTTAAAATCGGTGGTTCATTTATTACCGATAAAAAGCAAGCGGAGAGCCTGAAAGAAGACCGGGTCCGTCAAATCGCCCGAGAAGTTGCGGCGGCAGTGCAAACTGGCCATATCAACCTGCTACTGGCACATGGTGCGGGCAGCTATGGCCATATTGTCGCCAGCCAGTTTGAAGCCAAAAACGGCAGTCACCCCCATTTCGGCTGGCAAGCGTTCCACCACATTCGGCAGGATATGATCAGGATGAATCTGCGCATCCTGCAGCTTTGCGCCGAGGAAGGCATATTTCCGATCACTGTCCAGCCATCAGCCATTGCCATGGCCCGAGATGGCAAACTGCAGTTCATGGATACCCGCGTCATTCGGTTTTTGCTAGAATCGGATCAAATTCCATTGATCCATGGCGATATTGTGTTGGATGAAAAGCAGGATTTCACCATCGCTTCGACCGAAGATCAGATTCAGAAATTGAGCGACTACATCTATTTCCACCGCATTATCTTGATCAGCGATGTCCCAGGTGTCTTAGATGCCGATGGCAAAGTGATCCCGGTAGTCGATCATAGCAATTACAAGAATATCATTGATCAATTGGGCGGCTCGGCCGGAACTGATGTCACTGGAGGGATGCGCTCAAAAGTAGAACAAATCTATCATTTGATTCAAAAAAATCCCAATATCCAGGCTGTCATCATTTCAGGGAATTCGGAGCGTGGTGTGATCGCAAGCGCGATGTTGGATGAAGAGACCAGTGGTACAAAAATTCGTTACTAAGAAATTTCAAATCTCAAATAACAGGTTCCAAATAAAGTTCATTAAATAAAATTCAATTTTCAAAATCTCCACGCCAAGTAGCTTTTTGCATCAGCAAAACTATTTTTGGGAAGCTAAGATCAGGATCGGTTCTGAATTTGAATTTTTGAATTTGAGGTTTGCTTGTCATTTGGAATATGCGGATTGGAATTTGCTGGGTTAGCAGATAACATGTCAACGACTTCCAAAATAAAATCCTACTGGAGCAACAAATTTGTTCTCATCACTGGTGCTTCATCGGGCCTGGGCTCGGCCCTGGTCGAAGCGCTGGCTCCTTACCACATACACTTCTGCCTGCTAAGCCGTCGCGAAGAACGGATGAAAGAGTTAGCCACGAAATTGAAGTCCAGCGGCAGCAGCTTCTGGATTCGCGGCTGCGATGTTCGCGATCGGCAGGCGGTTTACTCAGCCATCAACGCTTTTCATCGGGAGACAGGACGAATCGATGTTGCCTGGGTGAATAGCGGAATTGGCGCCAATACTTCTTTTGAGAAATGGGATTGGGACCAGGTTGAATCGGTGCTCGATACGAATTTAAAAGGAGCTATTTACACGATCCGAGCTTGCCTGGAAATCATGGTGCCGCAGGGAAATGGAACCATTATCGGTATCGGCTCTGCCACTTCGATGCGCGGCTTGCCGACACGGGGGATATATGGATTGACCAAAATCGGCCTCGATTATTTTATGGAAAGCCTGGCAGCCGAATTTCCTCAACTCCAATTCACCACGATCCATCCAGGATTTGTGGACACGGAAATCAATCGCGGCCAGGGCTATCGTATCTGGTTGCTGCCCCCCGAAAAGGCGGCCCGACTCATGATCAGAGCCGTTGCCAGCAAGAAAAAACTCTACATTTATCCTTTCAGAATGAAATTACTATACCACTTCATTCGGAGGCTACCCGCATCAATGTATCGTTCATTGGCGCGCCAGATCATTCTCCATCATTACGATCGCAAAGAAAATCCAAATTAAATCGATAACAAGACTTCAACAGAATCGAAATCCCCTGGCAACAATGCAATAACCCATTCCCAAGGCATGCCATTCCGTCAAAGGCGACTCAACGTAACGATATATTTCTGCCCTATTTTGAAATTGCCATGCCACTGGATTCATTCAAACCTGGCATTACATAGTTTTTGCGACGATCAGTGCGTTTGATCTTATCGACTTTTTTGTCATAGAACTTCTTTGGCAAGCGCACCACTTGCTTGAAATCGATGGAGATCTGGAAATCGAAATTGGGTTTTAGTAGCTCCAGCACTTTCAACCATAGCCGATTTCTCTTTTTCCAGATACGGTTCAACCGCCGAGCATAGAAACCGACCAACACCTGATACCAGCGGAAATGAATCGCTCGCTTAAGTAATAGTTTCAGCGAATAAAATGACTGATGACCTTTGATTTGTGCTCGTTGCAGTTCGTCAATGCTGAGATGCCTGGCATCGAACACTGCGTGATGGGCATCATACAGCGTCCAATCGAAGAACTTGATGCGGCCTTCTTCTTTTAATTTTCGGAACGTCTCAGAGCCGGGCAATGGGGTCAGGATTAAAAACTGAACCGTGCCAATATCGCTGCGGTTGGCAAAACGGATTGTCTCCTGAATGGTGGCTGGCGTATCCGTGTCAAAGCCGAACACAAACATGCCATGAATTTGGATGTTGTTTTTGGTAAGCACTTTAATGGCGGTTTTGATCTCTTCGGCCGTTTGATTTTTTTTCATCGCTTTGAGACTCTCAGGATCGACCGATTCAAAGCCAATATACACAGTCTCACAACCGGCCTGGCGCATGAGTTGAACCAGTTCCAGGTCCTTCGCCACATCGGCCCGCACCTGGGTGGACCAGCTAAACTTGAATTTTTCGGCGATCATAGCTCGCAGCAATTCTTTGGCGCGCCGGGGATTGGCAGTGAAATTGTCATCATAAAAAAACACCGCATTCTTTTTATCGTCATACTGACGCAGTTCTTGGATGATATTTTCGGTGGAACGATAGCGCAATTTTCTCCCAAACATACCGGTCACCGAGCAGAATTCACAATCGAATGGACAGCCGCGCGAGGTCTGGATGGGGATAATTCGATAGCCAAACGTTCGCTTGATGCCGCTATGAACGAGCGACAGATCCGGATATGGGATGATGTCCAGATTCTGGATGGGTTGGCCCAATGGATTATGAAACACTTTGCCGTTTTGCTGAAATGATAGATTGGGGACCGAGCCGTAATCCTGGCTCGTTAACCATTGGCGAATGAACAGCGGCAACGCTTCTTCTGCTTCTCCGCGAAAGACAAAATCGGCGTGTTGCAACGCCTCATCCGGCAGATAGCTGACATGAGGGCCGCCCATGATCACCGGGATGCCCAGAGTGCGCACCTGGTCAGCGATGGTGTAGGCACGAGGGGCTGTGGATGTAATTGTCGAAATTCCCACCATATCTGCGGCTTCGATGCTATCGAAATCCAATTCTTCACTTTCTTCCAGAATTACCTGGACGTCCCAGCCTAACTGCTTCATGATTGTCCCCAGTATTAAAATGCCCAATCGGGGAATAACGAATTTGGAATAGATATGCAAATTGGGGGACTTGGGTTCGATAAAAATTATTTTGGGTTGAGTGGCGGTGCTCATGCTTGTTTCTCCTTGTTATCAGGTGCTGCTTTGGATTGCTTCAACTTGTTTTCGAATAGTCGAATTTCTTTTTCTTTTTTCTTGAGGAGTTCCTCCCATCGCTGGATACCATTTTTGAAATGTTTCATTTTCTCATAAAATGCCTGAATCTTCTCCCTCATGCTCTTCAACTTGGCAGCAGTCTGATCATAAGGAAACGCATCGATTGACTTTTCGATGGCTAAAAAATCGCGGAACAGGTCGGAAATTTCTTTGATCTCCTCCAGGCTATAGCCAAAAAGCTGCAAATCGCTAATCAGATTGCAGAGATAGACCCAATATTCCGCATAAAGCCGGAATCCCCCCTCGGAACGACTGTCGGGCTCAATAATTCCCCTTTCTTCCCAGTATTTGATGGTGCGGGGATTTATATCCAACCGCGTGGCCAGTTCGCCGACAGTCAAATAGCGCATCGCAGGCGTGCGGTCATCATTGGTTTGCTTTCGCGAAGGCAAGCCGACTTTTTTGAGTATCTTTTCGATGTCGTCCAGCGAATACCCCATAGCCTGGAATTGCTTGATTTCCTGAAGCTGCTGCAGCGTAACTTTATCGAAAACGGCCACATTTTCATCTATCGTTCCAGCAGCCTTGACAAGCTTGCGCTCCAGCAATCGCTTTAGAAAAACCGGGTCAATCTGAATTTGCTCCAACAATTCTTTCTCAGTGATAATCTCTTTTTTCATAAAATTGCCAGTAAACTGATAGGTTATTAATTGTAATTTGACAGTGACAGTATACGTATATTTATTTTAAAAGTCAAGTCAAAATTGTAAAACAAATGTAAAACCGGGCTGAATTCTCAGCATATTTGGCAAATCTCGGTGGGAGAATAACCTATAAACCATTTTTTTTGGGCGTTGCCAGCAATATGTGCCATTCATCTCCATGATGTGAATTCAGTATTTGCTCGTTTCATCGAAACTAGCCAACACGAATTTCTTGAAATGACACGATCAAGCGCCAATACCATTTTTGGCCAGTTCAAAACAGCTTCTATTGAAAAATCTGTTGCTATTTTAAGAAAAAAGGTTTAATTTATTAGTGCAAGCAATCAAAAAGCTGGAAATTGGTAATAGCTTCATGAGCTGAGCATCAATGAATTTTAAACCACCAGGAGGTACAACATGAAAATCAGAACCAGTATTTTACTGTGGATAACTCTCGCTCTCATCATCATATCGGTTTCACCCACGATTTCGGATATCAATTTCCGCTACTGGCACAATGCTCGCGACCTCGAACCCATTGTGATCAAAGGCGAATATTTCATTGATTTTCTCCGCAAGCCAATTCAGGAGTTGTATCTTTTTGCCTATGATAGCACCAATCATTCCTGGCGTCCCGTCCCGTTTCAATTTGACCAGATGGACGATTCCACCCATTACTGGTTGCCCGTTCCCAACGACACGCTGGATGAAAACGATGAACTGGTATTCATGGCCAAAGATATGGGCCATCGCGCTATCGATGGTTCCATCTGGATCGACGACCTGGATTCGCGCAACTACAATCGCGTCGAGATCAGTGCCATGGACTCACTTTCGGGCAAAGCGGGCTGGATTTACCTGTATCGTTCCAAAAATATGCTGCCGCTGGCCACGGAGACATACGTTGGTTACAAAGCAGGCAAAACAGATGCGCTGGCGGATACGGTCTTCGGCCAGTCCTACATCGAAGGCCATAACAACAAATGCATTCCCGATTATTGGGTGTGCACACCAGCCGGCCGCGTAGACATCCTTGATCGTCAAAAAATGGCGATTGATCTGATCGCCTATTTTTATGGCATACCCATCCCGCTCACGATTCGAGAAGATGCCCTGGAAGATCCTAAAGCAACCACTATTCAATTAAAAATTAAAACTGGTCCGGTTCGCATTATTCGACAGGTTTTTTGGCACGTTAATATTGGTTATGGCTATCCACCATTCGATTTTAGTGTGCCACTGCTATACTACGCCAATTCAGTAGAGTCTGGCGGCGTCTCGGGTACACTGAAAGAGAGCAACCATGTCAACAAGATCCGACAATCCTTTGATCTGAATCCAAGCGCGACCGGAATGAAGCTTTATAATCCATACAATCAAGCGGGTATCACCATCGATGGCATTGGTGGTAGCGAAGGTGTGGTGACTACTGTGCTGGATGCCCCCGGTATTAATTGGTGGATGGTAACCGGCAATCAGGGCACCTATGCGGTCGTGTTGAAATTGTCGCCTCTTGGCGAGAAAAGAAGCCTTTATTATTTAGATGACAAGAAGCCGCTCGGCGAAGGAGAAGATACCGGCGATTTTATGTCCTGGGGTGACACCGGCATCAAAATTGAAGGCAAGGATATCGCTGGCCGAATCAGCATCGCCTACAAAGCGTTCTATTTTGGTCCCAACCAGCCATACGCCCTGGGGGATACATTGGGTAATAATTTTTCTAAACCGATGGTCATCTCCACGCAACCCAATTATTACGTACCGGTGGAATTGGCCTCGTTTCAGGCGACCGTCGATAATGGTCAAGTCATCCTGGAATGGGTGACCGCCACCGAAAGCAATAACTACGGTTTCGAAATCCATCGACGCTCGGCAGCCAGCCTGGAATGGTCAACCATCGGCTTCGTTCAAGGCAAGGGCACGACGATCACCTCCCAGTATTACCGCTTCGTCGATGACCAGATTTCAGCAGGAAGCTATTACTATCGGCTAAAGCAGATCGACTTCGATGGACGTTTTGATTTTTCTCCTGAAATATTTATCGATCTGGCCTTGCCCCAACACTTTGCGCTGGAGCAAAATTATCCCAATCCTTTCAATCCGGAGACCATAATCCGCTACCAAATACCACCGTTGAGTGACGGTTCGATACAGGTGGATTTGAAAATTTACAATCTGCTGGGAGCTGAAGTCCGTTCGCTGGTACACCAGGAACAGCGGGCCGGCTACTACTTGGTGCACTGGGATGGCAAAAATGATCACGGCGCCAACTTGGCCGCTGGCACTTACATTTATCGGCTGCAAGCGGGTCAATTCACGCAGACGCACAAAATGTTGTTGCTAAGGTAGCGCGGCTGCATGGCCAAAGCGTTTTCTCATCATCAAAACCACAGCCATTTGGCTGTGTTTTTTTTAAATGGTTAATCGCCATTAACCAATATGTGATCCCGCTCAATAAGGAAATGCTTTCGCCATGAGCGGCGATTCTTTTATGGCAGGCAAAATGAATTTTTGCATGACCTGATACATAAACGTGCCACGTATTGAGGATAATAGCTATGAAAAACTTTATTCAACCCTTTTTGTTCATATCAATCATCGTCCTGCTGAGCCAGCCGATTGGAGCGCAGCCGTGGCACGAGACGCGCAGTCAGGAAGCCATACTATTTACCGGCAACTCTATTCCAAGATTTATCCCGGCGCCCATCAGCCACATTTTTGTTTGTGCCTATAACCAGCAGAATAATTCCTGGCGAGAGCTGACGACCCAGGTTGATGAACTGGATGGCAAAGATGGCTATTTTGGAACGAACTACAATGCGGTGCTGGATACAGTGGATGAATTTCTGTTCATGGCCTCGGAGGCCGGCGACTATGCACCTCCCACCAGTTGGCTGCCGGATGAAGATTCCAAGCAATATGTGCGCTATGAGTTCGAGCTCACCAACCCCGATGCACCGCTGAATAAAAAATACGTCTATGTCTTCCGATCCAGCACGTACGCCCATGATCCGAGCTTACCCAGGTACTATATCAAATATGTGCCTGCTACTTCCGGCGCATCTGATACCGTGCGCGCCGCAGCTTATCTGGAAGGGCACAACAGCAAAGGTATCCCCGATGTCTGGCGCATTGCTGATTCGAGCGGCAACTATGGCCCGGATCTTCTCGATCGCCAGAAAGCCCGCGCCAACGGAAAATATAAATACCTATTTGTTACCATCGATTACAAAATGACCGAAGATGATCTGATTGTCGAGAAATTGGAATACAAACGAGGTCCCATTCGCATTATTCGCGACATCGTCTACAAAACCAAATTCAGCGGCATTGATGTCAACCTGGGTACGTTTCAATATCTCTATTACCCTTACCGCATCGTAGCATTGGGCGCCAACAAAACGCTCGATACCGATTATGGCGTCAAGTTACTGCGGCAGTCGTTCGATTTGAATGAAAATGCGACAGGCATGCGCTTCAACAATCCACACAATTCTGATATTTTAATCGACGGCATTCAGGATTCGATCATTGGCGTCATCCAGCCGTCACCGACCATGAACTGGTATTCCTATTCGGGAGCTCCTGGCACCATTGTCATGCTTAATGAATTTACTACGCCCGAGAATGCCACAGAGACCCTTTATTATCAGGAAAGCCTTACCGGCGAAACCGCAGACGGGACGGCAGATACTGGCGATGGCCGCTCCTATGGTGACGCAGGCATTCTCTTCCAGGGCAGCAAAATGAAAGGGGCGATCAGTCTCCCCTATTTCACCTATTTTTTGCCATACCAGGACTCTTCTAATATCGGCGAATCATTGGTTCATCAAGCGCAAAACCCACTCTCCCGCGAAACCTCGTTGCATTCTCACATTCCGCCGGCTACGATTGCTATTTCCTTGCCGGATACTGCTGGGCCATCGCAATACCCCCTCTCGATTCCAGTGACCATTGGGAATACTACCGGCCTCAATATTAGTTCGGGTGAAATCTTGATTCAGTTCGATACGACAATCGTTCAATTGACCGGGCTATCAACGCAAGGCACTTTGATCGAAAATTGGAAGCCCCCGCTGTTGACGATCCATGCAGACACCGCTTTTATTTCACTGACGGGGACCGAAGCGCTGCAAGACAGCGGCGTGCTGGTCTATTTGAATTTCAATGTGATTGGCTCCGAGGGAGCGTTCTCCCCGCTGCACTTTATTCAAGTTCGTTTCAATATCTGGCAGCCGCTGGCACTACCTACCGATGGCCAGTTGACAGTGCTCCCACCGCCCAAAGTGGCTGTGAATATCCCACCTTCTTCCGGCGCCGTCAATGCCGAAACGCTGATTCCCATTCGAGTCGATGACGTCACTGGTTTAAATATCACATCCTGCACCCTGGAGCTGCAATTCAACAAATTCGTACTGGATGCGATAGGAATCATCACCCAGGGAACGCTCGCCTCGCCATGGAGCCAGGCAAACTTCACGGATGGAGCGGGTTATTTGAAGATTCAACTCAGTGGCGAACCAGCACTCGGGGGCAGCGGCACACTCATCTGGATAAAATTCAAAGTGGTGGGCAGCGTCGGGCAGAGCAGCGATATCACTTTTAAAAGCATGGTGTTCAATCAGGGCATTCCCTTAGCGCAAACCACCAATGGACGCTTTACCATCAATGCAGCAACTCCGATTGACGCATTTGTAACCATTGCCGATACCACGGTTATGTCCGGTGAGCGCCTTCATTTGCCAATCACCTTTCGCGCCGAGGCAAGCTATCAGCTCCTCAATTATCAAATGAACCTTAGCTTTGACGAAACGGTCTTGAAATTTAATAATGTCGATCCCGTGGCTACTTTAACTGCAAATTGGACCCCGCCGCTGACTCAATATGCATCCGGAAAATTGTCCATCAGCAGTCAGGGTGAAACGCCGCTATCGATGCCACAAGGCATTTTAATTTTTCTTGATTTTGAAGTGGTGGGCGCTGATAGTTCCAGTACCCTTGTGCATTTTACAAATATGACGTTCAATTCTGGGACCTACATTGCCAGCGTGGATGATGGCACAATTGTGGTTCAGGGCGTGGTTCCAATAGAACTCAGTTCATTCATTGCCACAGCAATGGATAATCAAATAAAACTGGAATGGACGACGGCAAGCGAGAGCAATAACTTTGGCTTCTTCATTGAGCGAAGATCCGGACAGGCTGAGAACTGGCGTCGACTTGGATTTGTAAAAGGAGCCGGGACGACCGCGGTGCCACAGCATTATGGTTTCATCGATGCCGAAGTGACACCGGGTTCATGGGAATATCGCCTGCTACAACAGGATCTGAATGGACATGTGACCATTTATCCAGCAATCGCAGTTCAATTGGCCGCGCCGACTCGCTTTGCGTTGCACCAGAACTATCCCAATCCATTCAATGCCACGACTCAAATTTCGTACGATCTGCCAACGGGAGTAAAGGCTGTGAAACTGATGATTTTCGATGCGAAGGGACGCGCGATTCGCACGGTGGTCGATCAATCCCAACCGGTAGCCGGAAAACATACTGCGAATTGGGACGGAACAGATGAATGGGGTCGTCCTTCGGCCTCCGGCATTTACTTCTATCGCCTGCAAGCTGATGCAGTTATGATAACAAAAAAGATGGTGTTAACAAAATAGTTGACGGTTATAGATAGCTGCAATAAGAACTCGGTTGTCTTGGCTTTGAAATGCTGCTAAGCTCGTTTGATCATCGCCATGCTATTTAACAGCTTGAGCAGGTTCATCTTGAGGTCACAATACCCAATCGTGTTTAGCGTTTACTCTCACAGAGGTAAATAAAATGTCCAGTTACATCATTCGCCGCATTTTGACATTGATTCCGCTGTACTTTGGTATCACCATCGTGACATTTTTAATCATTCACCTGGCACCCGGCAAACCATCTGAACTGGAAACCCAGATGCGGCCAGGCATGGCCATCGCCCGCGAGCGACTGGAAAAAATCTATGGTCTGGATAAGCCATTGCCAGTTCAATATTGGAACTGGCTCAAAAAAATGGTAGTGCTGGATTTCGGCTATTCATTCAAAGATAGCCAGCCCGTCTTGCGCACCATCTTAAAGACGCTGCCCAATACGATTGTTCTCAACATCGCCGCATTGCTGCTGATCTACCTATTCGCCGTGCCTATTGGAATTCTATCAGCAGTCAAACAATACTCGCTGTTTGACAAAGCATCCACGGTGTTTGTATTTATCGGCATGGCCATTCCCAGTTTCTGGCTGGCGTTGTTGCTGATGATGGTTTTTTCGGTGAAATTAGGCTGGCTACCAATTTCGGGGATGCACTCGTTAACGCTC
>JAPDQM010000126.1:0-11513 GCA_034505795.1 Candidatus Zhuqueibacterota bacterium
AATTCGTATTCTTCACTGACATCGTTCCCCTTGCTGCGCCTCGCCTGGTATAGTGCCCTGGCGATAAAGCATGCCGATGCCAGAAACGCCGCCCCAACAATTCATTTGCCGATGGCAGTTCTTTTCCCGCTCATCTTTCTATTTTACGCGCTGAGAAAAAATACGCTGAAAACCTATATTTTTCGGATGGCACCTGGATTTTTGCGCCGCGGCTATCTCCGCTGGAAGCACCCTTATCGCATCACCGCTGACCTCACCAGATGAATCGCCTGATATGAAGCTGCTATATGTGGTGAGTGCCTCCTATTCTGGTTCAACATTGCTGGCGTTTATGCTGGGACGTCATCCTCAGATCGCTACCGTGGGCGAATTGAGTGGACCCGATTCGAAAATACCGCCAGATGAACAGCGATGTTCCTGCGGCGAATGGCTAAAACAATGCCCGTTCTGGCAACGAATCCAACAAATGGTAACGAATCGTGGTATCGATTTTGACATCCTTCGTCAGGACAAGCACTTTAGAATTAGCAGCAGCAAGCTCTGGCATCATCTACTAACGCGTCCGCTACCGATTGGTAATTTTGAAATAATCCGGAATTGGCTCTTTCATCTTCCGCGGCTGAAATTTCGATTGCAACATTTCCTGTCGACCAATGTGAATGTCATGCAGGCCATTTGCGAAGAGCAGCACGCAGAGGTATTTTTGGATACATCGAAAGATATCGATCGCCTGCAATTGCTCTTGTTTTCCCGCGAGTTGCAAATCTCTGTAATCCATTTGGTGCGTGATGGACGAGGTCAGACCTATTCCAAAATTCGTCGTGGCACACCAATGCAACAGGCGGCTCGGTGGCTGGTGCAGTTCGACGGCCTGGCCGGGCGATTGGCAACGAAACTGGGTACCGGCCACTTCATGCGGCTGCGCTATGAGGATCTGTGCCAGTATCCTTTACCGGAGTTGGACCGAATTGCCGATTTCATCGGTATCAAGCCGTTCAGTGCCTCTACGGACATCGATGCGCCACAGCCCGTGCTGCACATTCTGGGCAATCCCATGAAGTGGCGAGGAACTTCTACCATCGAGATCGATAATCGCTGGCAGCAGGCATTAACCCCTCACGAGTTGCAGTTATTTGAACGCATTGCCGGCCGTCGCAACCGACAGTTTGGATATGAAAGAACGCAGCTCCCAGAATCTATCGCAGTGTCAGTTTAAAATCGTCTTCAAAACTTGAACATTGATGAAGTTCATCCCCCCTTATAACTACCTGAGACCATCGAACAATTGTGCGCAAGATAAAATACGCTGGGGAATCATTATTTTTGTAGTGATTCTGGTGTTTTTGTGGTCTGATGGCTTGAAGCTCAAGATATCTGATCTTTCTCAAGGGACCAAAACCGAATGGTCCAAAAACTATGTGGTTTTTGCATTGATCGCCACAACCCTCACCCTGGCAGTCTCACGTACGCAACGATTCCCGAGAAGCTGGTATTCGAGAAGTCTTTACATTGTGGCGCTGATCGTGCTATTTCCAATACTCTTTACCAGCATTCGGATGTATGATCAACCCGTCAGCGTACTTTGGCGTCGGCCGTTTCTCTTTGGCAGCTATTTGATCTTTCCGTTTCTGGCTATGGTCAATCTGACGCCGAAGGAGATGACCAGGCTCTTTTATGCCATTTTAATCATCCCGGCTATCGGCGGCATCCTCTGCGGGCTTGGCTATTTCATTCCAACGATCTACAACTGGTTTCTCGACTCGGAAGTGAGCTCTCGCTTTGGATTGGTAAGGCTGTATATTTCACCGGATTTCACCAAATTGCTGCTCTTTTTAGGGGTGGCCATGATTATCAATTCCCCGCGTCCGATCCTCAAATTGGCTGGGGGAATGATAGTATATCTTCTGCTCTGGGTGCTTATCAACATCTGGTTGACCCGGCAGGTTATTTATGGTGTCCTGGGCGGGATTATTCTGGTGTGGTTTTTTAAAACCAAGCCCCGTCAAAAACTGGTTAGCATTCTGGTCATTTTAGTGGTGATAACCGTGCTTGGTACTTTCGAACTCCTCGAACCGGATTCGTTTTTTTTGCGTAACTTTGCCCTGATGAATGATTTGACTTCTGCGGAATTTAAAAGTGCCAGCGGTACAATCGGCAACCGCCTATTGGGACTGGATTATTTTCTAAGGTCTTTCATCAACACAGGTTTTGTGGGCTTGGGAATGTCAGTGGCAGAAAGCGTCAATGATCCCATCTCCAGGGGCGAATGGCAGTATCGTTTCAACATCAATGATCTCGGCATGCTGGGCATGGTTTTCAGCTTTGGTTTGCCCGTGCTTGTTTTCCTGTTTGTGATGTTCCGGCGGCTGTTCCGTGATCTGCTAATTGTGGTTGCCAATACCAATGGTCACCATAAGATTATTGCCGATACCATATTGATTTATTTGTTGGGAGAAGTGGCTGGCTTACCCTTTACCAAGGCATTTTTCTATCCCAAGAGTTCATTTTTCTATGGCCTGCTCATCTATTTTACCTGGCGACTGATGCAGCCGGATATGCTGTCGGGTCAGCAGCAAGCCAAAGCAAATCCACAAACCAGCACCATTTTCCGTCGACCAGCCTGGCGCAGTCGTCCCGTGAGGGTGCCATAATGAGAATTTTAATGATCTGGACCAATCTGTTTGTCGTGCCTGATGACGGCTCTGGCGCCCGATCACACAATACCTTTTTGAAAAATGCCTTCGAACAATTGGGCCATGAGACCTTGTTATTGTCTCCGGTGGGCAACGGTAGTACCGATGATCCGACATTGAAGCGTAAACAATCCCTCTATGGCCTATTGAAGGGCAGAATGCCGCGTTTGATCACCGATTGGTTGCGCGATTTCTATTCGATCTGGTTCGATCTGCGCTATGATCAGGTGATCGAAACGACTATTGCCCACTTTCGCCCGGATTTCATTTATGAACGCTTTACAGATTATCACAGCAGCGGCTTACGAGCCGCCTTCAAAGCCAATGTGCCGTATCTAACCGAAATTCATGCACCGCTGGATTCCAAAAAATTCTATCAACGGATCAATTTTCGGCGCTACAATCGACGTGTGCTCATGAAAGTGGCTAACCAGGCCCGGTCTGTGATTGTCGTCAGTCAAGCAATGAAGCGATTCTTGCTCGAACGAGGGGTACCTGGCGACAAGATTTTCGTCCTTCATAATGCAGTGGATCCGGCACTATTTCGTCAGCAAGGCTTAGCGGCGACCGTGAAACAGCGTTTGGGGATCGATAATCGCAGGATCGTTGGTTTTGTGGGAACCATGAAACCATACCACGGCCTGGATCTGTTACCCGACGTGTGCAATCACTTGCGAAGCCAATTTCCCGATATATGCTTCCTCATGGTAGGGCGCTTTAAAACCAAAGAACAGCAGACGGACTATATCCAAAAATTGAACCAGCGCGGACTGGCACAATATTTCGTATTTACAGGCGGCGTGCCGGTAGAACAGGTTCCCCCATACATCGAAGCGATGGACATCTGTCTGATGCCTGATAGCAATGACTATGGTTCACCTATCAAGCTGTTTGAATATGGGGCTCTGGCGAAACCCGTGGTCATGCCTGACTATGCTCCCATCGCAGAAATTGTTCATGACGGTCAAAATGGGTTGCTATTCGCCCCTCGCTCGGCGTCGACCATGGCGGCCAAAATCGCGCTGCTCTTGAATGACTCAGCGCTCCGCCAGAGAATAGGCCATAACCTGTACCAGGATGTGCTCTCGCATCACACCTGGCAACACAATGCCAGCACCATCATTCAGCAGGCAGCCAACGGGTTGCCAGTGCATCGATCTCTCGCTGAATGCCAGGCATCTTCCCATTCGATAATGGCGGGAACTGTGTAAATGGCTGACCTTTCCGATTGGCGGCATCTGCTACCCAGGCAGTGTGAACATTGTCTCATCATTAATCTGCCACTGGATGATGTTCAGGGGCTTGTAACCGATTTATCTTCCTGTGATCGTCTCTGGCTGGATGAGGCGGGTCAGTACCCTTCCAGCAATCGATCAGCAGAAAAGGCGGCAGTGACCCGGATAGAGCTGCCCTTTACCGATGAGCAGTTCGATGGCGTCATCGCTCAATTCACGTGGCGGACCGGGTTTCAACTGCTGTCCGAAATCCATCGGGTCCTTCGGCCAGGCGGCACCGCGTTTTGCCACGTCAAACAGGCATGGCTTATGGGACCATTGGTTCAGCGCTGGATGAATTCGTTGCATTTCGAATATCGCTGCTTTTTTGCCATGCCTTCGGTAGAAAATCCCTGGTACATTTTACCGGCGGATGACCATGCTGTCAGTGGCTATTTTTTTGTAAATATCCTTGCCTCACGACATCGTAAACGAAGGCTACTCATCAAACTGGGTCGACAGATGGCAAAATACGTCAGTCAAGGTTTGCTTCTCAAGTGCATATCGCACCACGTTGTCATTGGAAGAAAGTCCGCGGCAAAATGATCTTTGAGCTGCAACAATTTCTGCTGAATGAATGGCATGATTTCCAATTCAACCTGCCCAGGCCTAACGAAATTTCAGTCATTCAACGCAGTTCAACCTGGCGCAAAGGCCAGGGCAAAATCGTCCAATTGTTATTTCGGCGAAACGATCGTCAGCCATTTGCTGTGGCCAAGTTCGCGCGTAACGAAGCTTATCGCCAGAGCATCGTGCGAGAATTTGAACAATTGCGTTGCGTGCGACAGCAAGCCGCGCCCGAATTCAACCAAACGCTCCCCCGACCGCTCTGGCTCGGTGAGATTGGTGGCAAAACCATCTATCTCGAATCCGCCTGTCAGGGGCAATCGCTATCCCGGATGCTTTCCGATTGCCGGTTCTTCTTGCAGCGCAAAGTAGTGCAGACATACGAGCTAGCAGCCGACTGGCTGAAAGCCTTTGCGACTGAATTATCGAGGCATTCGGTGACCGCAAGTGAACCGCAGATGGAGCGTTTTCTTGATGAGCCGCTAGACCGCATCCTTCGACAAAACGACCTGTCAACGGCAGAAGCCCAATTGGTGCATAGATTGCAACGCGCGTTCATTGCGCTCCAGCGCCAAAGAGTGCCTCTGGTGCCGAGCCATGGCGACTTCGGCGGCGGGGCAATTCTCCTGAATAACCAGAAAATTGCAGTGATTGATTGGGAGTTTTTCCAGCCTCAGTGCCTGCCGCTGTTCGATCTGTTTAAGTTATTGATCCATCCGGGCGTTGCGTTTGTAAAACGGCCGACCTGGGGCATGCTGGATCAGTTGCGGACATTGTTCGAGGTACCATGGTATGCTGAGTTGGCCCGGCGGTTGGTGTTGAATCACTGCAGCGAATTGAACCTGAGGCCGGAATGGGCGGGAATTTTATTCCCCATCTTTTTGATACAGTTGATAGCGCGGCATGATGCGGATCGTACCCCCTCTGAGCGGCAGGGCGCTGACTGGCGAACGCTATTTACCTATTATGCAGATTGCTGGGCCCAGCGAAGATTGGAACAGGCATCCTGGCTGGAATTCGAATGAGACCGCATACGATGGCTTTCTGGGCACCCGAATCTGATCTCCGATCAGCTTCTTTTCGGCATTTCGCACAAAAAGGCCTGGCGGTTGCCCTGAAACCCTTGCTTTGAATTTTGCCACCCGAAGCGAGAGTTCTTAACATTTGCCGATAAGCAGTCATATCCACCTCTTTAAGTTATTCGTGTAATTCGCGCAAATAGCCGTCCAACCAGGTCAAAATTCGTAAATCCAAAACCGTAAATCCCAAATCGTAAATCCAAAATCGTAAATCTAAAATCAAAATCATGCATCTGGCCTATATCGTTGGCATGAAAGCGGGTCTTGAAGCCTTCATCTATCGGGAGATTGAGGAATTGATGAAAAAAGGCCTCCAGATCACGCTATTTGCCACCAAATTGAACAAGGATGATATCTATTCCCCCAAACCCGAGTGGCGTTATATTTACTATTCGCCCTGGCGATTGATCATCATGGTGCCCTTGCTTTTCTGGCGGCATCCCTGGCGCCATTTACAACTGCTCGTTACTGCCATACGCACGCACACGGTGATCGATTTGATGCTGGCGATCGCATTCAGTCGGCATATGCGCCATTTGGGCATCGATCTGATTCATAGCACCTATGGCGATCGAAAGCTCTTTGTCGCCTATTATTGCAAGCAACTCGCCGGGTTGCCCTTAACCACCACCATCCATGCCCATGAGATTCATGCCAATCCCAATAACGCGATGTTTGTGCGCGCTGCCAGGGCTTGTGATAAAATCATCACCATTGCCCATCACAATCAAAAACTATTGTGCCAGAACTTCGGCCTCCCGGCTGATAAGATAGTCGTCATCAAACTATCGGTGGATCTGGAACTGTTTTCGAACCGTCGGCCCAAGCAGGTGTTGACCATTTCTCGTTTTACTGAGCGCAAAGGATACGACATCCTGTTTGAAGCGATCCAGCGCCTGGATCGGGATGATGTGGAGTTTATCATCGTCGGCTTTGGCCCCCTGAATGTCCAGCAATTGGCGATCAGGTATGGCGTCGCCGATCGGATCATCTTCTTTGATAAAATGAATCCCCGGCAACTGAAGTTCTTCTATCAGAATTGTGACCTCTTTTGTTTGCCATCGAAAACCACTAAACGAGAGGGGCAGGAAGGCATTCCAGTAGTACTGATGGAAGCCATGGCCTGTGGCCTGCCCATCGTGGCCACCAATAACGGTGCTATCGCCGAACTGGTGCCTGAAATTATCGTTCCAGAAAACAATGCAGGAGCATTGGCTGATGGACTAAGACAGGCGCTATCGAAGATTCCAGCTCCACCGCAACGGGGCGATGCCCATCGTCGCATCATCGAAACCACGCACGGCCCTCGCAACATCGATGAATTGAGCACTATTTTTGAACAGGTGTTGGCCAATGCTGCCGCAGACCGATCGTTTTAAAACTCCTGGCTTCATCTACTTTTTTGGGGTGGATGGTTCTGGCAAAACGGCGTTGGCGAAATTGCTGCTGGAGGAATTCCAGCGCCGGGGCATCAAATCGAAATTCGTCCGGTTGCGCATCAACTATTTTTTCACCCGGCCGCTGCTGATCTATGCGAAGCTGGCTGGGTACACGCAACGCCTGAACATCAATGGGGTGCCCCTGGTGTATCACAATTTCCATCGCTCTCGCTGCTTGTCGCAACTGGTTCGGTTTTGCCATCTGATGGATACAGCCATTATGTATTTTTTCAAAGCCTACCTACCCCTGAAGCTCAGCCGACGAACGATTATCTGCGACCGCTTTGTGTATGATGTGCTGGTGGATTTCATGATCGAAGGCAAAAATCACAGCCTATACCAGCAACGCATCGGTCGCTGGCTGCTATCCCTGCTGCCTGAGCGGGCCATTTGTCTATTCGTCACCACGCAACTGGAGCAGATCATCCAGCGAAAGCCAGAAGTGCTTTATGACCGGGATTTTTTAGAGAAAGCGTCGCTCTATTATCAACTGGACCGCCGGTTCCATTTCCATAAACTTGACAACAATGGTGATATCGAAGCCACCCTGCATGAGCTCAAATGCCATCTGGGGTTAGCATCAGCCATCACCAACCAACCACGACATGACCGAGAAAACCTATACCTTCAAGAAGAAAAAGTTTGCCTGGGAGCCTGAGAGCCAATGGCTGGTTGATCTCATGAATAGCAAAATCGGCGTCATGGCGATCAACTGGGTGTTCCAGGGCATATTGGGCGCCGATCGAACCGAACAGCTTTTTAAGCTGCTGCTCGATCTGCTACTGACGCTCCTATTGACGCTGGGATTGATACATGTTGTGACTTGGCCGATGGCCATACTCATCGGCGCAATCCTGGCGCATACCATCAATTGGCTTTTTAACGGCCAATTCTGGGTGGTAGGCCGCTTCTGTGGCATCACCCATAATCCTCCTGAAAAGATAATGGCCTATTTGCGATCGGTGCAGCGCCGGCTCGCAGGTAATCCGTCGCTATTGGGCATTGCCGTGTTTGGTAGTCTGGCACGAGGCAATGCCCCTCGCACCAACTCCGATATCGATCTGCGCTTCATCCGTCGGCCAGGCTGGAAGCCTGCCTTGAAGGCAAATCTCATCGGCCTGACAGAAAAGACGCGAGCCTTTCTCAACGGCTTGCCACTACATCTGTTCGTTTACGACTCCATCGAATCGCTGAATCGGCTGCGGGCAGATGAGCAGCCGTATCTGCTCTATGATCCGGAAAACCTATTGAAAAAAAAATATCAGCAGCGCGGTTATCACATCTTCTCAAATTTCTAATCACAATTTTAATTTTGAAAGTAAGTTATGAAAAATTCTTCCAGCTTCCAGAAAGATATCCTGCGACAATACTATGAAGATCGGTTTTTGGTTCGATACGGTCAAAACCAAGATCATGATGAACATCAAAACAATTGGAGCAAGAGCCTTTATGCTGAATACCTTGCCGATTCCCATCAGAAAAATATCCTTGATTCTCTGACCGGTGGTTCTATTTGTCTCGACATTGGCTGCGGCGAAGGCAATCAGATTCGATTGCTGCGACCCTATTTTAATTGTACCATAGGCACAGACCTATCATTCACTGCCCTGAGCATGGCCTCCGAGCGATACAATGGACGCTTGCCTAACAAGTCGAAGACAATGTTTTTGCAAGCAGATGGTTTTCGACAGCCATTTAAAAGCGAATCGTTTGATTTTATCCTTTGCTCTGAAGTAGTTGAACATATTTTGCCTGAAGAATCACCGCTTCTGCTCAAAGAAATTGGTCGTCTATTGAAAAAAAACGGCAGATGCTTAATAACCACTCCGAATAGATGGGAATATCGTCGCAGGTTTTTCGATTTACCTATTTATCTTTTAGCCGCAATGACTGGAAATAATCTTAATTTTATTAAATCAAAGTTATTCAGAAGTTACTTAAAATTATCTGGCGCGTCATGCACTACCCTCAACGCAATGGAGAAGCATGAATTTACAGAGCATATTAATATTTTGTCGCCAAAGGAGCTTGAGGCTCAGATTAAAGCTGCTGGATTGACGGTTGCACAGTACGATGTCCAATATCTCTATCCTCCAATTCTGGGACCATTTCATAAATCCCTGTTCCTGGTAAAAACTATCAAAAGGATCGAGCGTTATTTGAAGAACAGTAAATTCAGATTCTATTTATTTGGCGGTCTGGTATTTCTATGCTCCAAATCGGCTTGACGAATAACTGTAGGCGGTGTAATTGCAAAATGGCTCAAATGCATGGCGCTGCAGCCAGATTTTTTGTTTTCCTATAACCAGATTCCCTACTCGTCTGCCGGCTGGCGCGACAAACTTCTTCTGCGAATTCGAATGACCGGCAGTATCAATTGCATAGCCTGCGCAAAAGCGCTTCATGGGAATTGGGTAGGAGATGCCGCAGCTTTAGGCATTCCATCTCAGTGGGATTGAAAAATGAACCCAACCGGTATTAAAACAGCCATGAAAGTCAAATTCATCGCAACGATGCGAAGATGAAACACAAGAATCCTGTTAAGGAAGGCCTACCCCATGTTACCACAATGCGTTAGGGATCAACCACGTTACTAAATTGAAATCGCGAAAATTCCTTGCAAAGAATCTCATGACCAGATTGACAATAGAGTACGTTATCATGGAATGCAGCGAGCCGTTCTAAATGCAACCAAATCTCAAAATATGCATCGCCTGCTCCGCTGGAGGACATCTGAAACAGGCGATGATGGTGGCTAAAAGTTTGAATCACCAGAAATATCTTGTTACCTATGCGGCGCCACACCTACAGAGGACATTTCCAGAAATAAAAACATACTTGGTGACGCATTCAAAAAGAAATCCCCTGCTGGTGTTGAAAAATGCCATCGAATCCATGAGGATTCTAATTAAAGAAAAACCAGATTTAATTATATCAACCGGTGCCGATGTCGCAGTGCCTACCTGCCTCATTGGCAAGTTAATGGGCGCTAGATTGATCTATATCGAAAGCGGCGGCCAGGTTTCCACCCCTTCACTCTCGGGCAGAATTGTTTACCCGTTTGCCGATCTATTCCTGGTTCAATGGAAACCCGCATTAAAAAATTTCCCTAAAGCCAAATATGGAGGTCCCTTGTTATGATTTTTGCCGCGGTGGGCTCCAGTCAGACCCCCTTCGATCGGCTGGTAAGAGCCGTGGATGACCTGGCATCCCGCATCGATGAAGAGGTCATCATCCAAAAAGGTGCCACCCCATATCAGCCGCAGCATGCCCAATTCTTTGACTATTGCGAACCCAAGCGCATGCAATCGTTAATCCATGAGGCCAGCGTGCTTATCGCTCATGCAGGTTTTGGCATTGTCGGCGATGGCATCCGCTACCAGAAACGAATGATCCTGATCCCACGGGAACACCGTTTCGGCGATGCCGAGGGCAATCAGGTGGAACTGGCTGAACATCTTGCTGCTCAGGCCATTGGGATTTTTTGTCTTAAAGAAGTCTCTCAGCTGTATTCAACCTGGATGAATATCAAGAAAGTGAATCCATGCTATCAGTTCAAAAACAGCATTCAGCAGTTGGTGCTCGAATTCATCGACCAAAAATTCAGCCCCAGGCAGATCAGCCCTCGCTCGATCTTTCCGTAATCATTGTCAGCTATAACACCCGCGATTTGACGCTGAATTGCCTGAAATCTGTATTTTCACAGAATCATATTTCCTATGAGGTCATTGTGGTGGACAATTCCTCGGAGGATGACACGGTGGACCACATCCGAACTTGCTTTCCTCGTGTCAAACTGATCAAAAATGAGACGAATAAAGGCTTCGCCGTCGCCAATAACCAGGCCATACGACTGGCAGCCGGACGCTATGTCTTGCTTCTGAACAGTGATACGCTTCTTATTTCTGATGATTCGCTTTGCAAAATGGTAGCCTTTATGGATGCGCGAAAGGATGCTGGCATCAGCGGATGCAAGCTGACCAAGGCCAATGGCAAGCTTGACTGGCCCTGCAAACGCTCCTTTCAAACCCCGGCCATCTTTTTGTATCGTAGCTTGCGATTGGACAAGCTTTTTCCCCGTCATCCACGATTTGGCAAATATCACCTGACGTATCTGGATGAAAACCAGACCCACGAGGTGGACGCGATCACCGGTGCTTTTTTGATGATCCGCCGGGAGACCATCGAAGACATTGGACTGCTGGACGAACATCTCTTCATGTACAGCGAAGATATGGATTGGTGTTTTCGGGCCAAACAAAGGCAGTGGAAAGTATTTTATTATCCTGAAGTGCACGTTATTCACTATAAAAGCCGCAGCAACAAAAAACGGAATCACAAAATGATGTATTGGTGGTACTACTCCACCTGGTATGTCTACAAAAAACACATGGCGAAGCGATACAATAAATTGGTGAATGCCATGGTTTTTCTGGGATTCTGCGCCATGTTTCTCGTTTC
>JAPDQM010000127.1:0-11407 GCA_034505795.1 Candidatus Zhuqueibacterota bacterium
GGCTTTATCCATAGCGCTGATCGAAGAGAATATCAGGACGGCAAACAGCAAAATGAGTAGCAATTTGTTCATATAGCCTCCTTTGCTATGTGAAGGGTAGTGGTTTACGAACTTGACTTTCGCAAATACAGTGCCAATGGGAATTAAAAAAAATCGAATCGCTTTTGATTATTTCTAATTTTTTAGATTTTAATCAATTGTTTGAAGTGAAAAGGCAATTTTGAATTTTAATCACGGATTTCTTGCTGCGAATAATTTTCGCATTTGAGCATTTTTTGCACAATCCGGAAGTGCTATAATTCTCTGTTGGCGACAGTACGGTGATGGCAGTAAATTTTCGCCGGCCATAATCCGATCGATGGAAGCTGAGGTTGGTAGTCGGGGCGTTAGAACAAAAATCAATCAGCAGTTAGAATGAGAAGTGAAACGCCAGATGCCAGTTTTGCTCATGCCATTGCACCGAAACCGGCCGAAAAGATTTATTAGGTTCGCAGAGCAGGGCATCCAGAAACGCGTATAGCCAGACACCTCCGGTTATGAGTGCAGCATTATTTCTGATCCTATAAAAATCATTGTATCGTTTATATCGCACCTCGATTTGATTGGGTTCAGTGGCGTCCAGATATTGGGCGTGCGCATCTCTTTGCAGCCAATGAAAAACACCCGTTGTCAGCGCAGCAGCGGCTGCAGCGGTCGCCACGATATAGCCTTTGGGAAGATCACGTTTGTAGAATTGCCCCCACCCTGGCAAGAGCAGTGAGCGCCAGGTTGCGCCAGGCCGTGGATCGGGTACCAGTAGATAGCGATAATTTTCCAATGACTCGCCAGCAGTTGGCTTTGGGACATACACATATTTGGATTTCAGATCATTAAAGAACTGGATGATTTTGGGGGAAACGATCACCGAATCCAGTTGTGTCGAACGGTCGATGGACAGCGCTTGCTCAAATTGAACTCTGGCTTCTGGCAGGTAACCATCGATGAACGCAATCACGCCGAGAATCTTGTGGGTCTCCAGCAATTCAATTGGCGTATAGGCGGTATAATTAGCAACGATTTCGCGTCCGATTTTTTCGGCTAATTTGTAGTCAAGCTGTTGGAACGCTTGCATCAGTTGTTGGTATTTGGCCTGGGGATTCTGCGCACTGGCTCCGACCACCAGGCAGCAGCAAACGACGAAACAAATGATTTCTTTTTTGATCATGGTTTGATCTTTGATTTTTGTGCCAGGGAAATTTCAAAAAAAATATTTGAGAATTATTTCCACTCATCACGTATAGCGAACAATTCGCTGCTTGCCAGCTATACGGTGAGCTATTTGACAAAGCTTAACTTTAAAACAGGACTGCGAAAATCGGTCGAGACCAGTTGGGCGAAATAGACTCCTGCAGCAACAGTGCGACCATTTTCGTCACAGCCATCCCACTGGAGCTGATGCTCGCCTGGCGCCAGCGAATGCAACGCAAATCGGCGGAGGGGCATGCCCAGGAGATTGAAAATCACCAATTGCAAATCGGGTTCTGCTTTGGCCACCTGAAAATGAATGGTCGTTACCGTGTTGAACGGATTGGGATAATTGCGGCATAATTGATGTTGCACAGGTAGCTTGACTGCCCCATCCATTTCGTTAACCGCTGTAGGGTAAGGTCCAAGCTGGCTGGCAGCCTTTAAGACTTTCAAATTCGAATCCATGCCACCGAAAACATACAGCTTGTCCTTATAAACCGCCGACGTAAAGCCAGCCAAAGGCGCGGGTAACCTCAAATTGAATTGGGCCCATTTATCCTGCTCGGGCTCATATAGCTCGATGGAATCGGTAAAAAATCGTTGTGTTGAAGTGGTGTCGAGAAATCGAATGCCACCCAGAATATAGATGATATTTTGCACGGTAACGGCTGAGAAATAGAATCGGGGACTGGGTAAGCTGCGCCTTGGTTCTCCACCAATACTGGTGGCAAACCGCTCCACGACATCCAGATCTTTGTCAAAGCGAAGCCCGCCCAGTGTGTAAACATAGCGCCCCACTACCAGGGACTGCATCAGAAACCGGGGCGTGATCAGATGCCATGATGCCTCCTCTTCCCATTCTTGATCTTGCTCGTCCCAATATTCAATATTATCGATGGGTGCCGGGAACAGGCCAGAGAGACTCAATCCGCCGATAGCATACATTTTTCCTTCAAAGACAATTGCATTCAGTCCTTCCCGAACGCGACGCAGCGGGGTGAACTCTTTCCAGTTTTGTGAAACCGGATCAAAAAATTCGACCGAATTCAGAATTTGACGCTCATTGTGGCCCCCAAGCACAAAAATGGTATCACGATAAACCACCGCGGCGGCATTGAATCGAGCATGAATTAGCGGCGGTATGCTGGAATCCCATTGTCCCGTCTTCAGATCATAGCAATCCACGCTATTCAACGACGCGCCAAGCTGGCTTTTGCCACCGATGTTCCAGACCCGGTCATGGTACAAAACAGCACAATGACCAAACCGCGCAGTGGGCATGTCCGGAAGCGGTTGCCACTGTTGCCATTGCGCATGGCTGGTCGTCGCGGTGGCCAATAATAACACCATAACGATGACTAACTTTGTCGTGCTCATGTTGACACAATCCTGTTTGGCTGTAAAATATTTTTTGCGGTACCTATCGATTGCCTCGTCGCCGGGGCGGATCAAGTTTCGTCCATGTCCTTTCCACCCAACAACGCTATTATCGCAGCATCAGTTCATGAATTCGTTTGCTAAAAAGATCTGGCCAATTGCTCATGAAGCTTGGCAATTTGAGCCTCTCGTCGATGCGATGATGCCTGACGCGGTTTCCCGGGCTATTCATAAGTTCGTAATATCAATTATACTCAAAAAACATGCCAATAGCTTATGGTCGCTGCAAATGAATCTCTTTGCGGAGCGTCTCCCCGATGGCCACATAAAATTGTTCGCTTAGATGTTTGAGCGATGGATGCCGTATCATAAGTCGATGATTTCCAGGCGCCAGGATAAGGTGTCGGTTCAGCGGACTGACATCGATGGAATCGCCATCGATCCAAACCTCACCCCAGGGAATGATAGATAGGTCCAGATACCCGACTTCCTGCCACAGGTTGATGTGAATATTTTGCACAGGGCGCTCCGAAATAGTCAAATTTTTCCGGATTTGCGGAAAGCCCGGGGAATGGATTTCGAGTTCCAGCAGATGGCTGGCTGCTGCCAACACCAGCGTGCAAGGAGTCACCCCCACCGAATCACCCCGTCGAAAGATGACGGCACGTGGATCACTGGTAATCCGCAGGGATATACTATCGCTCGCGCTGGTGATGGGTTGGGTTGAGTTATCCCGGGTAACATTTTCGGTAACCCTGTCGGCTGCAGTGCGATCCGTCGCGTTTTCTTTGTTCTCCTGGTCACGTGAACCAATCGGAATAGTTTGTTGCGCTGGTTGATCGAATTTTTCAGTTATCTGCGTGGCAGTGGAATCGGCAACCTTGGAGGAAACACCATGGTCAGCACTCATCAGTTGAAAGACCAGGAAAATTAAAATGGCCAGCGCCACTGGAGCCAGGGCCCAGACCGCTTGCCAGCGCCGATGCAATGCCGCCTGATCTTGACGAACCGGCGCAGTTGCTACCAGCGTGGGAGGCTCATAAGCCTCTGGCGCTTGCAAAAATTTTGTCAGAATGTTCGCATCGACTTTGCTGCCCAGCGAAAATGCCAGATCTTGCAGTGCGTTCCACAGTTCCTGCGCTGATGAAAAGCGATCCTCTGGCTGTCGATTCATCAATCGGGCTACAATTCGACCGAGCGAATCGGGAACAGCGGGCTGAATGGTCAAGATGGGCATCGGCGTTAAATTAACGATGCGGTTGAACATGGTTGGTACATCAGCCGCCTGAAATGGATTTTCGCCCGTGAGCATTTCGTAGCCAACCACTCCCAGCGAATACAGATCGCTACGATAATCGACGGTCCTGCCAAGCACCAATTCTGGCGCTAAATATGCCGGCGTCCCTTGAATTTGCAGTTGCGCCTGCTCAATGGTGGTCGAGAATCCCAGGTCGCCAAGCTTTACTTCGCCCTGGTCGGAGATAAAAATATTTTCTGGTTTGATATCCTGATGGATCAACTTGTTCTTATGGATGCTCATCAGCCCCAGGGTCACCTGCTGGAGAACGTAGAGGCAAATGTCCCATGGCAGCGCCCCATGCTGCTGCAAAAGATCCGCTAAGGTCAGTCCCTCGATAAATTCAGTGACCAGGAATGGTACGCCGTCTTCAATACCCAATTCGTGCACAGTAATCACCTGCGGCGATCGGATTTTGGCCAGCACCAATCCTTCCTGTTTGAACCGGCCCACCAGTTCATGATCGTTGATCAGGTCGGGATTTAATTGCTTCACCAAAACCACGCGCTCCAGCTCCGGCTGTAATGCCTTGTACACCCGGGTGATCGGCCCGTGCTGAAGTTCAGTGAACAGTCGATATTTACCGATCTGGTTCATCTTCCCACTCCTTCAGCCGATAGTGCAGCCAGCGCCGGGAAACCCCCAGTTGCTCCGCAGTTTTGGAAATATTGTTGTTATTTTCGGCCAATAATTTTTGGACCAATTGTTTTTCGAAATCTTTCAGCGACATCTTTTCCGGCAATTTGATTTCGGCGTCGGGCAATTGTAACGCCTCTGGATGAATGTAGACATCTTTGGTCAGAATCAATGCCCGTTCGATGGTATTCTCCAGTTCCCGGACATTCCCGGGCCAATGATAGGCAGTCAGGCGATGCATCGCCTCAGGTGTAAACCCCTGGACGGTTTTGCCGGATTTGGCCGCGTATTTATCCAAAAAATAATGAGCCAGCAGCGGAATATCGCCTTCCCGCTGACGCAATGGTGGCAGCCAAATTTTGATCACATTGAGCCGATAGTACAGATCTTCGCGAAACTGGCCAGTTTTAACCAATTCCTCCAGGTTCTTATTCGTTGCGGCAATGATGCGAACGTCCACCTGTCGCATATAGGTTTCGCCGATGCGTTTCACCTCACCTTCCTGGATGACGCGCAGCAGTTCCGATTGGATTTTAGGAGATAAATCGCCGATTTCGTCCAGGAAAAATGAGCCTCCATCAGCGGCTTCGAATAATCCCTTCTTGTCGGCCAGAGCGCCGGTGAAGGCGCCCTTTTTGTGGCCAAACAATTCACTTTCCAATAAATTTTCCGGCAATGCCCCGCAAAACAGGGCCATGAACGGTCGCTCTTTTCGAGGCCCATTATAGTGCAGCGCCCTGGCCACAAGCTCTTTGCCCGTGCCGCTTTCGCCCAGAATCAACACGGTTGCATCCGAATCGATCACGCTGTTGATGATCTCAAACACCCGTTTCATGGCTGGACTTCGGCCGATAATTTCTTTAACGCCATGAACATCACGAATCTGTTTTTTTAACTGACGATTTTCTTCACGCAATGAGGCATATAGCTGGGCGTTTTCAATGGCGATGGCGGCTTGATGAGCAAAGGCGCTGATAAACGGCAAATTTTCAGCCTTGAAGCCGGCTCGCCTCTCAGTGCTATCCAGATAAATTGCACCGAGCGGTCGGGTCTTCAGCGTTAGCGGAACCGCGGCGATGGATTGGATTCGCTGGATGCGAATGCTTTTTGCATTTTGAAAACGATTGTCCAGCAACACATCATAAGAAATAATCGGAGTTCCTTTATCCAGCACTTCCTGCACCACGCTGTTAGAAATATCGCCCATGTCGCTGACTTGTTCAGCCGAAATATTTTGGGCTACCTTCAGGGTCAGCTTCTGCTCATGATCTCGGGTGAGGATGAAGCCACGCTCCGCACCCAACACCTCCATTGCAATGCGCAGAATATTTTGCAGTAGCGGCTCCAGATCCTGCAGCGTATTAATCTCCTGGCTAATTCGAGATAGCGCTTCCAATGGATTTTGAAGATTCTGTGTCATTGGATTCATTGCCATTAGCCCCCCACCTGAAATGTTGCGCGAATAGAACTGCTCCAGTTCCCAAATTCGTCCACCACCGAAATCGTCCATAAGTAAGAACCCGGTCGCAGCGCCTGAATGGCCTGATATTCCAGGGTGGCTGATGGTAGATTGGAAACGTTCAATGACAATTCAAACAAGATTGGATCGATGATGCGATAGACTTCCAGCCGAAAGGTGAATGGGAACGGCAACTGAAGCGCTTTCCATTTGAATAAGGGTTTGCTATTCACCAGCGATGAACCACGGGGTGATTCAATGATCGGCTCCTGCTGGATCACCCGCACCAGGAAAAACGGGCCAGCCCAACGTATCTGGCCCACGCGATCGCTGATCTTGATAAAAATGGGGTGTCCCAGCATGGCCTCGACATCAACGACAGGCAGGTCGCTGGGCAACAATCGCTTTTGATAATACCCTATTCTGGTCGTGGCGGGCAATACTGCGTTCATGTTAAAGTCAGGAATGATCATTGAAACAGAGTCTATATCAGCATAACCATCCGGATCGCCAACTTTTGCCTGACAATCGATTAATTGCGAGGGCTCAATGGGAAAAGATTCATGCACGTAACCGGTGACCAGTCGCAGACTGTCCAGACGTGGTAGCCCGTCCAAAAAGAAGGTGAGGCTGACGGTGCGGCCTGGTTCAACATTCACCGTTGCTGAATCCATGGCATAGCCCGTCGCATCGACTTTGATGCTATAAGCACCTGGTGTCATGTTGGCAAATGAAAAGGCACCTCCGGGGTCGCTCCAGACAGAGAGTTCGAGCGGAGAAGCGGTCAGACGAGCGGCCGGCAGCGGTTTGAACGGCGCATAATAGGTGTAGACATGCCCATCGATCCGTCCCGAATTTTGATATTGGTCTGACTTCGGATCCAGCGGATTATCGCGTTCGGCGTTATTGAAACAGGCAGCGAACGCCATCGCCAGAACAATGAAACTAACACTAATTCCCCTCCGCCACATGAAGATCGCCTTTCATTTGCGGTATTCTTGCTTTGCGTAGATTAGAATGATGACTATAATATATGACTAATTATCTAAAAGTCAAGCAAAATTCAGTTAACGAATGAATACCTTTGGTTGGTGTTGTCATTGCTCGCGGCTCATTGGCGTGCCTGCTCAGGACAATTTCAATGAAGATCCTTTGCCGGAAAGGTTGATGGTAAACCGCGCGTTTGATGGATCCATTTTTTTCAAGTAACGTGGCTGTAACGGCACAAAAATTCATATTTAAAAAAATGGAATCAACAGTTTTGCACTTCAATATGCTCTCACAGCGGAAGCTGGCGGATCAGAATTTCTGCAATATAGCGTTTCAGGACTCGGTACGCAGGCTGGTAGGCGCGGCGATATGCGGCAGAATGGTGCTGTGCTGGGTAATTTTGTGATTCCACATGGCGATCGAACTGCAGCAATTGTTGTTCGTCAAATGGCAATTCATGCCGCCACACTGCGTCCTTAAAGGCGGTCCATGATTCAAGAAACTCCGGCAGTGTTCCTGTCGATAAAGCTGCCGATTGTTGCATCGCTCGATACAACGCTGCTGGTTCACCCCGTCGAGATTTATAAGGCCGCAAGTTCAATCGAACAATCGCTCCCGAAGGCGAGATGATTTCAATCATCGGCTCATGTTCAGCAGGAATGATTGCATCAAATTCCTGATCGAGAAACTGGCTGGCGTGAGTTGAATTCGTCAGCAGATGTTCGCCGCCAAAAACTCCCTGATAGATGAGCTTATATGCATCTTCGATTCCCAGCAAAGGTCTGACGTTAAGCTGCCGCCGAATGATTTCGTTAAATGTTATTGGATTCGTTATTGGCATTTGATTGTGCGGGCACTGGTTATCGATGAGTCCATTCTAAAAAACAATTTTTGCTCGAAGTCATTGCGAGCGGAGTGAAACGGAGCGAAGCAATCCCTTCTACCAGTTGAGATTGATTCTCCGCCCGCCAACTGGTGGACGGATCGCAATGACTGGCACCTACAAAATTCTATGAAATTCGACCTTTTTAGAGTGGACTCATCGATTTTTCAATTAAAGATAATCAATCCATTTCAAATCAGCAAGAGTTTCTTTCGCCAAACATCAAATATATTTCCTTGGTTGGGGATGAGCGACTGGCTCGATTAGCGCAGGAATCAATGCGAATCCAATGAGCTAGCTACCTATCAAGGTCCTTGCTGGGTCCAAATCCGATCTCGCATTGGCGATAAAAATTCGCTTGACATTCATATTTTTTATGTCTATCATTGTAGCAATAATAACGACAGGCCGATGGCAAAAGCTGCGATCGATTTTTGGTATGAATGCCTGCCACCGGAGAACCAAGGACGCTGTTTTGAGGGGAAGGCTATGCATCTGGAAACTTTTGCGATGGAACGGTACCAGTCTACCTGGGAAAATATTGTGGACTACAATCTTTCCGAAAGCGGGGTTCATCCTTTCGCGCTGAATGAGTTACTATCTGCCGAGCAATTGGCTGAGCTTAGCAGGATTCGGCTGGGCTACAATCAGACCAATGGCACCGAAGCGCTGCGAGAGACGATAGCCAGTCTTTACCCAGGAGCCAACAGTAGCAATATATTGGTCACCTCGGGCAGCGCTGAAGCCAATTTTCTGGCAATCTGGTATCTCCTCGATTCTGGCGATGAGATGGCACTTATGCTGCCCAACTACATGCAAATCTGGGGTGCGGCAAGGGCGTTTGGGGCGCAGGTGCGACCGTTCCACTTGATTCCCGTCGGTGACATTTGGCAGCTCGACAGCCAGGAACTGAAGCAGGCTGTGACTCCCAAAACCAGGCTGGTGGCTGTTTGCCATCCCAATAATCCCACCGGCGCTCAATTGTCGGCTGCAGAGATGGAGATGATTTGCCAGACTGCTGCCCGCGTCAATGCCTGGATTTTGTCCGATGAAGTTTATCGCGGGGCGGAGCGAATCGGCGATTTGACTCCAACCTTCTGGGGGCAGACGGATAAAGTGATTATTACAGGCGGGTTATCCAAAGCGTATGGACTGGCTGGTCTGCGAATCGGCTGGGTGGTTGCACCGTCCGAAATTATCGATCATCTGTGGGGGTATCATGATTATACTACGATCTGCGTGAATCCACTGAGCGATCATCTGGCACGATTGGCGCTGAGCTCCCCCATGCGTTCCCAAATCTGGCAGCGCAGCCGTGAAATTATCGGTTGCAATTATGCTATTTTGCAGGATTGGTTGCAGCGTTTCCCCGGACTTTTTGAGTGGATTCCGCCGGCGGCAGGTGCTATCGCACTGGTGAAATATCATGCCAAACTGAAATCCCTGGATTTGGTCACCCAATTGCGACAGCAAAAAAGCGTGCTCATTGTGCCGGGCATTCATTTTTTAATGGAGAATTATTTGCGATTTGGCTTTGGCAGCCCCGCGAATTATCTCACCTCGGCCCTGCAGCGCTGCACAGAATTTTTCTCTGGTCTCAGGGGTCGAGCATAATTATCAGCCTCAAAATATGCTTGCAGCATTTGTTGAACCATCGGCTCATTTCGAGCGGATAATGATGTGACCTCTGCGCACAATGATTTTCGAAAATAATTTTGCTGATTCTTGTGTTGGAAAAAACGATCAGTCGCAGGAGGACTTTTTGGTCAGACGATTTTAGTGACGTAGTTATTTTTGAATTAAGAATTGCCAAGTTAGTTATTGCAGGCTGAGCACCCAGCGGAATTTCCAGGGAGTCTCGGCGGGAGAGAGCGGGCTTAGATTGGGCTGGCTAAGCCAGAGCGGGAAATCGATACGAAACGTTTTTTGTTTGCCCAACAATTTCTTGTAAAATCGGAGACCAACGCCGGCATCGAACAAAAAGCGCTGATCAATGGTTGTGTTCCACAATCGCCCTGCATCCAAAAACAAGGCCACAGTAATTCCTTGGAACCATCGTTCACTCGCCTGCGGCAAAACCGCTTGGGCATTCCGATATAAGATTTCGAAATTTGCAGTTACGAGACTGCCGGCTGTCAGTGGGGTCGATTCAGCGGTCAATTTGGTTGTATAGCCCCGCAAATTGCCATCGCCTGGGAAATGATAATGTGCTTCCACCGGCATCGCACCAAGCGAACTCAAATAGAAGTAGCGGAACCGTTGTTGGGGATTTGCCTCGGCAATCCAGAATCGGTGCTGTAGCGGCAATTGCTCCCTGGCCCCAGAGGAATAGCCGGCAAAGGTTCTGACACTAACTCGCCAGTTCTTCAACTGCTGTCCCAATTGAAATTTATATTCCAGTGAGAGGCGATGATAATTGTAATCGCTTTGCCAGAGCCGATGGGAGATTTGACCGAGAAATTCGATATTAGATTCGGGCATAATATGGCTACAGTTGGATCGGAAATTTATATAAAATCGATTTACGTTGCCCCGGTCCCATTCGCGGATGTTAATAATGCCGTCGTTTAGTTGGTAGCGCCGAAATGCATAGCTGGCAGCGAATAATTGCTGGTGGATAAAGCCAAAATGAATGGCACGTAGCCGCGGGCTGGCAAATTGTTCATAAAAATTATAATTCAAATTTAGATGCAATTCGCTGCGGCCTTCAAATTTTAAGGCTGAAAGATGGCACCAGAGATTCCGATTGATGAATTCCACTGGTGTCGAATAGCCAAAATTGAAATCCAATTCTCGTGATTTGAAACCGTACCAGAGATAATTGCGGCTAATGTAATAACGGTTCAAGTAGCTTCCCAATACATTTAACCCAATTTTAAAGCCATCGATATCATTGTACCAGCCACGAGGCCAGAAAAACACGCTATAGGCGTCACGCGGCAGATAGTACATGCTTGGAAAATCGGGATAAAGGTAGGTTAGAACTCGAAATCGACCATTGTTCAGCCGGTTTTGATCCAACATCACATCATCGGGATCAAGTTGAACGGTCTTTACGCGATGGCGGGTGGTCAGGTTGTAGACATCCGCTGCCTCGCGGCAAAACCAGCGTTGCTTGAAACTATCTCCGTCATCGGTGAAGATCAGGGCATCCAGGGGCACGACGCCATTCCCAAGTCGCTGGACGATCACGTTGGTTCGCCAGGTATTTTCATTGATTTGATGCGAGGCAATATTGGCACACGCATAGTCGACTTTGGGGGTATCATAAAGCCATTGGTGAAAAAACCAATCCAGATCTTGCTGCGCAACCTGTTCACAAATTTTCTGCAGGCGTTGTCCGGTGACATGTTTGAATTTCCAATGCTGATAGTATGTTTGCAAAACAGTGGTGAAATTTTCGTAACCGATGAGATGGGCAAGCATGTCAAAAAAACGAGTGGGTTTGACGTACACATTGTAGGAATAAAGATAGAGATTTTTTAATTCATAGGCAGGCGTTGCCATCGGGAGATCAAAGCCGCTGTAAAGATAGGAA
>JAPDQM010000128.1:0-11031 GCA_034505795.1 Candidatus Zhuqueibacterota bacterium
GGGATTATCAGTTGTTCGAGAAGGGATTTCATAATTACGACCTGGAGCTGTCGGTCGGCTACAATACCGAGGAATGGTCATCCTCCGAAGTCGCGTACCAATTCGGCCGCAATTTTGATCTGGACTACTGGATGGCGACCGGCGAGACGCGCTTCAAAATTCATGATCGGCTCTCGGTGGAGTTGGAGTTGCGCAAGCTGCATTTCAATCCTGATCCGGATAATGAAAGTACCTGGCTGAACATCGCCACGCTCAACTATCAATTCACGCCCGATTTGTTCGTGCGATTGTTCACCCAGCATCGCACCGAAAATAATCGGGTCTATATCTACGGCTTATTCGGCTGGCGGTTCAAGTTGCCCAATAGCGCCATCTATTTGGTTTACACACGCGATGATTTTGATCGGATAGGGTTGAGCCGGATGAACAATGAGCTGTTCTTTTTGAAACTAGCGTATGATTTTTCGTTTTAGCTAAATAGTGATTGAACGAAAACTATTCAATTTTTAGCAAAAATGTCATTCCGATCCGCCAACTGGTGGATCGAAATGACAGAGAGGTGAATTTTCGTTCAGGCACTAAATAAGAATCGACCACCCGTTTATCTTCCGCGTGCAGCGCTAACCGATTTGTCGCGGTTGCAATGCGAGCGCCTGCCCAGCTTTTCATCGGGTACGGAATTCTATACCGATGTCATGAGGAGTCGATTGAATTCCGATGATCCGGGCGCACTTGATCGCCTTGATGAGGGCTATAGGGTCAAGTTTATCCCAATCGGACAATGATCTGATCCCATGATCTCGGGCAGAATATAAGCCGCCTTCACATTATCTTTGAAATTTTCACTGACATAAAAATAGTCGATGCGCCATCCGATATTTCGTTCTCTGGCGCGGGATTTCATATCCCACCAGGTATATTGGCCCGCTTCCTGATTGAACATTCGAAACGTATCGACATAGCCATGACTTAAAAATTTATCAATCCAGGCGCGTTCCTCAGGGAGAAAACCCGATATTTTTTCGTTTTCTTTGGGCCGCGCCAGATCGATCTCTTTGTGCGCGGTATTGACATCGCCAGTGACTACAATTTTTCGGCCTGAATTTTTTAATCGATCCACATATTCGAGAAACGCATCATAAAAATCCATTTTGTACTGCAATCGTTCTTTTGAGCCTTTGCCATTGGGAAAGTAAATATTGAATAGCACAAAATCTCCGTAATCAGCTATCTGGATTCTACCTTCGTTATCGAATTTTTCGATGCCAAATCCAGTCTTCAACTCCTTTGGTTCTTGCTTTGAATAAAGCGCCACGCCACTGTATCCCTTTCGCTCGCCCGCTTCAAAATAGGCTTGATAGCCCTCAATCTTCAAAATTTCATCATCGAGCTGATCGGGCTGGGCTTTGGTCTCTTGCAGACAAAGGATGTCGGGCTGCTGCTGAAAAACCTCTTTAAAATTTCCCTTCTTGTGGACGGCGCGGATGCCATTGACGTTCCAAGAGAGGATTTTGATCATTCTCATGTTTAGATCCTTCTATTGGGGTTGATTTTTGAACAGCGTTTGACCGCTCATTGAGCCAAATTGGTCAATTTCACTAATTTTTTTCACCAAGGTAAAATGCGATGTAGCCAATTATTTCCAGAAGATCGCATTCACAAATTTCGATGTTCAACTGTGCTGTATCTCCCGCTTTAAAATGCTTTTCACCTTTTCCACCTTCGCTGCCATGCGCGACTCCGTCCCTTTGCGATAATCGACTTTGATGATCGTGGTGATGCGGTTGCTCTGCGGCTCCAGAATCTTGAAACATTCGCCAATCACGCCAAAGACCTCATCCCAGGAGCCTTCCAGAATGGTTCCCATCGGCGTCAGCTTGTAGGTGATGCCGCTTTTATCGATGTAGTCGATGATTTGGGCAACGTACTGGCTGACGCTTTCGCCTTTATCGGTGGGGTACATCGAGAATTCGGCTAATACCATCGGTTTCTCCTTTTCAATTTGACAGGTGCTTTAAGGACCGAAAATTCCAAACAACAAATTCCAAATGTCAAATAAAATTCAAATTCAAATCTCCAATGAGCAAATTGGGCGTATCAACAACGATGTTTAAAAATTGGTTCAGTGGAATTTGAAAATTATGTGACTTTTGAATTTTGAACATTGGAGCTTTTCAACTCTCTGGGTCTGGTAGTCATCGAATTGAATCTATCGACTTTTCAGAAAAAATGCAAGCACTTTCTCATTTGGTCGAACTTTTCGACCATTTGGTCGAATCGAGCTGGCGGGTGACCATTATTTCGTTCAAAAAGTTAATCGCCCAGTTCATTTTTAAATAAAGGGTTAACACATGTGTCAAAATTATGGCACACAACTTGTATGAACCAGGGCAGAATAATTAACAGCGGTAACAGTCAGTTACCCAATTACCTGATAACTTAATTACCCAATTCAGGAGGTTCATCATGAAACACCTAATTAAATTATCCGTCGTAGCGATTGCGGTCGCTTTCTTAGCTTTTATTACTCTGAGTGATGAGGCTTATGCTCAGAATAAAACGCAAAAGGGCAACAAGGTCGCTGGCTTCGTCGATGCCAATGGCGATGGCTACAATGACAATGCGCCCGATGCCGACGGCGATGGCATTCCCAATGGTCTCGATCCCGACTACAAGCCACTGAATCCGGGCCGTGGTCACCGCTTCGGTTTCGTCGATGAAGATGGCGATGGCATCAATGATCAATTCCAGGATGCCGATGGTGATGGCGTGCCCAATTGTCAGGATCCCGACTATGTCCGTCCGCAGGATGGCACGGGCAACAAGTTCGGCCACAAGGTTGGCGCTGGCAATCGCAATGGCCAAAAAGGCCCAGGCTTCAAGGGTGTCGGACCCAATGCGGGCAATGGCACTGGCGAATGCGACGGAACTGGCCCCAAAGGGACGGTCCGCCAGAATAAAGCTGGCAAGTAATTAATAGAAAACCTTCCGAAGGCTCTGAGCCTTCGGAAGGTTTTTTTTAATAACGATATGAGAAGCCTTTCCGTAACTTCAAGAATCTTCGGAAGGGTTTATTACTAAATTAAGGGTGACGAAATGAATCGTAAGTTTTTCCACATCATAATTTCAGCCATGCAATTATTGCCACTGGCCAATCTTTGGTCTCAGACATCCATCTCGGTGACCCAGAATTCAGCCTATTACTCCAACTCATTTTATAACTCCCAGCAACTGCCTGATCTGAACAATGAAATCGGCCTGAGCATCGCCCATGTTTTTGAAGGCGAGCAAATTCAATCGCAGCTTTACTATCAGGGCGATTTAAATCTGTTTCAAAAATTTTCGGATCGGCTCTATCACAATCAGGCCTTTGGCTATGATGGTTATACAAACAGCGACGATGAGCAAAAAGCTCTCTATTTTGGCGGCAACTTATTGTGGCATGACGGTCAGCAGGACTACAATATTTACGATTATTGGAAGTTGCAAGGGTATGTCAACGCCAGGATCGATCTGCGTTCCAATCTCATCGGGCGTTTCGGCTACCAATTGAGCAATAAAACTTATAGCCAATTGCCCGAATTCAACTACTGGGAGCATTCCATTTTTGCGCGGCTCAACACCTATTTTCAAACCGGGACCTCGCTCACCCTCTTGGTCAATTATGGATTGAAAGATTATATTCCCTTGGCGACTTCATCAGGACAGGGCCGAGGGAGACGGGCTGTTGTCGAATACACCGAGATGCCCAGCGTGGATCAATTGGTTACCAGCTTCAAGCTGGCACAGTCACTGGGAATGAAGACGTCTTTAAGCCTCGAGTATTTGAATCGGCTTCATCCAGGACTGGTCGGCGGCTCGGCAGCGGTAATGAACAGCAATAATCTGTTTACCGAAGATGAATTATTCGATGATCGCTATGGCTATAGCGGCCACGAGCTGACCACGACGTTCACTCATTTTCTGCCGGGCTATGTCAAATTGGAGTTAAGCGGCAGCCGCGTGTGGAAGAACTATCTCAATCGCCAGGTTTATGATTCAGAGGGAAACCTCAATGCTGCCGATCCATCGAGACAGGACCAGCGCTGGCTGGCCTGGTTTGAGATCAGCCGCAGTTTTAAATTGAATCGGGGCATCAAAAATTTGGGCTTGTCGTTGCAGGGCGGCTATTTGAAAAATGACTCCAATGATCCCTTCTATCAATTCGATAATTATTTTATTTCGATGGGGATCAATTTGAAATTCGCCTTCGGTATTTAAGCCAGAAAATGCCGGTTATGTCTAAATGGAAAAATAAGCTGGAAGAAAATCTAAGCGTGCATTTGTAATGCGCGATTGCAAGGTTAATTATGATATGCCTATGGTGCCGAATTCGGATGGATCATTGGATTGATTCTAATTATGAAATGATGACAACGCCCGGGCGGTCGCACCATGATCCCGCCCAATTTTAGGGAATGGGTAACGTTTAATGTTGCTTCCCGGAGCTACACGATTTTGGCAATGCTTCTATCAAGCGATTCCTCTTCCACGGCGATCACCACCGGCAGCACATCTTTAATTCCTTCCACATGGGTAATGACAAAAATTTGTCGGAATTGGGAATGCAGATGTTGTAGCGCATTCAATATCAAATCCTTCCGCTGTTCATCCTGTGAGCCGAAAATTTCGTCCAGCACAATGAAATTGATTTGCGACCGACCCGCACGTTCGGCGACCACCTGGCTAATAGCAATGCGCAGGCATAAATTGGCCAGGTCCTGCTCGCCACCTGAAAAGCGTACCAGCGGAAACCGCTGTGCCTGATCATATAGAAAAATATTGTAATCCTCATCCAGTTCCAGAATCGAATACCGCCCCTGCGTGGTCAATTGTAACAACTCCGACGCCCGGCTGGCGATCAACGGTCGAATGCGACCCAACAAGTCCTGTCGAAAAATCCCCAGATGGTGGTCCAGCGCCTTCAGATAGACGATGGACTCCTGCAATAGTTCGATTTCTTCCTTTAGCTTCTGGACGGTCTGCAACTCGTCATGCAAATGATCCTTATCTCGCTGAATCTTAATGATCTCCTGCTCGGCAAGGTGCGTCTTCTCTTTGAGATGATCTCGTTCGAGTTGCTGTTCATCAACAGCCTGTTTGGCCTGCTGAAATTGATGTTCATCGTAATTCAATTCGGCCAGTCGCTGCTGTTCTAATTCGATTTCGCCGGCGATGTCCTTGAGGGTGGCATTGATTTGCTCCAGTTCTTGCTGTTCATCGGGCAGCCGCTTCACCTGCTCTTCGTATTTCAGCAATTGATCGCGCAGTTCGGTTAATTGCTTCAGTTTCTTTTTCAGCTCTTGATGGTTCTGTTCGTCATAATCCACTTTGCCGATGGCCGAGATTTCAGCGTTCAATTGGTTGAGACTCCGGACGGAATCCTCCAGCCGCTCCCGGCTTTGAAGCCGCTGTTTCTCTCGCTCGCGAAATTGCTGCTGTGCTTGCAGCAAGCCATCGCGCAGTTGCTGCTCGGTCTTGATGAGCGCAGCGATTTTTTCACTCTCTTCTTTCAATTGATTTTCGGTGGCGCGGTACTCCAGAAACTTCTGGCGCAATTGGTTTAACTCGGCCTGGAATTCCTCGATGACGCGATCGTAGTGATCCTGCAGGGGCCTGGTACAGATAGGGCAGGGACTTTCTCGACCCAGTTTTTCCACCTGCTCCTTTTTCTCGCGGATTTCTTTGCCTTTCTGTTCCACCGTCTCCCGGCGGCTTCGAATTTCTGTGAGGCGCTCGCGCAGGGCGTCCAAGGTGCTCTCCAGGCCCGCGATCTTCTGCTCTTGCTCCAGCACCCGCTGATCAATGCCGGCCAGGCCTTTCAGCTCTTCCTCCAGGCGCGTCAATTGAAATTGCTCCCGGGTGATGCGCTGCGACAGCCGCTGCTTTTCTGCCTCCTTTGCTTTCAATTGAGAGTATTTGGTGCTTTCTTTGTCCAGTCGATCTTTTTCTCGCTGGATTCTGTTGAAATCCACCAGCAAGGGCTTCAGCCGCGCCAACTCCTGCTCTGCCTTTTGAATGGCCTCGATCTGTGACAGTGCTTTTTGCTTGCGCGCTTCGAAATCCTGGCTCCGCGATCGCCATTTATCAATACGGGCAACCCCTTGCTGGTATAGATCTCGAAGCTGGCTTAGCTTTTCAAATTCGATTTTTAATTTTTGAAGGCGGCTTTGGGCTTGTTTAAGTTGTGCCTCCAGCTCTTTTTTTGATTGTTCGGCGGCGGACAGCTCCAGTTTTAGCTGTTTCTGCTGCGCCTTCAGGGTCTGCTCATCCTTCAGGCTGGATTGAATGCCCAGCAGACGGGCCTCATGGGTGGTGCGATCGGCACGGATATCGTTGCGTGCCCGATCGATGGCCTCGATATTGATCAGTCGAGCAATGCTTTTGCGCCGCTCTTCGGGCTGCAATTCGGATAGCGCAGCCAGGTCGCGCTGCTTCGCGAAAACCGAAATAAAGAACGAACGATAGTCCAGATTCAGCAACTGTTCGATAAACTCGTTTACCCCGCGCTCCTGAACGGCTACCGGCGTGGTTTGAGATTGGCGATAGACGGCGGCCTCCACCGTCGCGGCTTTGCCTTTTAATTGTCGAACCACCCGATATTCATTATCGCTGCAGATAAAGACCAATTCTACGGCGCAAGTTTCAGCTTCGGAACAGAATTGGGAGCGAATATCCTGTTTGTCGGTACGACGAATGCGATTGCCGTATAAACACCACCCGATTGCTTCCACAATGGTGGTCTTGCCCACCCCATTGCTGCCGATAATGCCGATCAGATTTTCCGGTAGTTCCAGTTCCAGATCGGCAAAGCGACGATAGTTTTTCAAACGAAGGCTCTTAATAATCATCGGGGCTTATTTTCAAAATGAATGAACAGCTAATGTTTCGGGGAGTGCCATTTCGTCGTGGCGGCTTCTGATGCCGAAAGTTGTCTGGCGCGAATGCGTTGTTGAATATTGATGGCATGATCAGCCGTTGGCGACATAGCAGCTATGGCTGCTCCTCCAAAAACCAGATATAATAGATACCAAATCCGACCACGATGCCGTACATGATAATCAAAAATGGCCGTACTTCTCGGGCAAATATCAGTTCGTACGCAATGCCCAGCACCGCAATGGTCGCATAAACTGCACCCCGCAGGCTTACTTTATCGAACTTTGCTTTTCGTTTACATGGAATCATCTTTATTCCTTTGAAAATTTAGCGAAGCATCATTGAGTCAGCGATCACCTTTGTGGAGCCACAACCTGGATCTGCACTATTTCAGCCAACGAAATAGCGAAAATCGTTTGGCCGTGCGGGAGAGATCAGCTTCGATTTTCTGAATTATTGCCGTGGCGGCTTCATAACCTCGTTGATACAGCTTATCCGCTTGACGAAAATCGTGCGGATTTAAGCCGCTTAAATCTGGCATAATCGTGATATCGCCATTCGGGGCATGTTCTGCAATCTGGGCAATGGTCAGTTGAAAAGAATTCATCAACACCTGAAAAATGCTATCGGGTCGTTTATCATGGGCCAGGCCCGGTTTTAGCTTGACCGCAATAACATAATCGGCGCCCATTTGCCGCACCACATCCGCAGGCAAAAAATTTAGTACTCCGCCATCAACCAATACCTGATCGCCACGAATGACAGGTGTGAACACGCCGGGGATACAGCAACTGGCGCGCACCGCCTCGGAAACCAGCCCGGTTTGCAAAATGACCTGATGGCCCGAGGTGAGATCAACTGCCACTGCTGCATACGGCTTTGGTAATTGTTTAATATCAATCCGTCCCACTTGAGTATCCACAAGTCGCCCTAATAGTTTGCTATTCAATAGTCCCATTTTGGGCAACGTTACTTTGCTGATTTTGCCCCAACTCAGCGATTTGACTAAATCAAACATCTCATCGCTGGTGTAACCAGCCGCCAGGAAGGCACCAACCAATGAGCCGGCGCTGGTGCCTGCAATCAGATCAATGGGAATGCGATGCTCCTCTAATACTTTAATGGCACCCAGGTGAGCAATGCCCAGCACCGCACCACCGCTGAGGGCCAGACCGATTTTCTTACGATGCAATGGCATGGTTCAATCATTCCTCTTCACATAAATAATCATTCTACCCGCCAGGTTGGTTCAATCAGAGATGGCGATCACTGAAAATTTGATGAACTCAACCTCAGAAATGGAACCCCACAAAAAGAGAGTCAAACTTTTTTAAGATTCATAACTTCTCCGTTTCTGGGGGACATCAATTCTGTGGCAATTTTTGGGGTCACAGAAATGAAAGGCCACAGAATTGATTTTAGGTGCAAGTAAATAACGATCGTTCGAATAGAATGTTCACAGAAATTTTATTTGAAATTCACCTCTGTAGCTGCCTTACCATCTGTGAAAAAAGCATCTGTATGCAGAAATGAAAGGTCACAGAAGGCAATTAGTATAATTGTCGTTGTAAGGCCTTTGGGGCAGTCCAATAGTTATTTGGTGCCTACAACTAGAATGAAATTGCTTGGCGTTATTCGGATAATTCGCGTAATTTGCGGTTTCAAGCATAACTGGCCTGTACCGCCTTTGATCACCTCCGCACCAGATGCTCAAACCGTTTCCGAAACAGTTCAGGCGTCATCTTTGCGGCTTTGGCCAATGCTAACAACTGTTCCGGTTCCTCGAAATCGCTTTTTTTGAGCTTAATCATGTATTCCTGGGCCACGGCGTACGAGTCCGTTTGGATGTCAACCTGACGTACTCGAATTTTTTCGGTCATGGGATCCAACAAAAAATCCAACTGAATGGGCACCAGTTTTCCGCCTTCCACACAGATCATAGCACTGTTTTGATGCTCGTATTGGGGATTGACCAGAAATTGAACCGCGGCATAACCCAGGTCGCGCACATATTCGCAGTCGAACGGAATGGGAGGGGCACAGCGTAAGGTGTACCCAATGTTCATTTCGATCATACGGATTTTATCCCCTCGCGGTGTCAGTCGGCGCTCCATTTCAGCCTTGATGATTTTGCCCAATTCAATTTCCGATAGATGCATATTCCCATAATCATCATAAATCAGATTGGCGCCACGCGCTTTGCGCAATTCATCTTCGATGAATCGTCCGGCGATACCCTCTGCGATGAGTACCACTCCATCCTGTCGGCCCATGGCTTTGCGTTTGATAATCGCTCCCTCCAGCACATCACAGACATCGTTGATGCTGATTTTTTCCCGAGGAAATTCCTCGCCGATAATGGCCAGCGTGGCGCCGGCAGCCTTGCAGATGCCCAGGGTGAGATGGCCCGATTTGAGCCCCATCGTGACCACGATGTACCAGCGATTGGTGGAGCGAGAATCTTCCATGATGTTCTGGACCAACTGGACGCCGACGTGGCGAGCGGTCTCGTAGCCAATGCTGGGCAAATTTTTGGGCAGCGGCAGATCGTTATCGATCGTTTTGGGCACATGGGCCACGCGCAATTGCCCCGCCAGGCGTTTAGCGATCTGCAACGCGGCATATGCGGTATCATCGCCGCCGATAGTAATGAGATAGTTCAATCCCAGCCGTTTGATGGCATTGAGAGTGTTTTGCATTAGCGTTTCGTTTTTCAGGGGATTGGCGCGCGAGGTTCGTAAGATAGAGCCGCCGGTAAAATGAATGCGCGAGACATCTTTGATTTCCAATTCGATAATATGGTCGGTGTCCTCTTTCTGTAGCCATTCGAAGCCATCCAGGATACCCAGGACTTTTAATCCAGCATTTTGGGCCTCGATGGTGGCGGCAGAGATTGCGCCATTGATCCCTGGTGCTGGCCCACCACCGACCACAATCCCCAACGTACCTCGATAACCCATTACCGAATTGAACATGCAGCGCCTCCTGACATTGTCCCGAATCCATCATTCGCAATACCGTAATTACGCACTTTCAATTTAATCATTCAGAAGCGTTTTTGCAAGTGCTTTTTCAGGTTGTCAGTGAAAATTTCTTGACTTTATGAGAATTTTGTAGTAGATTGAAGTCAATAAAATTTAAGGCTAAATGATGGTGGCTGGCAAGACGATCAGCCGATTCTTCAGTTAGTTGTTCAACATAACATTTCATTGTGAGGAGTGCCAGATGGAAGATGAAAGAAGAACTTCATGGGAATCCTTTTTGAAAGGATTTGTTGCCGGCGGCTTAATTGGTGCTGGGCTGGCGTTGTTGTTTGCGCCGAAAAGCGGTCGCGAATTGAGAGAGGATATCAAGAAAAAATCCGTTGAGCTGACCAAAGATGTGGAACTGTTGTATTCCGATGCCAAGGAAAAAACGGCTGATTGGTGGCAGGCGCGCATGAAACAGGCGGAGCAGTTAAAAGAAGAAGCGGAACAGAAGTTGCAGGATGCTAAGGCGAAAGCAGCGGAAATCATCGAAGAGGGCAAAAAGTGGGTCGCCAAATTCAGCGGCTCGGGCGAGGAACAGGTGGCCATGGTCGATAAGAAGGCCGACAAAGAGAAACGAAAGTAATATTTGATGGCTCGTGGTGGAACAGCAACGTTTGGCGATAATTTTCATCATTGATGGCAGCGATTAACTATTGTTCCCCACGGGCACCAAATTGCAGGAAGGTGTTGACCATGATTGTTGAAATCAGCGTCGCTGTCATTGCATTTTTTGTTGTTGTTTTTGTGATTGGCCTGCTCATTGTCCTGGTCCAAATCCGGCGTACCGCAAAGGAAGCTGAAAAATTTCTGGATACCGCTCGCCAGCACATCGGGCCTATCTCCCATGATCTGGCGATCATTTTCAATGATGTCAAGCGCATCACGCAATCGGTGCAGCAACAGGTGAGCAAAGTCGAAAAGGGCGTTGACGAACTCAAGCAGATTGCCACTCGCATCAATGAATTCGAGCGGCTGATCCAGGAAAAGATCGAACAACCCATTCTGGCCGTCGTTGGGCTGATTAGTGCGATTACCAGGCCGATTCTGGGTTTTCTTGACCGCAGAAAAGAATCCCGATAAGCCG
>JAPDQM010000129.1:0-10951 GCA_034505795.1 Candidatus Zhuqueibacterota bacterium
GCCTTATACAATTGTCGGAATTAAAGCATCAGCTTTTTAACGCTGCACTCGGATCTCATCATTTGGGAATCTCTCCAGCGGTTCCACCCGTGGGCACTTATCGGCTTTCATCACCTGTGGTTTGGCCCAGCGGACAGCATTGGTGATGACTTTTTGAATTTCCGGCTGATGATAGATCGGATAGGTCTCGTGTCCCGGGCTGAAATAGAAAATTCGGCCATGACCGCGTTCCCAGCAGCAGCCGCTGCGGAATACCTCGCCACCTTGAAACCAAGAGATAAAGATCACTTTATCGGGCTCGGGGATGTCAAATCGCTCACCGTACATTTCGGAATGGGGTAGCTCGAGATAATCGCCGATGCCATGGGCAATGGGGTGTCCCGGTGCGATATTCCACAATCGCTCTTTTTCGCCGATGTCGCGCCAGCGCAAGGAACAGTTGGTTCCCATCAGCATTTTGAAAATTTTCGAATAATGGGCCGAATGGAGCACGACCAAGCCCATGCCTTCCAGCACCTTTCGCTGCACCCGACTGACGACTTCATCGCTCACCTGCTGATGGGCCTTGTGTCCCCACCAGATCAGTACATCCGTCTGGTTTAAAATGGCTTCAGACAGCCCGTGCTCGGGCTGATCCAGCGTGGCGGTTTTTACGGCAATGTCCTCGTGAACGGATAGAAATTTAGCTATCGTCTGATGGATGCCCTGGGGATAGATCTTGCGGACATTTTCGTCCTGGCGTTCGTGGATGAATTCGTTCCAGATGGTGACGTTGATTCGCTCGGCCATGATCATTCCAATTTCAACAATAATAAAAAGCCCTGTTCAACCGGTACAGGGCAGACCCCAATGACTTTCAGCCATTATCGACTGAAAGTTTAATAGAGATGAAGCCGGATAAGTTCCATTAGGCCGCTTTTACCGAGCCGAAGGAGTTGCATTCGGGGCAGGATTCCTGGGGCTGATCGAAAATAGCCCCACAATTGAAGCACGAATATCTCCGGGACTGGGACTGATCGTTCGAGGGCATGGTCTCCACTTGCGATGGTTGCTGGGATGGGGCATAAACAAATTTCACCAGCAATGGCTCCTGGCCCAAAAAAAGATAATCATTATCATGAAGCACCTGACCAGGATGCAATTTGCAATCGATGCGATTTATCCCATTCTGAATAAATGTCCCGTTTTTCGAGCCTTCGTCGCTAACCACAAATTGATCTCCAATGCGCTCAATGGAGCAGTGTTTGCGGCTGATTTGTGGCACCTGCCCCAACACATCTCGGCCAAGATTTTCCCGTCCCAGGATTACTTTCTGGAATTGACGGAGCTCAATGGTCTGGCCAGTTTTCTCATAAGTCAGATTCAATCCCAATAATCCCTTCTGGGGATTGGCTTCGTTGGCTGGCTGCGCGGCCGCCAGATTTTCTGGTTTTATATCTCCGATGAACGTATTGCAATTGGAGCACGTGTCTGGCTTTTGCGCCGAATTTTCAAATTGAAATATTTGCCCACAATAATGGCATTTGATCTGGTACATTATTCGAACCTCACGTTTAATCCCTGTTTAGCTAATTCGGTTTCAATGAAATTCAAATCGTCCCGCTTGGGAATACCAGCCATAAATATCTGATGATCCGCCGTGATCGCAATCGACCACTTGGATGACTGAAAATAGTCGCGCTGCAGTTTCGCCTGACCATTTTCAAATTTGTACAGGCGCTGGTTGAAAGACCCGCGGACATTGTGATTTTCATGCTGTTCAGCAAGGTAGCGACCGTCCAGCAAATAGTCAAGGTATTTGAGAAACAGCCGATCAGAAAATTTTTCTAACAGCTCCTCCAGATAATAACCTGAAAAACAGAATATTTCCAGGCCGGCCTTTTGCTTGAGAAAGGCGCAGAATGCCACCAGCGCTTCGTATTGATCGAACGGCTCGCCGCCCGTGATGGTGATGCCATCGAATGGCTCGCTAATCCTGGACAGCAAATCGACCAGTTGGGCAATGTCGATGGCTCGGCCCCGATCAAATGGCCAGAGGTCGGCGCTGAGGCAGCCCGGGCAGTGGATCGAGCAGCCCTGCACCCAGATGCCGATGCGCCGACCTGGCCCCAAATTGTAAATCGGATATTGGATGCGATTCAATTGCCAATGCATTGGAACACCACCGCGTTGTTTTGAGCGGGATCGATGATCGCTCGAAAATGCAGGTCCCGATCCTTTTGCTGCTGGAACATGAAATTGGCAATGCCGTTTTTGATATGTTCCTCGATGCGATTGATAATGCCCCGGCCGCCATTGATCAAATTGTCTTTCACATGATACTCGAGAAACTGCTCCACAAACGCATTGTCGAACTCGAAGCGGCAATTCTTCTGTTTGAGCAGATTGGCCTGGATGATCTTCAGATTCTTTTCCAGAATCTCTTTGTCGACCGGAGGTCGAATGAAATCAAACACCACGAAGTTTTCACCAAAGCGGTTCAGTATTTCGGGCCGATTCAATTTCTTCCCAAAGAACAACTTGATTTCTTCTTTGATCTTTTGGGACATTTGCTCGTAGGAGTCTTTTTCGATATCGATGTTGAGCGTCCGCCGGCCATGTTCATCTTCTTTATACACACCCAGATTGCTGGTGAAAATGATGAGGGTTTCGGAAAAGTATACAGTCTCGCCTTTGCCATCTGTCAGGCGGCCATCATCCAGAATCTGGAGAAACTTGTCGAACACGATGGGATGGGCTTTTTCGATTTCATCGAAGAGAATAATGGAAAACGGCTTGCTGCGCACTCGAGAGGTGAGCTGTCCGCCTTCTTCGTAGCCCACATAGCCTGGCGGCGAACCAATGAGCTTTACATCAGAATTGCTGTCGTTGTATTCGCTCATATCGAACCGAATCACGGCATCCTCATCGCTGAAAATAAGCTCAGCCAGCGATTTGGCTAATTCGGTTTTGCCCACACCAGTTGGTCCAGCAAAAAACAGCACGCCTTTCGGCTTATTCTTGGGTCTGGCCTGGTCGATGGAATGTAGCCCCAGCTTGGCCCGACGGATGATCTCCACGCTCTTCTTGATAGCGGCCGCCTGGCCTTTCACCCGTTCGCGCAGTTTGGCCTCCGCTTCTTCGATCTTGCTATGATCCAGATCCTCCCAGAAATTCTCTTTGGTGCCATATTTGAATAGCTCGATGATCTGGCGGATGTTGTTCACATGAATTTTTTCCTGTTTGGAAATAGTGATCAAATTTTCCAATTCCCGATTGTAAAGCCCATCGGTCAGATCGGGAAAGACCTTTTCGATCTCTGCCTGATTGACCGGCTCGCCCTCCCGATAAAATAAATTTCCCTGAATCTTAAGAAAGCGCTGGCGCTCCCGCTTATCGGGCTTGTCGATCTGAATGCCTTTGGTGAGCGGATTCTCCAGCAGCACCCAGGCCGGGATGTCGCTCAATTTATCGCAGATGAAGATCAGCACATTGCGCAGATCGTTCTTCTCCCGGAACACAAAGGCTTCCTGCGCGGCTTTCAAAATTTTCAAAAATTCTCGGCGTTCCTCCTCTTCCAATGAATTCGGATTCGAAGTAAAGCGTGAGGCATAGTTGATGATTCCCGCCGAGAGCTTTTTGGTATTGCTGACCAATAATCTAAAAAAATTGAGGACATCATCCAGTTTGCGCTTGCCATTTTTGAGCAGATTGGCATCGAAGTTCTTTGCCAACTCCGCATTGCCTGCCGTAAGAAACTGCAGCAAATTATCGCGGGTAATATTTGCGTCCGTCGAAGTAAGCTCAAAGCCATCGATCATATCATAATAGCAAATCAACTCATATTGTTCGTTGCGCAAATACCGTTTCAACAATTCGGGCAGCGTGTTGAATTTCTTCCAATCCTCGATTTTGGATTCACCTGCCACCTGATGATGATTGAGATGAAAATAATAGCAGTCGTACACATTGCCATAAAGGTAAAACTGCGACTTCAGCGCTTGAAAGCGTTTGAATTCCTGCAACCATCGGGGGAATTCTTTCACCATAGACATATTCGGCTCCTTATTCTTTCTGTCAGATTTGAGCAGTCAAGTTTGCCCTTAAGAGAAAAAGATTTCTAACCGCGAATTACGCTAATTATTCAAATTGCGCCAATTACAATACTAAAATCATCTCAATTGGGTGATTGGTTGGCATTGATTATAGGCCGCGATGCCTTATCTCATATATTTTTGTTGGAGCACTTTTTCCTTCTTCTTTTCCGCTTTTTTGACCTCGATTCGGGACTGGTATTTGGCGGGCACCTGGATCAGTGCTTGCTCCGAGACCGGCTTTTCGCTGCGCAAATCCAACCGCAAGCCCATCTGGGCCAGATCCTGCAGTACCTGCTTAAACTCCCGACAGGTGCTCTCCATCTCCAATAACTTGCGTTGTTTCTGATCCATGCTCAGGCTATCTTTCGCTTCCGGGATCAGAAAATTGTAGAGAAACGAACCATCGGGCTGGAAGCGCAGGTTGATGTAATTGGATTGACCTGGAATTTTCATTAAAAAATCGGTCTTTTTTTCAAATTCAAAATCAATAACCTCCATGTCATCCATCACCTCGTAGTTCAGGCTCTGCAGGCAGCGGATCAATTGGGCCTTTAAAAATTGCCGCTCTTTCTCTCGAATGAAATCTTGCTGAATGCAGCGTTCGTTCTCCTCTTTGAACTGCCGCGCGCGGTGCAGCCATTCCTCCATTTCGTATGATTTAATCCGCGATCGATCGAGAAGTGCCAGAGCATTCTGCACCAATTGTGTTTTGACTGTTCGCTGGCTGGGATGAATATCGAGCTGGTTGATCTCGGCCATCACCTGTTGCAGTTGCATTTTGCTAGCGATCATTTTTTCCTGTTCTTTGAGTTCCTCGAACAGCTCTACGTAAAAATAGGCATCTTTGAAGGTATGGCTTTGCCTTAACTGGGTAAATCGTTGCCGGTATTGCCCTTGCCGTTCAGGATCGGTCACACTGGCGATGAAGCTCTCGATTTTTTCGATGTAGCTTTTGACTTTTTCATCGCTTGTGGCAGCCTGGGAAGCGAACTGATCGTCGCTGGCGGTCGGTTCGGGTGCCAGCGCCAGCACACGGTCAGCCAATTCGCCACGCACCTGGTTGACGGTCGCTTCGCACTGGTGTGCCTGGTTTTCGACCCTCGCTTTTTCGGCAGCCTGTTTTTCCCGGAAACCGAATTCAAATCGTGCCTTCTGAAGCTGAAAGTGGATTTCTTTCAATTGGGCCAGGGCCTCATCCAATATCTCTGGCTGCTCATTGCGCAAATATTGCTCGAGATATTGGCAAACATTGGCCTTGAATTGCTCAAAGCCCTGCCGGGCATAGTCGATGAATTTCTCATAATTCAGATAGGCCTGATAGTCTTCCAGTTTTCGGGCAAAACTGGATTTTTCAGATCTGATTTTTTCCAAAAAATCTCTGAGTTGCTTGATGAAATCTTCGATCTGTTGGTTGAAGCGATTGTATTGGTCCTGACCGAATTGGCCATTGTAGACAATTTTAAACGTGTCCAGCAAGTCATGGCTCACCTGGCGATGCTGCTGCAAAAAAGCGGTGCAGTCGAAATCGATGTTGCGCTCTTTATCGGAACAATGGAGCTGTCCCAGTTCATGCAATGCCGATTGAAGCTGTTGTTGCAATTGGAAAATCTCATTTAATTTGCCATCGAATACCGCCACCGAATACATGGGCGGCGGGGAATAGCTTTTAGGTCCGCTCATAGTTGTTTCGCTTTCATTTGAACCATCTCTATTAACTGAAAAATTGCCTTTACTTCTCCCACAGAAATGGAGTCCCATAGAAAAAAAGAAATATCATCGAAAAGGGATTTAAGGTGTTAGCCTTTTAGTAGCTATAGTAGCCAATTCATTTAATTCTGAGCTCGCAAATAGTCCTGATAGATATAGCCCTCTGAATTTTGATATTTGATGTGGTACCAGACGCCCGATTTGCCCAGAATGACCACGGACTCGCCCTGCAGCGCCCGACCGACCACGCTGGCGTTGGGCGAGGGTGCGGAACGAATATTCACAGCCGACGAGGTAATGGTGCCATAGTTTGTTGCTGAACGAATCGGCGGCGCTTCATGTCGAATTTGACCAAGCGCTTTTAAATTCACAACGCTACTGCCGAGGACGCCATAGAACGCAAGTGACAGAACAAAGGGTAGGAAATAGAGTTTCCCCTGTCGCTGATAGAAAGAAATGACATTGGTTAAAATCATCAGCGCGGTAAAAATAAGATACGACATGATGGCGATGCTGAATATTTCGCCTTCTAAATTACCAGCATAACGCATGACGAGCGGCCCAGCGATCAACAGCAACGGCGTTAGATGCGCTAGTTTTAACAGCCAGATGAGAATTGTCCCGCCGACCACAAATCCCAGTAGCCCGGCGACAATTTGCAGCGACAACAGCACCAGTTTATGAGAAAACATGACATAGACAATCCCATTGATCAGCAGAAAAATCACCAGCCCCAGCACGGTTTTCTGAGTGGATTTGCTAATGGTAAATTTTCGTTTGATGAAGGTTATGATCAACCCCGGCAGTAGACATAGAAACAGCAGCAAACTAATGTTGAGAGCGTTGATCTGGTAAAGCGTGCCGATGCGTCCCCAGGTCATCATCGTGAGGGGGAACGGCGAGATTTTTCCCAGCAATCGGAAGGCTGCCTCCTGATTCAGACCGCAAGCAGCCGTAACCAGCAAGATGACAAATAGCGGTAGCAGAAATGCCAGCGATTTTATGAGTTGCGGGAGCTTCGTCACCTCGAGAAATTTAGCGATGCCTGTTTTAATGGCCTGAATCCGGAGTTGCCGAAGCCGATCTTTCAAGGCCGATAGAAATTCCTCTTTCGAAGCGGGACTGATTAGGTTAGCCGGAATCTGGTGCTTGCGTTCGATCCGGTCAATGATTCGCTGAAAAATGGTGCTGGTAGAAGTGAACAGCGCACCAGGCAAGGACAGCGATTCTTCCTTTTTGCTCATTTCTGAGAGATTATTGTCGATGTTCTGTCGCCTGAAATAATCGGCCAGCGATTTACCGAGCTTGTAGATCACCTCATTATCCGCTTTGTGCACTCGAAAATCAATAAAATGAATTTCTGAGTGCACATAATTTTTTAATGCACTGAATAGGAATTCGTTATAGGACATTTTGGACAGCTCGTCTCGCTGCTGCTGGTGTAGAAAGACACGCTTTTCCACCTGGAGATGTTGATCAGAGAACAATGCTTCACGTGCGCCAAAAAATTTTCCCACTTCCTCGATGTTATGGTAACTTTTATTATTGCCATCTTTGAAACCACGTTGCGGATTGAAGGCATAAAACAATTCCAACAGCTTTTCTGGATTTTTTTCGATGCGGGGATACAGCACGGCCTTGAAATCCGAAAAGTCATTTTTCGGTGAAGCGCCCAACACGGCTGACATTTTATCCAACAGCGCCTGGATTTGCACGCGGACGGCGCCGCTGTTCGCCTCCGCTGCCTGGCGCAAACGGAACTCCAATTGAAATAAATAGAATTTCAAATGCTCGTTATCAGTGACCTTCCACATATCATCGAGTTGATCAAAAAACTGCTCCACTTCCTGTTTGAATCGACCTGTGTCGGAAAAAGCGTAGCGTTTCATCTCCACGACGACCGGCCGGTTGGGCTGAAAATAGCGGAGGATCGCTTCTTTGACATAGTCTTTATTATCATTCGCTCGATAATTTTCGATCATGCGTTTGAAAATATTTTTCTGCTCCAGGTCTTTGATGCTCATCAGCCAGGAAAGCAACATCCGATAACCCTCTTCGTCGCCAATGAGATTATCATACCATTCGCTATTCTTTTCGATATACCCCACCAGATCAGATGGAGTTTTAATTGTGACTTTGCCCAGATTGATGGGAATCAATTCGGCAACATGCGCCCGCTGGACATCCACGGATTCGCCAGCCAGCCAGCGCTCGACTTCACTTTTGCCCCAGCGATGGTTGTAGTCCATGAGGGTGAGGCCTTCGATCAATGTGTTCAAATCTTCATATTTCGGATCAAAATCAACGATGGGCTTGCCGATCGTGCGTCGTTGCACCATCTTGCGCCATTCGCTGGTAGTGAAATATCCAGGATAGAGCAAATGGCAAATAATCATTCCCAGCGAATAATAATCGTTCTTTTCGGAGACGATGCCATCGGCCTGCTCGGGCGCGCGATACATATTAGTCCCTTTTACCATCGACGTGAAACCCAATTCCTTTTCCGAGCTCTCTTCGAACGTCTTGGCCGAGCCATAATCGCCAATCACCAGATCGATTTGCTCCTTGTCCAGGTAAAAAACATTCTGCGGCTTCAAGTCGCAATGGAAGATCTTGTTCTCGTGGAGTCGTCGGATGCCTTTAAAAATCTGGGGGATCACCTCCTGGCGGAGAAATTGTGGGGTGTATTTTTTCTTCAAATCAGCACATCGGAGCAGATCACCGCCCTCGGCAAAATCGCTGATTTCAAAGCAAAATTTGTGTTGATATTTCCTGTCCCGGGTGCCATAATCGTAAAGCCGCAAAATGTCAGGGTCTTTGATGGCATTGATCCTTCGCAGCGCCTCAGGATTCGGCTCGTGCCGGGGATCAGGGAAATAGAAGTACAGCTTCAGGCAATAGATTTTCCCGGCATCATCAGCGATTTTATAGATCACCGCCTCGCCGGTCTTTTGGTCGCCCGACACGATTTCGACAATCCAATAGCGCTTTTGATTGAGTTCGATCTCGTCCCCTTTGCCCAGATGATGGGTCTGCGTTTTGTCAGTAACGCTTTCGCCGCTTTGATCGTACGCCTGCGTGGTTTCGCTTCCTGCCGGCCGATGATCATAAGTTTGCGTTGCGTCTGATCGGTTATCATAAGTTTGCGTTTGATCGGGTTGCGCTGAGGAGTAGGTTTGGGTTGCTGAGAGGTTCCTGTCTTTTTCCTGATTCATGCCAGTCTCCGAATGAATTTTCAGCTAAATAGTATCGCCTTGTTTTAATGATAAGAGATCAAAGTTCACTCCCAAAAGACCTCGACCGCCAATTTCGCTCAATCAGCCCAATTGATCATATTCAAATTCGCGGTCCTTCGGCCACATTCCTGTCGAATGAATTCGGCATAGTTTCAGTTCCATTTTTAGCCCATAGACGAAATGCTCACTCCCCCACTTCAATTAAAATGCAACTGATATTGTCTTCTGCACCATATTCCAGTGCTTTTTGCAGCATAAAATTGGCTCGATCCAGGAGGCTGGTGCTGTTAGAAAGGATAACTTTGACCTGTTTCGCTGGCAACGCTTTGAACAGGCCATCCGAAGCCAAAACGAAAATATCGCCTGGCAATATTTCCCGCAGCATGTCATTGAACTTTATCTCCAACGTATCCTCCAGCCCACCGAAATAGCTGATGAGGGGACTATTCGGTACATCTGGATTGACGACTTGATCCTCGGTCAATTTTAAAAACAAATCATTGCGCAGCAGCCAGGCGACCGAATCGCCCGCCTGGAACAATGAAAATTGCCCATTAACGATGATTAGTCCCACCAGCGTTGTGCCCAGCCCGCGATGCTCCGGGTGATTTCTGCCAAATTCAAGCAACTGCTGATTGATGAAGTGCAAGATCGGGGCAATTTTGTCGGGCGAAGGAGGGAAGCCTGTATCATACTGTTGCTGAAATTGTTCCAGCACAAACTGCGCGGCCACATCGCCGGACGGATTGCCGCCAATGCCATCGGCCACCAGAGCATAACAGCTACTTTCATTGGGGAACGAATGCACCTCTTCAGCGAAAATCCGACCCTGCACCAAAATGCGGTCTTGATTACGAGAGCGGCTGCTGCCGACATGGGTAAAACAAACGATGTTAAATTTCATGCATTCCTAACCAGTTTTGATGAATTGGACCGTGCTTATTTCTATCTCCTTACGCAGGCTACGAAAATGTTTTGCCACCCAAACGGCAGCGCTATATAACTCTTTCGTTCCTTGATCGAGGCAGCCGCTGCCATTTTTGAATTGAATCGCCTCTGCCAACCCTACGCAACGCTAATATCAGCACCTCTGACGGGCAACCGGCGGCGGTAGAGGCATTCTGATCGTCGCCGGTTTATGCTGGCAGAGTGATTTTGGGACAGCTCATAAAACCGTCGAGTCGGCCTGCGCCACGACTGGCTCTGCCTCGAATTGCAGGGCCTCCGCCCTCGCCATCAGTTCCTTTTTGCTGAACGTGAACGACATGTTATTGCAAATGGCACAGGCATAGCGCGCTTTCGAAAAATTGACTTCGTATGGCAGGCCATAAATGTCACATAAGAATCCATCCACACCGTGCACGGTCAGTTTGGAACGACTGGGATAATTGGCACCGGCGTAAAGTGTTTTGTAAATATATTCGGCCTTCTCCGGGGTCAACAAATCGAACAGGCCACAAATCCAACCACCGGTCTCGGTGTTGTAAAAAACTCCCGTGGCGGTCCAGTGCCCCACCATCTCCAGCGCCCATTTGGCGTTGTTCCGCGATTCAGCATAATCATAACCCAATTTGTGCACGAAAAATCCCAGGAACAAATCGTTTTCCAGAAACTTTTCGGGCAGGATATAGAAGCAGTTGTAAAACTCTCGATATTCGATCATGCCATCGCCTTTGCCGACATCCTTTAGAATTCGAAATAGCTCCTCATCAGTTTTAGCAGTGGATTGGCACAGCAACAGGTATTCGTTCGCTTCGTCCACCAACACCAGATATGTCCGCAGTTGATCCTTTTTGGGTTCGATGGTGACCTTATAGCCCCGAAAAGTTCCGAAGAAGGTGGGCACACGGATAGCGGTTTTTTCCTCCGTGGGATATTCGCCGGTAGCCAGAATTTTTTCGGCAAATTCCTCCGCCATCGCCAGAGATGGAT
>JAPDQM010000130.1:0-10892 GCA_034505795.1 Candidatus Zhuqueibacterota bacterium
CGGTGAGCCAGCCGATCATCGCCGGCCTGTAGCCGTTGCGAAACGTGCGCCCAGAAATATGGCGCCTGGTCGATGCGATCGACCTGCCCCAGCGTGTCCCACAATACTTGCAATTCTGTTAGCGATTGCGAGCAGCCTTCACATCTTTTCAGATGCTGCGCGATTGCAGTCATCATGCTGGCAGGCAATTCACCATCCTGAAAAGCCGAGAGTCTTTTTTGCACTTGCTGACAGTTCATATTGCTTTAGCTCCTTCTCTCAACATGTTAAACACCAATCACAGCCGAAACTTGCGTATCGAGCAATCAGAAAATTTAGCTGGCTGAAATACCTCGATCCCGATGCGACAATATCTGTGGCATCACGTTGCATCCAATTCATGAGCAATGGCTCGCAATTGTTTTTTCAAGTTCATTTTGGCCCGATGCAAGCGAGATTCTACCGCAGATACTGTGGTCTGCAATACAGTTGCGATCTGTTGATAGGACAAATCATGATAGCGGTGCAAAATCAGCACGGATTTTTGATTTTCGGGCAAGGATTCGATGGCATTCTGCACCAATTGCTGTAATTCTTTCCGTTCGAGGTCAGAGTCCGGACGTTGCGGCAACACCAATTCTGGCAAATGATTTTCGACCGCCCCGCTAGAGCTATGTCGATTGTTCAGCGAAAAAAAATTAAGAATTTTTTTGCGACGCTGATGATTCAAACAGACGTTTACCGCAATACGATACAGCCAGGTGGTAAAGGCTGCTCGAATCTCATAGCGCGGCGCGGCCTGGTAAACTCGAATAAAGACATCCTGCGCTAAATCTTCGGCATCATCTCGATTGCCGGTAAATCGGAGGCACAAATTCAGAACGGTGAGTTTATGTCGCTCGACGAGCGTCCGAAAAGCCCCCTGATCACCTTCCTTCAGTCGCAACATCAGATTGGTGTCTTCATCTTTCATAATCAACTGTCTTGATTCCTCTGTAAATGGCCTTCTATGAATATTAAACCCGATGGCGGCAAAATCCCTGCGGCCGATTTCATAAAAAAATCCCTGCTTGAGGGCAGGGATTTTACAACCGCTTCTTTCACGAACTACGGTTTTGGCAACCGGACCACGAAGTTAATAAGCAATTATTCGGTGGCAAAACCCAATACCCGATAATTAAACTCAAAGGCCAGGCTATTGCTCCAGTTGGTGTCGAGAATGGTTTTGTAGCGTGTGCCATCTTCCGGCCCAACTGGCTTGCCATAGGAATAAAACCAATTAATGATCGGTCGACCGCTGAATCCCAATGCGATCCAGTAACGACCCGGCATCGTTTTGGGTGACTCCGAGCTAAAATTAAAATCCACCCAATCGTAACCCGGGGTGAATTTCATTTGTTCCACCGAAACCATTTCGCTGGTGGCGATGGTTTCGCCGGGCAAACCATTGTCGTCCTTCAATAATTCCAGCCAGAGAAAGCCGCTGCCGCCAAATTTATGCAAGACCAATCCGATTTTTCGAACCTCCACGGGCTTGGTCAGCACAAAGGCCTGGGCATATTGCGCCTGTTCGGTGACATATTCTGCCGTTTCGACCAGAAAATTTTTCCGCATTTCAAAATTGTTGGCATCGGCTTTTTGCGCTGGTCCGCGCGTGGCTAAAAAGTCGACATTTTTAGGAAATTCCAGATTGCCGAACATGAAGGGCTTGGTATAGGCCAATTTTGCTATCTGGTCGGTTTTGATGACAGGCTTGGGCTCCGGCTCTTTGGCCAGTGCCAGCGGTTGGAAAGTTGCTTGCACCGCCGGTGTCAGCAACAATTTGGCTGGGCCATAATTTTCCTTCTTAGCGGTCAGGCTGACATTGTCGGCTACGAACGAAGCCTCAATGGTTTCCTCAAATTGTGGTGAAGCCAATTCTGTTTTGGTCTGAGTCCAGCGGATTAAACCGTCCTGAGCCGTCTCCTCATTGTCCAATCCCACTTCCACCCGAATAAAGCGATTGCTGACAAATAGCTGTGTCTGTTGCGGATCAAACGGCACCCAGCCAAGATCGGGGAAGTAGACTTCGATCCACGAATGACGACCTTCTGCCATCTTCAGGGTCAAATTGCGATCACCCATCGCAATGGTGTAGGGCTGCTTCAGGGTGATGCCATTGACAATTCTGGCGGGAATGCCCACGGCTCGCATCAGTGCCGAAGCCAGATGGGAATAGTTCTGGCAATTGCCCTTGCCGGTATTGAAGGAATACATGGCGCCATAGTCCGGGGGCGTAAGCACATAATTCATGTGATCGATAACCCAGGTGAGAATCCGCTGCACGGCGTCGAACTCGGTTTTTGAGCCCGCAGTTAGCTCCCTCGCCTTGTTCGCAATTGTCGCATCGGCCGATGGCACCTGATTGGTGGAGCTCAAGTATGGTTGAACGTCCGCTGGTAGATTGCCCAGAGGGAAGGGGGACGTGGTCTTTAGTGGCTGAAGTAATGTTTTGTTGTCCGCGGTCAGGGAGATAGTCGTGCGAATGGTGGTGGTGGGTTTGGTCCAGCTTACTTTAATGACCTTGTTCCCCCGCTTATCCAGAAATTCTTCTTTGTTTTCGGGCGCCGGCGAGTAATCAAAATTGGCTTCCACAATGGTTTGGTTGTAAGTTGGCGATTGATATGTCACAGGAACCACGTAGCTCAGATAGAGCTTATAAATGGCTGGATTTGGTTCCACAGTTTGAACCATTTTGTAACGAATACGAGAGGTTTGGCCTCCATTGAGCAGATAATTTTCAGCATGCCCGATGGAAGCTATCGCGAATAACAGCGAAATGAGAACCATCAGATGTCTTTTCATGGTCACTCCAATCCAATTTTAAAATGAAAGGTAACCAGCCCCTGGTTTCAGCCAGCACGAGCTACGAACGCTGCTGGTAATAATGAAACATTAGGCTGGTAGGCCCAATATCGCCGGCGTTCTTTTTGCAAAAATACCTGCCAAACGCTGGCAATGCTGAAAAATGTCCTGCCATCCCGGTCATCTATCGAGGACGGCAGGCATTATCAGCACCAATTAGTCGCAATTATGCCCCAAATTTGTTCAATCGCAAGGCATTGGCCAGGACAATCGGCATGAGTTGCATGCTCGGCATCCGGCCTAAACCGCCCTGGATGCAAGAAATCTCATCGAATCGCTGCACCTGATCGGCCCGGCAATATTTTGAATACAGCAATACCGGCACTGGGTGCCAGCTATGGGCTTTCAGGAGTGCTGGCGTGGAATGATCAGCGGTCACCACCATGACATCTGGATTCAAGCCGGTCAAAATCGGCAGGAGAGAATCGACTTCTTCAATGACCTTCACTTTGGCATCAAAATTTCCATCTTCGCCTTTCGAATCGGTCGGTTTGACATGGACAAAGAAAAAGTCGTACTGATCATATTTTTGTGCCACCGCTTCAAACTCGGATTTGATATCGGGCGTTACCGGATGCAGATCCATGTTCAGCAAAAAAGCAATGCCACGATACATGGGATAGTTCGCCACAGCGAGGCTTTTCAGCTTATAGCGCTGCCACATGGAAGGGTAGGGCTTATGCTTCGCAAATCCGCGCAGCAGTAGCGTATTGGCCTTGGGCTCATCGGCCAGCACTCGATGGGCTTGTTCCAGAAACCGTTGGCTCAATTGAGCCGTCTTCTCACTTTGGGGATTCAACGCACGGGGAGGCAGTGGTGGCACACCCAGTTGTTGCGGATCGGTGTCGGCCAGGTCGCCGCCCAGATTATCCCCACGCAGCAATAAAGCCGCCCGATGTTCCTTTACGGTTTCAATAATAAATTCCGCCTCTGGCGCCAGCGATACATGATTTCGAATCTTCTGGCAGATGCGGCGATTTTCTTCGGTATCAATTCGGCCGGCGCGACGATCGATGATATTGCCGTTTTTGTCGACCGTAGCAAAATTGATGCGGATGGCAACATCTCGATCGGTCATGGGCAAATTGATGCCCGCGGCTTCCAGCACGCCTCGGCCAATGTTACTTTCGATGGGATCATAGCCAAAGAGCGCAAAATGAGCCGGGCCACTGCCAGGCGTGATGCCCGGGAGAATGGGATCCATCAGCCCGCAGATGGATTTTGCGGCCAGACTGTCGAGATTGGGCTTGTGCGCCATTTGCAATTCGGTTCCACGTTTGTCGCTCGCAGCCAGACCTCCCAGACCGTCCATGACCAAAAAAATGATTTTGGTGGTATTTTCGATGACCAATTGATCAACAAGTGGTTGCATATTTTAATCCTTTCCCTTAGGTTACTTATTTATGGCCAATATCTTGGATCGTCACTGATCTTCTTTTCGATGTCGCGCAATTGTTGCTTATAAATTGTGGTCGAAAAATTCAATCTATAAGCCAATTGCACCAGGCTGGTGACCAGTTCGAATTGAGTATCCAACTGATGATTGGCGATGATTTGATCGATCATCGGCGGCAACTTTTCGGTCAGAAGCTTAAACATAACATTTTGCAGCCGCCCGTCATTAATTTTCAGTTTTAGATGGTTGGCGATTTCCAGAATTTCAACCAGCTCCATGCATAGCTGTCGCTCTGGTTTACGATAAAGTCGATCCATTCGTTCCTGAAGAGTTTGATCAAAAATGTTGGTCACCTGGCTGGTGTCCAATTCAAAGCCAAAGGCATGCGCCTTTTCCACCAGGGCCAGGGCTCGCTTATAGAATGCCTTGTCGAAATGATTGCTGGCGTTTTTAACTGCGGTCAGCAATTCCCGGCTCATGGTGGTTTCAGCCGGAATTTTTAGCTGAGCAGGGATGGGAAATCCCTTTTTGAATAAGATTTCCAGGAGTCGCTGGTTGTCAGTGAAAATTTTGTGATAGACTTGATGAAGTTGTTCCAGTTGATCGTGAAAGAGCAATTGAAAAAAGTCTTCTCGCTCCTCGAAGAGCGCATCGACCAGCGAAAAACGGCCATCGGTCCAATTTTCGCGCAGATATTTTTCAAATTGGCTTTTCCGTCCAGCAGCCTGGGCTTGAAGCTCGTTCTTTAATTGTTCAAAATCGGCATCGGTTTTAATGAACTTGATATAGCCCAAGCCATCCAATTGGCCGCTATCATGCAACAAATAGCAATAGGTATACTTCTCAAACGTCAAGCCGGAGACGATGGCAACCTTGCCCAGGGTAGCCTGGCTGGAGGCAAGCGTCAACTTTTGTTTGTCTTGATGCTCAATCTTGAAATGATACACCGAATCAGCAGTTTCATATTTCTTGATGCTGGATAGCAGGGCGAAATGATAGGCAATTTTCGGGAAGGTAACGAGTGATGGCTTTACCATGGTCTGGTAAATATGAGCACCATCCCGGAATTGCGGTAGATTACTTTTGGCGCGCTTTAACTGATCCAAAAATTTATGCTCAAGCTCATCTTTGCCAAAAGATTGTGCCAATGCGATCGCCTGAGCGGCGTAGCGTAATATCTGAACAGTCTCAATGCCCGAAATATCGTTGAAGAACCAGCCGCAACTGGTGTACATTAGCATGGCGTTGCGCTGCATTTCCAGCAGATTTAGCACCTCGACTTGATGGTCAAAAATAGCTGTGGTCGAGCCGTGCTGCTCCAAAAACTCATGAATGGTTTTAGGATCGCGTTGCAGCACCACGCGGATATAATCATTTCGCGCCGCCCAGACATCGCGCAACCATTTAGCGCCTTCATCCTCATAGAGCTGAATCAAATCATCCCGGAGCACGTCCAGCGCAGTCCTCAGCGGCGTCCGCCATTTTTGATTCCAGCCTGCCGGCGCACTGGCATGGCAGCCGCAATCACGATACCAGCGTCCCACCCCATGAAAGCAACTCCAGGCTGTCCCTTCGCCGTTAGGACCATCTTTGAGTTCTACTTCCCATTGCGGCGGGTTCAACTCCAGAAATTCAGCGTAGTTGGTTAATCGTAAATCGCGTCGAGGAACTTCCCGGTGCAACAGATAGGCCAATGCCATATCGCCAAACGGTTCATGATGGCCATAGGATTCGCCATCGGTGCAAACCGAAATCAATTGATTGTCGCCTGATTGCGGATTATACGACTGCTGGATGAGTTGGGCAAACACTTTGGCATCCCGCAAAATGTGCTCAAAACCGACTGCCCTCGCCAGGCCTGCATGATAGAAAAAAACATCGACAGATTTATTCTTATCGATCGTGCCATCAGCCTTCTTCAAGAAGCAGCGGTAAGAGCGGCTGACGTCAATCGAGCCATCAGATACATCCTGCCAGGGCTCATTTCCCGCTACGTTCAGGGGACGAACTCGCTGGGCTTGATAGGGCGACAAAATGATAAACCGAATGGAGGCATCGATCAGAGCCGCTAATGTAGCCGCATTGATGGCAGTTTCCGGCAGCCAGATGGCTTCCGCTGGGCGCCGAAAGCGAAATTCAAAATCGGCCAATCCCCATCTGATTTGCGTGGCTTTGTCGCGTGCATTGGCCAATGGCAAAATGATATGGTTATAGGCCTGGGCAATGGCATTCCCATGGCCGGAAAAATGATCGACGCTCTTTCGATCAGCGGTGAGGATGGCAGCATAGGTTTCAGGCACCTTGCGTTCCAGCCAGCTCAATAGCGTCGGGCCGAAATTGAAACTGATGCGCTGATAGTTATCTACAATATCTTCGATGCGTCCCACGCGATCCAGAATGCGGGAGGCGGCATTGGGAGTGTAGCACTGTGCGGCAATTTTTTCGTTCCAATCATGATATGGCGCGGCACTATCCTGGCGCTCGATCTCCTCGATAGACGGATTCTCTCGCGGGGGTTGATAGAAATGGCCGTGAATAACAAAAAAGAGATTTTTCTGCATTGGATGTTCTTTTAAAAATGAGTTCTATTGGTGAAAATTGAGTTAGCTGACATAGCTGTTGCCCCAAGCTGGGACATCCAATGTCATGATTCTTTGCATCCAGCGCTGAAAACTGGTGGTATGCCAGCAAGCGACTGGCAAATGACCAAGCCCTGGCAATCCAGCTTGACCATCAGTATTTTTTCAAACACCAAAAAATAAGCATCTGCAGACTATTAAGCAATAGAAAAATGAATTAGGCGAATATTTTTTAGTCTAGCAGATGCTCTGTTCAAAAGGAAAGGTCGGATGGATTCGAGAAAATCATTTCAGCCGCACGAATTCGATCCTTCGATTGGCGGCCCGACCTTGCTTGGTGGTATTACTGGCAATTGGCCTGGTCTCGCCATAGCCTACTGCTTGCAGCCGACCGGGATTGATGCCCTGTTCGATCAAGTACATGCGGACGGTATTTGCCCGGCGTTCTGAGAGTCGCAAATTGGCATCCGCTTCGCCGATGCTGTCGGTATGCCCTTGAATTTCGATTTCGATTCGCGGATATTGCAGTAATTGTTGCGCCAGAGCGTTCAAAATGGCATACGATTCTGGCGTCAGGTTGCTGCTCGCCGGCTCAAACGTGATTCCTTTCAAGATGATATTCTGGCCGATCTGAATTGGAGCCGGATCCGACGTAGTTTCTGGCTCTGGTGCCGGTTCGGGTTTGCTATCGGGACAGCCATCTTCATCCTGGTAATTGTTAAAATCTTCCGGCCAATTGGGACACTGGTCCAGGCTATCGGGGATGCCATCCTTGTCATTATCAAGATCAGGGCAGCCATCAAAGTCCTCAAACCCATCAAAATCCTCGGGCTCGTTTGCGCATTTATCATCCTTGTCGGGAATCTTATCCCCATCATTGTCCGGGTCGGGAATCCCATCGCTGTCCTGAAAGCCATCATGATCCTCTGGCTCATTCGGACTCTTATCACGAATATCGGGAATGCCATCGTTGTCATTGTCAGGATCAGGCGCACCATCGTTATCCTGAAAACCATCGACATCCTCTGGGTGCTGGGGATCAAGATCGTATTTATCCTCGATGCCATCACGATCAAGATCGTGAACGATCTTCACGAGATAGGAAAGGCCCAGCCGTACCTCTGCGATTCCATTATTGCCATCATCACCAAAACCAATGGTGTCCTCATCTCCCTTTAGCAATCGGTGATAGTTGACCAACAACGACAAAGCCAGATGCGGCGATGGAATAAATTCAAATCCCATGCCCCCGATCAATGTGGCGTTGATCTGGCTGCCGCTGACGCTGACGCCGCGAGAGAAGAGATCTAACTCGCCGCTCAGCCTTCGAATATCCCATAGGATCAGGCCCGTCCCCAATGATACAAATGGCCTTAGGCGTGAATTATTGGGCAAGCGATAGGTCAGATGAAGGTCGACAGGAGCAAGAATTGTTTTGAAATTTCCTACTGGTTCAAATTGGGAGCCACTAATGGCTTTTGGATAGACCCAGCCATAAGCAACACTGGCGTGAAGGGCCAGCGAGCGATCAAAGTAATATCCGAGATGTGCCCCCGCCCATTGCTCGATGGTGGAACGATCGACTGCCCCGCCGATCATTTTCACCGGACCTCCCAGTAGACCAATGGTGTAATGATCCGACAGATCTTGAGCCATGCTCCAATTCAGGCATGTAACCCAAAATAAAATGACTACTGCTGCACGGACATCGTTGCGGTTCATTTTCGTCTCCTTATTTTGAGTGTTTGTTTTTTTAGATAAAGCTAAATAAATCTTTTCAATTAGTCAAGGCCTTTTTGAATTATTAATAAAACTTTATTGCTGCTGCAGGATGTGCCTGAGTGGTTTTTTAACGCCAGCGCAGCTTAAACTTAAACCAATACTTGGTGGATAGATCAAATATAAACCAGCGTTATGCTTTCAATGAAGAGCCAGTGGATAATCACAGTGCGAATTTCTGATAGTCGCCGGCTTCTCGGATTTGATAACATGTCTGCTATGTATCGGCGTCGTGAACGTGAATCCTCAATGCGTTGCAGCGCTATGGCTATCTGAAAATGAATTTGATTACCTATCATAAGGATTTTCGAGGCAAAGAGACGTATCGATTGCTGATGATTCAGGGTAAATCATTTGTATCACCTTAAAACATCTTTTATAATTCTGAAGGAGGCATTTTTGAAGCTTAGTATTTATTGATAAAAAAGAACTAAAAATGTTCTTTGATTTCAAAATTCAATAAACCAATAATATAGAATTAGTATGAAATAGATGCGGGCTCCTGGTTCAATTTCAAATCTGTGCTTTGCCTGCTAAATCGATCGGGTGGCATAGAAGTTGTATTTGCAGATTCAGAAGTTGGCCACCGCGGGGGAAAGGGCCGATGGATTTATTTGACAAAAGTTGCATGCAAGGCTCAAGAGAGATCGGACAAAGATGATGGGATGTTTTGAAAATCGTAACTTGATGGGGTTGATTGGGGCCAGCCTGGTGCTGGTGTTCGTTCTGGGAGCGATACCCTCCGCACAGTCAGCTACCGAACAGGGCAATCGTGGCCCGATTTATTTGGGTACCGCCTGGAATTTAGAAAAAGGCGATGTGAATTTTCATGCGAATTCCAGGTTTTATTTCAACAACAAAACCTTCTATGTTCCTAATAACCCAGCGATGGCGGTGACGTTCTGGGATATTCAGGGTGGCGTGAATCTTCTTTATGGCATTGGCAAGCATTATCAAATCGGGCTTACGCAGATCATTTATCAGGATAATCACAAAGACGGCAAGGGCTACAATTTTCCCGATGATCTGTTTCTGAAAATGAAAATTGCTTCCTTTCCCATCAAACAAAGCCCGTTTAACGTGGGGTTGAACATCCTGACCCGGATTCCGGTAGCGGAGCATCACAATATTCGCCTGGAGCCCTATTCAGCGGGTCAAGTTGAGTTTGGAGTTATTGGTTTGCTTTCTTACGCTGCCGACCGGGTGAATCCGGAAGACGGATTTAACGTCCATGTTAACCTGGGACTTATCGACCACAATGATCATGGTGTAAAATTAGGCGGGGCCGATTGTGCTGAATACCAGATTTCTCGCTCCTCTCGCGAGGTCAATGCAGGAGTCGCACTGGTTATGCCAACTTCCAATTTTGACTTTCTGGTGGAAATGTATGGCAATTATAATATCACCAAGCCGCCGCCCAATGCTTATAGCCGACACAGTTATGTTTATATTACGCCAGAGGTCATCTACAAGCCGTTTCAATGGATCACACTGGGGATAGGTTTTGATTTTCGTCTGACACCCAACCGTTCAAGCAATAGTGACCTCATCCAGAGCGAGATGTCCAGCGTGCTGCCGACGTATCCCACCTGGCGGGTCAATTTTGGTGTCAAAATGAGCCTGGCGGCTCGTGCCAAAGAGCGTCTGCTGGCCAAAGACCGAAACAAGCCTTCGGGGTTGGATGGCGAAAAGAAAAAGGATGTTTACAAGGGTATGGCTGAAGAAAGAAAGGAAATCGAAAATGCTGAGGCCGAATTAGAGAAAATCCGCAGCGAACGTCAAAAGATGGATGAAATCTTGAAAAGGCTTCGAAAGGCGCTGGAAATAAAAGAGGATACTGAAAAAAAGAAAGATGATAAGAAATAAGAGCTAATCTATTTTAGAATTTTAAACAAAACGGGAAATCGGAAAACGACAACTGGGGCTGGCATCTTGGGAATCCGATTTCCCTTTTTTATTTCTGGAGCAGTTGATCCATTATTCGCTTTAAACCGGCGCTGGTGCGCGGACTCCAGCCGAACGCACGCTGCCAGACCTCATGGCTTTCCATGCACAGATAGACAAACACCTGGGGTGCATGCTGCTTGATCCAGCGATACATTTTCCCAAACATTTCAATCCGCAGCGCTTTGAAGTAGCGCAATTTACCATCCAATCCCGGCACCAATTCACCATAGACAATTTTCGTCTCAGGATGCTGTCCACGAATAATAGCCTCCAACTGATGCGGATAACGGAGTGCCCCCAGACTGATC
>JAPDQM010000131.1:0-10651 GCA_034505795.1 Candidatus Zhuqueibacterota bacterium
AGGAGAACCGGGATCGCACCCAAAAGATCGATTCGCTATTGACTGCTGGCGATAAATTTGCGGCGAAGGGCTGGCACATCAACGCGTATCACTCCTATCAAAAAGTTCTGGAACTCGATCGCAATAATTCCAACGCTCAAAAACGATTGAAGGATCTCCAACCCCGGCTCAGCATCTATCTGGAGCAACTATATCGGCAGGGCGTCCTTAGCTTCAAACAGAATGAGGTGAAACGCGCTCAGCGAATTTTTGAAGAAATTCTCTATGTGGATCGAACACATGCCGGTGCGGCAAGTTACCTGGCCAAAATTGATAGCATGACCACCACCGCTGCTAATGATTTTTTCTATCGCGGTTTGGGATATTATCGTCAGAAGAACCTTTCGCGCGCACAGCAGGAATTTCGAGAGGCGCTTAATCTGGATCCCAATCACAAACAAGCTCGAGAATATTTTAACCGTGTCGAGCGAGAAATCGATACCAATCGACGGCAGGTTCAACGATTGCTCACCGAAGCCCAATCGTATGAGCAAAAAAAGCAATATGTGAAAGCGCATAGCAATTATCGCCGGGTATTAGAAATCGAACCCGGCCATGAAGAAGCGCACCGGCGATTGGAATTATTGAAAGGGCAAATTCGACTGGTTGTGGAAGACAAATTTCAGCGTGCAAAAAATCTGTTCCTTAGAAACGATAATCAGAACGCAATCGCTGCTTTCAAAGAAATCTTGGCCATCGATCCAGATCATGTGGCTTCCAAAAGTTATCTCAAACGGGCTACCCAGCGTGTGGAAGCGCTGGCTGAACAGCACTATCAGCGCGGCCAGAATTTTTTCCAGCAGAAAAATTGGGATATGGTGATTCAGGAATGCAACCTGGCGCTGGCGCTAAATCCCAATCATACCGCGGCCGAGGAATTGCATCGGATGGCACTGGCCAATATCAGTCTGGATAAGCTATACGCGCGTGGTGTCGAATATTTTGCTCGGGGGGATTATAAAAACGCTCGATCCATCTTCAAGCAGATTTTGGCCAAAGAGCCCAACAATACTGCGGCTCAGGATTATCTGAAGCGAGCCGAAAAAGCCTTTGACGATCGCATCACGGAGATATTTAATACCGGGATGATAAAATACACTGAGGGTGACTACGAGGAGGCGATTAATGCCTGGAACAACGTGCTCAAAATCGACCCGCGCCACGCCAGTGCCCTGGAGTACATCCAGAAAGCCAAAGAAAAACTTGAGGCACTCAATCGGATCGAGTGAGATAGCCAGGGTCTGCTTTTGACTCAACTTCACTATGGCCACAAACTCCCGGCTGATCCGTCTGCTCCAGCCACGGGTTACTGAACTACTCATCAGGTACTACCTGTTCCATTTTGCTTGCCGGCTGAACGGCTTCCTTCGCGTGTTGGGGGTGAGTCGTCATTTGGATGATGAGCTCCTTCTCGGTAATGTCGATCTGCGATTGAATTGGCAGTTGCTCAGGCGTTTCTCCTGGAAGCTGCAGCGCCAAAGTCAATGCCGCTTTCAACGGCAGAGCCAGGCTCGCATCTGGGGCAGTTGCTGCGGCTGATCGAGGGCGAGCTTCGCCCAGGAATGGCAATGAGCGACTGACTAACAGCCAGGCGGCGGCGTAACGTGCGCTCTCGGCTTCGGTTATATCAAAAATGGCGGCGACCACCTGCTGCATTCTGGTCAGCAGCGACGCAGTGGCGGGGTCCAGCGCCAGCCGTACGGTGTGTGTTTGCGGGGTAGCCGATCCCAACAACGATATAAATAATGGCCCCAGGGGATCAGCGAATGCTTTAAACTCGGTGGTTAGTGTTGCGCTCCGTGGCATCCGCTCTGCCTGCGGTAGCAGTTCTTCCAGCCGAATAGCACAGGCCCGCTTCTTGCCGATATTTTTGAAGTCTAACCAGGAATCGACAATTCTGGAAAGATTTTCGATGGTATGCAAATAGGATCCTTTCCTTCGTTCCAGTTTTTTACGCAATTCCTCTTCCATCACCGGCAGTTCCCAGTCCATCGTCTGCGGGCAATCGATACGGGTGTCTCGGGTCCAATAGATCGACCGTGCCTGGCCGGTTTCGTCGACCTGAATCGCCCACACGACGCCTTCCATCCAGCCAGCCGTGCCCGAGTTGAAATAACGACTTTTCACGAATGCCATTTGCGGCCGAAATAATCCATGCACTCGATGGGAAATGCCCTGCTCCAGATTGATGATCAGCGGAGCAATGAAGGGTATCAAACTACGTAGATTGTAGTAGGGCTGGGATTGGGGATAATGGGTATGGCCAAGACAAATCAAATTGTTTTTTTGATATTCGGTAACATCCGGGGCTTTTTTGACTTTGATCGTCGCGCCAGTCAGCGCGGCCAATGATTCCAGATAAAAAATATTGTCTTTGGTATGTCGCTTCCGATCCCGAAGATGCTGGATGCGGTGAGCGAGCTTACGCGCCGGCAGATACGCCGGGAAGCTTTGCAGAATGAAGGCATTGGCCAGAACATCGGCAAAATTGATGATCGGAGAACCAGAAAAAGCAATTCCCCCTGCATCGATAAAAGGATCGTCTAAAAAATCGACCGGCGTGGCAATGGCACTGACGATCAACTTGCCGATGATATTGTTTTCGTCACAGTTCCAAAAATCCCATTGATGGCCATGGGCAATGATCATCGGTGCTTTGGATGTATATGGGGTGGAGTCCAATCCAAAATGGAGAATGCTCTCGTCCATGGTTTTGACGCCATCGATGATGGCAAAGTCATACACTGCAAACGGCGGCTCGGTTGGTGCTCTGTCTTTATCGAAAATTTCCTGTAACACAGCAAATACATCGGGACGACGGATGTAACAGTCATGATTGCCGTAGACGCGGATGTAGCGTCCCGCCCGATGGAGTTTGAATAGCCGATCGTAAACGGCTTGATGAGTGGCCACAATTTGCTGTAGCTTTTCCCGCGGGCCGATCGAATAGTCTCGAAAAAACCAGAGCTCATCACAATCACCGACTTCCAGCACCGTGAAGCCGTGGTCGAAGGCATAATCGAGAATTTCGCAGTATAATTGTTGATTGGCAGAAAAGTGATCGATGGAGCCAAACTCCAATGGCTCACGTTGATCGGATCGGGCATCGCGATGAATATCGCTGAGGATGAGATATTTGGGGCCGCCCGGTGTCGGTGCCGGTAAGCGTTTCACTTTCAATTTCGGATCGTTTTCTATTTCTTTAAATAGCAATTTCCACCACGGCAGGAGGTTGTGCCGCAGGCAATGAAAAATAGCGGCAATGATCAATTGGATGCCTAGCGGTGTGTAGCGAGCCATGCTAAGGAGTGCCCATTCCACGGCCTCGTCCTGCTGGGCTTCATGAATCAGATCAACCATGGCTCGGGTAATCAAAGCGCCATCGATTTGATGAGATGGCTGCAGGTCAATTTCGACCATCGATCGTTTGAGAGGAGCAAACAGCGCTTCGGCCGTCTGTTCAGGCGTGGCAATGGGAGCAAGATCAGCCGGAAAATTGCTATGCAAAAACAGATGGCCGAGTCCCATGCCGCTGATAATCACGCCAGCGGGCAATTGAAAGGGCTGAGAGCGAAGCACTTTTTGGAGAATCGCCGTTGCCGAAGTGTGATCGATGATCTCCAGATCGCATAGCGAAATCTTTTGCTGCAATTCAGCTCGGGCGCTGGTCATCGTTGCACAGAGGGCCTTTACAAATCCCCTCGATCCGAGCGTTTGAAGAGCACTGGCCAAAAAGGGACTCCAAAGTTGACTCAGCCGCTGTTTGAAGCGAGTGGAGTCGGCAAGGCAAAAGATCGCCACTTCCTGGAACAATTGTTGGCTGTCCGGACATTGTTGCAGCAGGCTCTTCAGCAGCGTGCCATAAGCGGGTTCGGTCAGTTCGATAGAGAGCTCACTAAGATGTTGCGGTAAACTGTTTAATCGATAAGGGGCGAGGTTGAACCATTCCTGCCAGATTTCTGGGTATAATTTTTCGGCGGCTGCTTGTGCTTTAGTGAACCATTTTTTGAGCAGCTCACTCGCCGCAGCCGAGGTTGGTTTCTGCATGAGTTGGCGGATTTCATCCTGCAAAGCAATTTTGAATCCAGCGATAGCCTGATGCAGCTTGGTATTACTTTTCAGTTTATCAACAAGGTCTAAGACACTATCCATGAACGAATCAAAAAGACCCATGCAGCAATCCTCTTTGACGAGAACGCATCATTACTGAAAATTTATGGCAAAATGGTTGATGCAAAAGCTTGCGTCACTCGATGGTGATGAATTATCTGCCTGATTGCGCAATGGCAGTCGTGTTCTTGTCAAAGCTCAATTAGGCATATTTGGTATCATGCCCATGGCACAGGACTAGGTTTCGGCTACACCGGAATATGGCGCCACCAATTGGCCAGTATCTTTGAGCTGGACTTTGATGGGCACTGCCAGAGGCCGAAAGCTGGGCCGTTTTTGAACCACATGCTCGTAAAGATCTTGCGGAATTACAGCAGCCCATTCCTGGCAGGTATATTTTTCCCAATCCGGGCTGAAGTACTTTTCAGTGTAAAATTCAATCGTTTTTTGAAATAGCTCCGGCGCCGAATGCGGATCGATGGCGTCGTAGGTATCAAAAAATTCTTGCATGTATTTTTCGAGATCGAACGTCGCACTTTTACGAAAGAAGTAAGGCAGGCTCTTCCAGAACATGTTGAGATTATCCATGGCCTTGCCAAATATCGAGCGGCGGCGAAAGATTTTGATCTGGTCGCGTACCAGCTTCAGATACAGCTCGACAAAATAATCGATCATTTTCCCATTGCGATGTTTCAAGCGCACCGCTTCGCCCAGATTGATGCCAAGCTGATCCGAGGCCCGATCTTCGATAGTATTGGCGCTGGTGGCATAACCCCAGAGCAAGTTGGTAATCATGAGCAAATATTTTTTTTCGCGCATGCGTGTTAACCATTTTTTTCGACGCAATGCAGCCTGTTGCTTTTCGGTGTCCTCGGCGCGTTCGGTAGCGCTGTCGCTCCCGTAGAGATAGGCAATGACAGCGCAATTAAAAAAGTGGCCGAGGTCGATAAAACCGCCATTGCAGGTAAAGACAAAGCGATTGTAAAAACCGGTTTCCATCTCGGGTTCGCCAATCGCCGGGCAAAACGTCCAGGCCATGGCAATTAAATGCACCTGATTATCCACCAGTCGCTGGATATTGGCAATGTTGCGCTCATAAAATTTTTGGGCGATACGCCAGCCAAAGGGTTTTTTTCGTTTGAGCTGTTCGAGTTTTTTTCTGAGTTTGATCTCGATGTAAGGTAGGATAATGAGCCGATAATTGTCTTTGATGGTATCATTCACTTCATCCAGCCCCAACAATACCAGCAAGCTGACGAGGTTTCCCATACCACTGATCAGCGAAGTGTATGAGGTCGCGTATTTGTCTAGATGAACTTTTTCGATTTTGTTGCGCAGCGAATCTGGTACCAGCGGGCCAATAATCGTTTTGAACAGATGAATTTCCTGTTGTCGGAAATTTTTGACATTTTCCAGGGCCTGATGCATCGCCTGCAAGGCTTCCTGGGGACTGATGATATATTGGATTTTTTCAGGAAAGCGCGGCTTTCCTTCTGGCTTAGGCTGTTGGGTGCGGCGAGTGCGTTGATTCATAAGTTCCTCCCAATTGGATTGTAGCTTCGAAGCAAAGCCCATACCATCGGCTGAGAGGCGAGATGCGACGTATTGATTGATACAAAATGAACGCTATGCAAGTAGCAGGGTTGGAAAATTATACCAACCTGCGGCCCCAAATTTTCATCCTTATGGTTAAGAAAACTCCATCAAGTCATGGCGGCCGGAATCTCATGTTCTATAAAAAATGACTGACCAAGCGAACGACGGTCAGAGCAGTCTCGGGATTCAGATTTTAGTGCTACTGTGGTTTTGGGTTAAATCAATTTAAAGATTAAATGCAAAAAAGTCAAGCAGAAAATCGGATACTGAATAAATCGTTCCCTGAATTCAGAAAAAAAACGGTCGCTACGTGCAGGACTAGAAGCATGCTGTCTTGCACGTAGCGACCAGTAAAATGCGATATGGAGTTGTTAGACATGGAAGTGCCGGGCTGGGCATGACCGCCTGGCCGTGAGAATCACCCTCGAAGACCTGAAGCTATCGGATCATCTCAATCATCAGGCTCAATTCTTCTACCATTTTATCGGTATCACCGCCGAAGCCGACGCTTTTGAAACGAATGACGCCGCTTTTATCGATGACAAATTTGGTCGGAATTCCATCGACATTATAAGCGGCAACGACATCGTTTTTGGAATCCAGTAGGACATGAAATGGGTAATTTTTGTCTTCGATGAAATCACTTACCCGTTTCTTGATATTGTCTCCTCTTTCCCAGGTATTGATAAATAGAAATTCTACGTCGCTGCTGGCCTGAAATTTTTCCACAGCCTGCTTCATTCCTGGAAAAGATGCCAGACATGGCCCGCACCAGGTCGCCCAGAAATCGACCACCACAACTTTCCCCTGTAGTGACTTCAGGGAAATGGTATTACCGGCCAGATCAGCCAGTGAAAATTCGGGCGCGGGTAAGTTTAGCATCTCCTGCTGCAGCTTTTCTTTGAGTTTGCTGCTGCCCTCTTGTTTCAGCTTGGCAAAATACTGATCCAGGCCCGATTCGGAGCCTTTGACGCGAATATAGGCCTGCTTGAACAGTTCGTCGCAGGCTGGTGAACTCTTGCCCGCTTTGATTAAGCCATCGAGGAATTGATAACTCTCGCGATGCTGACCGACATCCTGCAATGCCCGGGCATAGCGCTCGTTGATATCGGCATTCGATTGCTGCGTCAATTGAACCGCTTCTTGAAAAAGCGGTACTGACTCAGCCACCCGACCGAGCCTGTACAGCGCATAAGCGTACGTGTCCAAAATGAATCCCAGCGAATTCTGGCGGGTGTTCAGCCATTGCCTTTCAGTTAGATAGCTGGGTTTTTCGGTGGTTGGCGCATTCAATTCCTGTCGCGCCAGGGCAACGCCTTGTTGAGCCAGCGCGGCGGCGCCAGGCAGATCAAAGTCTTTTTCAATCATGTCCCAGGCGACCGTATTGTAGGGGACGGAGCTGGGTTTGGTCAGCCCCGCTTCCAGCAGCGCCCGAGCATCGTCATATTTCTGTGCTTGGACATAGGCGTTGATGAGCATCATTTCCATGTTGGCAATGCGTTCGCTTTGTGGAAAATCGTTTTTGAACTGGGTCAATAAGTTGCGTTTTGTGTTCAGGTCTTTCTCTGCATAAAATTTTTGGAAACGCTCTGTTTGCACCAATTCGCCCTGCGGCTCAGCCAGGCGAATTTCTTTTTTAAAAGCTTCTGCCTTCTCTGGTTGCTGCAATTGATAGGTATACCAATTGGCGAGTCGTTTCTTCTCATCCAGCGTCAAATTGCTCTTGGCTGCGATGCTATCGACCTGAGCTTGTACCCGGGCTTTGCCATTGGCTTTGTCGGTAGCCAGAATGAGTTGCCAATACAGCTCCAAATGTTCACTCTTCTGGGTGGGGAAGAGCGCAAATTCTTGCTGCAGTTTTTCCAGGGCCAGTTGCGGATCGCGTTTCAATTGCATCGGATAGCCACCGGAAAAATAGACTTTGGCCATAGTGGCCAGAGTTCCAGGCAAATAGCTGCCTTTGGCATCATATAGCGGAATGGCATAGCCCTGATGATTGTTGTCATCGCTGCGATCGTCGGACTGAAAGACAACGAAGATGGCTTTGGTCGCGGCCGCGGGTTTGATCGTGCTGCTCCAATTTGGACCGCGGCGGGTCATTGCGATTTCCGCAGAGGTAGGCAAGGCCGACTGATCAGAAAACTGATGAATGACCGCTTGAATACTCTGCACATTTGCCAGAGGTCCTCCCTTTGGCTGGTAGGTCAAGGTGATTTTCTGATTCAACTGCGGTAGGGTAGGGATATAGGTAAAATTCTGGCTTTGAGAGTTTACAACCAGCACCCCCAAGATAAGCACAGCAGAAAATAACATTGTTGCTGCTTTCATGCGATTCTCCTTAAAAGTGAATTTTATGATTGGCCGTATTGCCAATAGTGGATGTTAGCTATTTCAAGTACCATGTCTCGGGCAAGGCACACCACGGAAAAGCCCGAGATGCCCCTACATTCATGTGCTAACATTCGGTATCGTCTGGGCAATGGGCATGATCTATTTTTAGCCTAACGTTTTGGATCTTTTCTGGTCCGACTGAATAGGGCGAAAATTCCGATCGGCTTCCTTTTGAAAACTGGATGTTTTCGGGACGAAAAAGAAATTTTGGAAATTTTTCTACTTGATTTTTAAACTTGAATTATCTATTTTTGGTTCACCAAATTCATCAATAATGTCGATATTTTATGAACTATAACATTCCAGCCGAGAAGATCGCCCAGGTCCGTGATGCATCGGATATTGTGGAGCTGATTTCGAATTATCTCACGCTGAAAAAAGCGGGCAAAGGATTTGTTGGCCTTTGTCCGTTTCATGCCGATTCCTCGCCATCGTTTCATGTGAACCCGGCGTCGCAGCTCTATTACTGTTTTGGCTGTCAAAAGGGGGGGAATATTTTCAATTTTCTCATGGAAATTGAAAAAATGTCATTCGTCGAGGCCGTGGAATTCCTGGCTCAAAAAGCCGGCATTTCGTTGCCCAGGACGCAGGTGGATGATCGACTGGAGAAAGAGAAGGAAGCGCTCTTTTTTGTGAATCGTTGGGCAGCTAATTTTTTCTATAAAAATTTATTTTCGCCTGCGGGAAAGCAAGCGCTGCAATATGTCCAGGGTCGAGGGATTAGCCAGGAGATGATCAAAACATTTGGACTGGGCTATTCGCTGCCCGATTGGGATAGTTTGCTGCGCCAGGCGCAGGCCGATTCGGTTTCGCCCGACGTGCTATTTAAAGCAGGCCTGGTCATTAAACGTACCGGCGGTGGCTATTATGATCGTTTTCGTGGCCGCTTCATGATCCCGATTGTCGATTTGTACAAAAAAGTGCTTGGCTTTGGCGGTCGAAGAATCGTCGATGACGATACCCCGAAATATATCAATTCCCCCGAAACGCCTATCTATCAGAAAGGACAGATACTATTCGGCCTGTATCAGAGCCGCGATGCCATCAAACAGGCAGATCAGGCAATATTTGTGGAAGGGTACATGGATTTGATCGCCCTATATCAATTTGGCGTCAAGAATGTCGTAGCCACCTCGGGTACCGCGCTGACTCCCGCCCAAGCGAGGTTGATTCGGCGCTTCACAGAAAATGTGATTTTGTTATACGATGCCGATGCCGCTGGTTCATCGGCGGCCATGCGTGGGGCCGATATTTTTTTGGATGCCGGGTTGGAGGTCAAAATCGTGGCTTTGCCATTGGGTCATGACCCGGATAGTTTTATGCGTGAACGAGGCGTGGAAAATTTCAAATTCATGTTGTCTCGCGCCCGATCTATTATGCAATTCAAAATCGAAACGCTGGCTAAAAAATTGGATCTTTCCACGACCCAGGGCAAAACTCAAGCCGTTAATTCCCTGTTAGAATCTGTTGCTCACATCAAAGATAGCATCAAGCAAAATCTTGCTCTCAAAGAGGTTGCGGAACACTTTCGACTGGACGAGCGGGCGCTGATGGAGCAACTACGGCACATCCAGACCCGTGGCCAAAACCGTTCGGTGGTGGCCGATGCGCCCGACTCTGCCAGAGTGACCAAACCGCTGCGGCAGAAATCCAAATACGAATTGGCCGAAGAAGATATTGTGCGGCTAATTATGGAAGATACCACCTATCTTCGGCTAATAAGCAAGCATCTATCGCCGGAAGAAATTGCTGATCCTGAGATCAAAGAATTGATGGCAATGATTTATCGTCTGCATCAACAGCATGAAAAAGTGGATCGACCGATGATTCTCAGCCAGATCACTGATCCTCAGCTTTCAGCCCGCATCGTGCAGATCATGGCCATGCGTTATGGAGAAACACTGGATCGCCAGAAGTTGATCGAAGATTGCCTGGTGCTATTAAAATGCCGTCCACTGGAAAATGGTCTGGCTAATCTGGAGGAGGAAATTAAGATCGCCCAAGAGAAGCAGCTCGATGCATCGGAATACACGCGGAAATACCTGGCGTTTCGGGAGCAGATAAAAAAAATTGAGTCCAAAGAGTTTTTGAAGGAAGCATAATTGAACTGGAACCGAAGATGGAATGGCGGAAGGTTCGACGATTAGTTGATGAAAGGAGGAAATAGTGGAAAAGTGTTAGACTTCTGCAAAATTAAGATTTTGGTGTCATTTCGAACGGATCCGCCAGTTGGCGGAGGAGTGAGAAATCTGTATATTTCATAAGTTCAATTTGTTAAACAGATTTCTCCCCGCCAAATGACGGGTCGAAATGACATTTTTTCCTATTTTGCAGAACTCTAGAAAAGTGCAGGAATGGAGTGGTTAGATGTTATTCAACTCCAATATTCCACTATTCCACTATTCCATTATTCCTTATTCCGTCCTCTATTAATCAGAAACATTCACATCATATCTGGCTTATGCATTATGAAACAGAATTGCTGATCATTGACTAACCAGGAGGTTGCGATGCC
>JAPDQM010000132.1:0-10627 GCA_034505795.1 Candidatus Zhuqueibacterota bacterium
CCCTGTGTCAGCTTCAATAAAGTAAATACCTATCAGTGGTACATGAAGCGAGTCTATAAACTGCAGGACGATACCGATTACGATGTGACCAATCGCACGCTGGCGTTTGAAAAATCGCTGGAATGGGGCGATAAAATTCCGATTGGGATTTTTTATCAGGTGAAAGGCAAGCCGACCTACGCAGATCAGTTGCCCGTGCTGAAAAAAGGCGCTATGGTGAAACAAGCAATGAGAACCAGTGTGCCCGAAGAGGTGAAGAATCAGTTTGTTTAAAAAGTGGCCGAGGCGATAACATGTATTGCACAGTCCAAGAATGGATAGAAGGCCACTCTTCGAGACGATTCACAAATGTTTCGAAATTGTTCATGTCCCATTTAAGATTTATGCCCGCGTCGTTTGAAGTCGAGGTATAGGCACAGCCTGACGACGTAGTGACCCGAAAAAATGAAGCACCAATTGCGACAACGAATGGTCATTGTCGAGGATTGGAGAGATTTGTAGGATAAGCGATTTACTAACTTTTATCTTTTTAACTGCTCGGATGGCGTTGGCAATTATGCTGAATGTCTATTCCGGCAAATAAAATCTTGGGAACAGAGGCAATCCACAACATCCTTTCAGGCTTCAAAAACCTGAAAGGATGTTGCTTTTTTGAACGTTAATAAAACCTTCAAGAGGGAATAATTCCCTTTTGTTCCAGATATCGAATCACTGCATCAGCGCACTGATCGACATTCAGTTTGCTGGTATCCAAGTGAATCTCTGGGTGCTCGGGCGCTTCATACGGCGCTGAAATGCCAGTAAATTCCGGGATTTGACCAGCTCGGGCCTTCTTGTACAAGCCTTTTGGATCCCGATCCTCCAGCACGCTCAGTGGCGCATCGACAAACACTTCAATAAATTTCCCGGGTTCATGCAATTGACGAGCCTTGTCCCGGTCAGCCCGATACGGGGAAATGAAGGCCGTCATGGTAATGATGCCGGCATCGGCAAATAGTTTGCCCACCTCGCCAATGCGACGGATATTTTCTTCACGATCTTCGGGCGAAAAGCCCAAATTCTTGTTTAGACCATGTCTGATATTATCGCCATCTAAAACATAGGTCAGAACCCCACGATCGTATAATTTTTCTTCAACAGTGTGTGCGATAGTTGATTTGCCCGAAGCCGAAAGGCCGGTGAACCAGATGACAACGCCCTTCTGTTTCAACAATCGTTCGCGGTCGGCGCGAGTGATATTGGCATGATGCCAGGTGATATTGGTTGCTTTCTGGATGGTCATGGTAGATACCTCATTTGTTGTTTATGGTTCGATAATAGTCAATTAAAATTTCAATGACCTCAGGACGACTGAACTCTTTGGCGGGTTTTTCGCCCCTGGCTAACATTTCCCGCAGTTTGGTGCCGCTGATCAGCAGACGATCTTCTTTGCCATGAGGGCAGGTTTTGGTGGAGGCCATGCCTTCGCATTTATAGCACCAGAAGGTCCAATCGATGTTGAGTGGCTTAATTGCTAATTCATCTGCCGAGAAATCTTCAAATATTTTTTGAGCGTCGAACGGGCCGTAATAATTGCCCACGCCAGCATGGTCACGTCCCACAATGAGATGACTACAGCCGAAATTTTGTCGGAAAATCGCATGCAATACTGCCTCGCGGGGACCGCCATAGCGCATTTCCATGGGATAAACCTTACAGATTACCCGATCCTGCGGGTAATAATTTTCCAGCAACACTTCGTAGCATTTCATTCGAATATCCGCTGGAATGTCATCATCTTTTAGCTTTCCAACCAAGGGATGGATCAAAATGCCATCGCTGACTTCCAGCGCAATTTTGGTCACATATTCGTGCGAGCGGTGAATTGGATTGCGTGTCTGGAAGGCGGCGACTTTTTTCCAGCCTAACTGTGCAAAAATTGCACGGGTCTCAGCCGGACGAGCATAAAAAGTGCCGAACCGTTCGGGATACTCACCTTCGCTGAGCACTTTTACCGGACCTGCTAAATAGATTTCATGCTGGGCAAAAACTTTCGCCACTCCAGGATGCGCTTCATCTTCAGTGCGAAAAACATGCTTAGCTTCATAATGCTTGTCATAAGTAAATTTTTCCTCTACTTTCATTGTAGCCATGATGGTGCTGCTTTCATCGTCGATCAGCGCAATTTCCTGGCCAATCCGAATTTGGCCGGATTGCTCTTTGCTTACCGCCAATGTAATGGGAATGGGCCATAAGATCCCATTCACTAGGTGCATCGTTTGCACGACTTTGAGGTAATTATCACGATTCATAAATCCTTCTAACGGACTGAAGGCACCAATTCCTAACATAATCAAATCGGATGTCTCACGAGAGGTCATTCGAACTGGCAACAGCGTTTTGGCACGTTCCAGTTCAGCCGCTCGCTGTTCATGGTCAAGCAGCAATGGTTTAAGCTGACCACCGTGAGGCGGAACTAAGTCACTCATCTTCACATCTCCTTCAACAATTATTGATACTCACTTCGTTATTAAATTACATTATTAATTAAAGTAAATTAGATAGATCAGGCCAATGGCCATGAAGCCCATCAACAGATTCATTGGCACGCCAATCTTCAAGAAGTCGGTAAATTTATAACCGCCCGGACCATATACCATCAAGTTGGTCTGGTAGCCGATCGGGGTCGCAAAGCTAGCAGACGCGCCGATGGCGACGGCAATGGCGAAAGGTCGTGGATCAAAGCCCGCCTCGCTGGCGGTGGCTATCGCAATGGGAAAGACAAAGGCTGCGGCGGCATTGTTGGTGATCAGCTCGGTGTAAAGGCTGGTCATAAAATAGACACCAGCTAAAACACCTAATATTCCGAATGATCCCACGAGTTCGACCAATGCTTTTGCCAACACCTGGGCCACCCCTGAATTGCTCAACGCCCGAGAAATTCCAAATGCTGATGCGATTACCAATAGCACATTCCACTGGACGCTGCGTTGCGCTTCTTGCGGGGAAATGCAACGGCTGAATATCAGGGCGATAGCAGCGATGGCGGTTGCATAAACAATTGGAATAATCTCGATCGTCATGACGCCGATCATCATCACAAAAATTGCCGCAGAAATATAGACGAATTTTTGAGGCTTTGAGGGGATATTGGCAGACTCGGATACCAAATGGAAGTCACGAGAATTGTACCATTGCTTGAAAAATTCCGGTCGCGTCAAGATCAAGAGGGTATCGCCTTCATGCAGCACCACGTCACCGATTTTTTTTTGAATCCGTTCGCCATTGCGATGGATGGCGATAATCACCGCATTGTAACGGCTACGAAAATTGCTTTCTCGAACGTTCATTCCCCGCAAGGGTGAGCTTGAAGAGATCACTACTTCAAATGTCTTCAGTTGGGATGAATCATAATTTTTGAGATCAAACGAGGCATCTTTGATTATTGATAAGCCAGGAGTTTTTTGCAATTCAATAATGGTAGCTGGTAAACCGGTAAAAAAAAGACGATCGCCCAATAAAATTTTCTCGTCGGGGCCAACGGGAGCCAAAAGCTGTGATCCTCGCTCGATTTGAAAGAGGAATAGGCCCTTGAGATGACGTAGACCGGCAGCAGCAATGGTTTTGCCAATATGTTGATAATTCGCTTCAACCTTTAATTCGACTACAAATTCCCTCGTATTGGCGCCCAATTCGACAATGGGATCTTTTCGATCTGGCAATAGGCGATGACCAAACAGCGCGATGGCTAGGACACCGACCACTGCAATCGGGGCTCCAATTTTCGTCAATTCAAAGAAACCGATTCCCCGAAGCCCATTTTCGATGAGCAGGCCATGAACTACTAAGTTGGTGCTCGTCCCGATCAATGTACAGATACCACCCAAAATAGTGGCATAGGAGAGTGGGATCAGAAATTTAGAAGCGGCATAATCATTTTTGGGGGCCCAGGAATTGACCGCTGGTATCATCATCGCCACGATGGGCGTGTTATTAAAAAAGGCGGATAGAAATGATACCGGAAACAGAAACCGAAGCAGCTTTGCGGTTATGCTCTGCCTGTTGCGGCCTAAAAAAAATGAACCGAGCCGGTTCAACGCTCCGGTTTGATTCAAAGCCTCCGCGACGATGAATAGAAAGCCAACGGTCAGCATGCCGCTGTTAGAAAAACCGCTTAGCGCCTCCTTCACATCTAATATCCCCCCCAACGCCAAGATAAGGAGCGCTGCAAAGACAATGATCTCTGGCGCGTAAATCTCCTTGATCAGCAGGCCGGTCATTACCGTCAGCACAATTATTGTGAACCAAAATGGGAAATCGAACATAACATGATCAGGCTATCGTTGAATGTGAGCATCGCGAATTGTGAAATTTTTGCACACCAGATAGCCTCCTTTCGCATATATTGCACACCAGGCATTAATCATGTCCTTCAAGATATCATATGAAAGAACAAAAAATATTAATCCCTGGCTAATAAATCAAGTATTATTTGCTGAATTACATTTTTTTAAATTGATTTTCAGAATCTTCGAATGTGCCGGACTTAAGAACAGGCTGGCAGTGCGTGATCGAAGTTGTGGAAAATCATTTCGCTAAATGAATATACTTTCAAAGTTAATTAGATGCAGAAATGAACTATATTTCGCGCTGCTCCTTTAGAACCTCTTGAACCCTATTGCATCTAAACAATAGATTGACACTTGAGCTGCCGCGCTGCTTTTTTAATTCCGTTCAACCAGATGGCATAGATGTTGCAAAATATTTTAGCAAATGGAGCGATGCTGGTGCTCTAATGTTGCAAATTTCACACAGCTCGAAAATATGAATAACTTATTGACCTATTAACTCAGGAGGTTGTCATGAAGTTTCTAAAAATTTCAGTAACCGCGATTTTAATGATCGCTATTTTGGTGGGCAGCAATCTATTCGCCCAAAATATGGGCAGTGGAACCATTGCGGGAACAGTGCTTGGCGAAGTTGGCAATCGCCCCGTTGCTGGAGCCACGGTTTTGGCTATCAATGCGGATCTGGGCAGTGGGACATTGATGCCAAAGAAGTTTCAAACCAAAACTGATGCAGCCGGTGCTTATCAACTAAAGTCATTGCCCAATGGCAAGTATTACGTCTATGCTTATGCGGATAGTTTTGTATCAGAATTCTATGACAACACGCGAAACATCAATGCTGCAAAGGTTCTGACGATCTCCAATGGCACCAATTTGAATAACATCAATTTCGTGTTGAAGCAGGGGGGGATCATTACCGGAGTGGTTGTCGATTCGACCGGCAAGGGAATTCCCAATGCGATTGTAGCGGCGACGCCATTTGATACCCCGTTATTTCCGCCTCATCCCGCCTGGATGGATTCGATTATGATGTGGGGGCTCGACATCACTGATAAGGCAGGTAATTATCAGATTACAACCCTGGATTCAGGGAAGTATCGCGTTATGGCCAAATTGACCGCTGGCATGTTGCCTTTTTTCCAGATCAAATTCTGGGAAAATACTGATGACCCATTTGACGCCAAGCCCGTGCTGGTTGACAATGGGCAGGTGACTCCCAATATTAATTTTGTTTTCGAAATTGGCCTGCCGACTGGTGGTATTGCTGGCACTGTGAAGGACGCGGCCGGAAATCCGCTGAAAGGAATTTATGTCTTTGCCTGGAAGCAATCCAATGGCGATTCGTTCTATTCCAATTTCCGGGGCCTTCAAAATCTCGAACTGACTGATGAGAATGGGAATTATCAGATCGAAAACTTGTCTCCGGGGAAATATATCGTATCGGCTACGAAGATGGACTGGTGGCAGCGTCAGACGATTTATTACGATAATGTGTCTGAATATGATGATGCCACGCCGGTCAGCGTGACCGACACTATTACCCGAAACATCAATTTTGTGTTCGATAAGCCGAAAGACCTGGGGTCTATTTCCGGTAAGGTTATTTCCGATGTCGATGGCGCTCCTATTGCCGGCGCTTATGTCGAAGTCTGGTGGAGTGGTACTTTTGTTGGCGTCGGCAAAGCGCGATTCAAGCCCTTGCTGTTTGACTGGACCGATGATAAAGGCGAATATGAAATCGAAAATATGGAAGAGGGCAAATATCTCGTTCTGGTGCACAAAAATGGTTACACCGAGTTTTATGACAATACCCAGGACATTCAAAAAGCGACCGTGGTGGAGGTGAAAGCGGGGCAGGAGACCACGGGCATCAATTTTGGTATTCCGCCTATGCCGGCTGGCAGCAAGGTCGCTGGTGTGGTCACCGATGATTCCACTGGAGCGCCCATTGAAGGAGCCATGGTGACGTTGTTCCCGGTGAGCAATCATCCGTATGGTGCTGCATTCCAGGGAAAGTTCACGCTGTTTGATTTTTATGCAACAGTAACCAATGCCAAAGGCGAATATCTCATTGGTGGCATTCCCCAGGGTAAGTACATCGCCGTCTGCTGGGCGCAGAATTATATTGTCGAATTTTATGATAATAAAACCTCGCCATGGTCAGCCGACCGAATCAGCCTGGATGGTACCGAGGAGAAAACTGGCATTGACTTCTCTTTGACCCGGGGCTGGGGCTTCAAGATGAATGACCCGCTCGCGATGGGGATGATCTCCGGTCAGGTGACTGACACCGAAGGCCGCTATGTGAGTGATGCGTATGTTTCAGTGGTGGATGCACAGCAACGAGTTCGTGCCACTCAAAAAACTGGACCTGATGGCGGTTATGCTTTGGTTGGAATTCCCGCAGGCGATTACTTTATCAAAGTCGATCGTATGCCATATAGCTCGGCTTATTATGGCAATGTTACCACGATTGATCAGGCGACGCCTGTAAGCATTGGACAGGTTGAGGGCTTTACGATTACTGGAGTGGATGTTCAACTGTCCCCGATGTCGGCTACCGCCATTGGGCAGCAAGGCGAAACTCAAGGGACACCGACGCAATTCGAGTTGTCGCAAAATTATCCCAACCCATTCAACCCGTCGACTACCATCAGCTATACATTGCCAACTGCGTCGCACGTTACGCTGCAAATCTTCAATTTGCAAGGCGAATTAGTGAAAACGTTGGTGAATGGGCAGCAAAATGCCAACCGCTATCAGGCGATCTGGCATGGTGAAAATGAATTGGGTCAAAAAGTGGCTGCGGGTATTTACTTCTATCAGCTAAAAACTGAACAATTCAGTCAAACTCGTCGATTAATTTTGATCAAATAAAGTTTGCCGCCATAACCTATGAATGACAGACAGGCTGGGCATAATAAAAATGCCTGGCCTGTTTGTTTTTTAGCCGCTCTCGAACGACAAAACTTTTTTGCCCCCCGGATAGTCTAATTATTGGAATCGAAATAGGCATCCCATAATGAGGAAATATGACCGACACGCAATTGATTAGTAGTATTCTCGACGGTGATCGTTCGAAATTTAATGCACTGGTCTGGCGGTGGGAGAAGCCGCTTTATAATTTCATTCTAAGATACCTGGGCAATAGGGAATTGGCACGAGAGGTAACACAGAAAACATTTATTCGCGTTTATCAGAACTTATCAAAATTGAGAGATGTCACCAAATTTTCATCCTGGATTTATCAAATTGCGGCCAATCTGTGCCGGGATGAAATAAAGAAGCGCGATCATCGCCAGTTTATATCGCTCGACATGATACAGCAGAATAGTGACGAAAATGGCGTGTTGCTTCCCGAGGAACTGCAGCAATCCCCAGCCCAGCAGCCGGATGTGAGAATGAATCAAAAACAGCTTCGCACCATCGTTCAAAAAGCATTGGAGCAATTGCCTGAGGAACAACGAGTGGTAATCATCATGAAGGAATATCAGGGACTAAAATTTAGGGAGATTGCTGAGGCTCTGAATGAACCGCTGAACACCATTAAGTCGCGCATGTATTATGGTTTGAACGGACTGCGAAAGATATTTGAACAATGGCAAATCACAGAGGAGGTATTGCCTCATGAGTTGTAAAGATATGCAATCTTTGCTAATGGATTTTTTGTACGATGAAATTTCGGATGCGGATCGGGAGCTATTTTTAGCCCATTTCGCCAGGTGCAAATCTTGCCAGCAAGAATATATTGCCCTCAAGCGAACTTCAGGCATTTTGCAAGAATGGGAAGATGTTGATCCCGATTTCAACTTTATTGTGGTCAATGAAAAGCGCCATTGGACTGACTACCTCAAAGATCTCCTGGCTAAATTGCTGCCGCAGCCGAAAATAGTTACCTATGGCGTGATAGGCAGCGTGGTGGGAATATTTTTATTACTTGCTGCTGCCAATACCGAAATTTCCTATCAGCAACAGCAGTTCAGAATACGGTTCGGGCTATTTCAAAAGCCGATAAGTGCAGAACAGACCGATCATCTGGCGACTCAGCGCCTGATCGAGCAATTGCAACAGGAAAATTATCTCTTAATGACTTCATTGATTCAGCAAAGCGAGGCCCGTCAACGGAAGGAAATGACGTCAGCTATGATTCAATTGCGACAGGATATTGAGCGGCAGCGTATCGAAGATTTAAATCTGGTAGGTTTCGGGCTCGAAAATATTGAGCGCAACACCTACCATCGCATCCAAAAAACGGATAACTCGCTCAACGAGTTTATACGATTGATCAATGCTCGATCTAAATAGATCAACTGAGCGTACGGTTTAGCCACTTTCGTCAGCCAGATGGTGACGATGAGAAAAGTATGCTCTATTCTGAAAATGGGACGTGTGGCAACTGATTGGTGCAGGAGTAACGAAAAACTCGAGTTTTCTTGTCTCAATTCTGTCAAATAGGGAGTAAAAAATGCATTGGTATCGACAAGCAATTTTGAATTTGATCTTAGCCTGTGGCTTGTTCAATAATAGCACGATAGCTCAAACCCCATCGGTCGATAAAGAGTTGTTGGCAAACATTTCGATCATGGAAACGGTCCTTGATCGTCTGCTGTTTCCCGAACGCAATCAGTTTCCTTTGAGGGACGCCAGCGCAAGGGGCTATTATCTGATGAATTACGGGGTCATTTTCAATGTTCGATCTTCTCCATTCACGAATAGAATTGTGGTCCATAATAACCTGAGAAAATTTTATGAATCTCATGAAGACAATATGGTTTATATTGAAACCAAAGATGACGAGAAAGGCAAGGCCACGGACTTTGCTCAGGAAATTGTTAAGTTAAAAAAATCAATTGCACGCTTTATGGGTTCCTGGACGGCTGCGGTAATCGCTTTGCCACCTCAGGAGAAAGTAACCGTTATAGTCGATTTTGAAAATCACATGCTACCATTGGCTGGCAGAGGAGAGGAATCCATCAAACAATTAATTGCCTCGGTATCGATTGCCGACATTATCGACTATCGCCGAGGACGGCTTACCGATGATGAATTTATAAAGAGAATAAGCTTCCAAGAGCAGCGATCGATGGATGAAGACGTGGCAATTTTATCAAATGTCATTCGGACGTCATTGGAGCAGCCAGCCGATCAATTCCCATGGGGCATTTCAGGAGAGGTGCGTGGGATTTACTTCAAAGGCTATGGTGCCGTCTTTTTCGCGGATGTCATTCCTGGAAGAAGTTCTGCCTTTGCTTATAAAGAATTTTTGGATCGGGTCAAAGATCGCTCGCTTACGGTGCGCGGATCGGAGCTTGCCTCTAAAGTAGATGAATTTAAAAAGGAAAAGATTGAACAGAAGCTCATTCAATTGATGTCCAACTATGGCTTCAATTTGAGAAATTTGGCCACCGATGAATGGTTAGAAGTGGCTATAAATTATAAAGGGAATCCCATCGATGGCCAATATTCCAGGATCATTTTTAAAGTTCAAAAACGAACCATTGATGACTTTCAGCGGGAAAAAATAAAGTTTGATCAGTTCAAAAAGCTGGTTCAGGTGGTCTATTATTGATTAGAGCTTCTGTTTCATTTGATCCACCTTATCTGTGAGTTTGGAAGTTGTCAGCCGCAGTTGACGATAATTTTTAATGTAATCGTAAATCAAATTTTTCAGTTCCTGATCATTGCGGAGTTCGGCAATGATCTCATCCAATTGGTCATCAGAATCGAGATCGCGAACTGCCGGTGGGCTCTGCGTATCAGCAACCGAATAGGTGAGAGGGGAAACAAACATTGTGCCTTTGCCGGTCAACAACCAATTGATGTTGACATCATAAAATTCATGTAGCTTGATTAAATTTTCCCAGGTAGGAACCGTTTCGCCCCGCTCATATTTGCTCACATGTTGAAATTGAATTCCCAGCTTCTCCCCCAGTTCTGACTGCGTGATCCCTTTTTTATCACGCACCAGCCGAATGCGTTTTCCAATTTCGTATCTCATGGATAGTATAATTTGGTTAGTTTATAAAAAAAAGCTTGACTTTTTAATAATAATATACTATATTAGCCGCCATCAAACGGGTGAGGACAAACCTTTCAGCGCATAAACTATCAAAAAGTTATTATTACCATCTTTGCCAAGGCACTGGACTTTTTGATGGTGGCGTTCTGGCGCAATTTTTTATTGACGCGGTGAATGTCAATTTCAATTTAAAAATACTAAATTAATTTCAAAGATGCAACAGCTATTTTTTCAGAGGACCTGGCATGGAGAAATATATCATCGAACGGCTCAGCGAATT
>JAPDQM010000133.1:0-10591 GCA_034505795.1 Candidatus Zhuqueibacterota bacterium
TGAGTTTCATAAATTTTGATTTTGCCTTGTTTGTTTACCAAATTGCACAATCCCCAATCACTCCCGATTCCCCAGTATCTCTATCATCCTCCTTAATTTCCCTTAATCAATCCGCAGCTCCCGTGGCGTTGCCAATCGCTTCCAATTATTGCGGATCAATGCCTACTCGATGGCTTGTTTTTGGATGGCGGCTAAGGACTGTCCTGCCAGCTCGCTCAATACTTTGTCATCATATTTGGTTCGGAAATGTTCGGGCAGTTGGGCTATTCGAATCACCTGGACGTGGCACATGACAAATGCTTATTCGATGATGTTTTCTAACTCACGAACATTGCCTGGGAAATCGTGGCGCATGAGGATGGCGAGGAATTCATCGGAGATGTTTGGCTAATATTTTTTTTCTATAAAAAAATTTATTTCTTATCTCTCAAATAGAGCTTAAAAATCGCTTGATTATAAAATCATAATTTTATATTTTATACAAAAAGAAGTTCACTGGGAAGCTTATAACATCGGTCGAAATTCCAATTAGCGCCTCTAGAAAAATATCGGTGCAAATATTCAAAGAAGCCAGAAAGCTGTTTCCAGATAAGTTCACCGAAGATATCGAAATGCCTTTTTTCATTTTCCAAAATAAATGGATGATAATATGATCTCTAACCATATAACCTTAGCCAAATTTTCTGCGGGTCTCAAAACCGTCCCTGCTGGCGTCACCTGGTATCTGGCTGATATTGCCGAGGCAAAAGGAAAACATGAACTTTATGCCAATCAGTCGCCCCAGAAGCTGAGGACTTTGCGGGAGCATGCCCTGATTGAGAGTGCCATATCATCGAACCGCATGGAAGGAGTCGAAATCGAGCGAGAGCGTGTGGCAACTGTTGTATTTGGCAGGCCTATTTTTAAAGACCGCAATGAAGAAGAGGTTCAGGGATACCGCAATGCCCTGCAATGGATTCACGATGAGCATAAAACCATTCAATTCGATGAAACCACCATCAAGATGCTGCACAAAATGTCTCGTGGCAACATCTGGGATGCTGGGAATTATAAAGAAAAAAACAGCGATATCATCGAGCGTTTGCCAGATGGGGAGACACGGGTGAGATTTAAAACCGTTAGCGCTGAAAATACCCCACAAGCCATGAAGTCGCTTGTTGCTTTGTACGGAGAATTGGCAAAAACAAAAACGGTTCACCCGCTGCTTGCCATTGCCGCCTGCAACCTTGATTTTCTCTGTATTCATCCATTTCGAGATGGCAATGGTCGAGTCTCACGATTGCTATTGCTGCTGCAACTCTATCATGCTGGCTACGAGGTCGGTCGCTATATCAGTCTGGAACGTCTCATTGAGGAACATAAGGAACGATATTATGAGACGCTAGAAATTTCGTCGCAGGGCTGGCACGAAGGAAGGCATGATCCCTGGCCGTATGTCAATTTTTTGCTTTATATTCTCAAACAGGCTTATGGCGAATTTATCGAGCGAGTGGAAAAAATTGAAGCTCCGAAAGGGGCAAAGACAGAGCTGGTTATCGAGCAAGTGCGGAAAATGCCTGGTGAATTTACCGTATCGCAACTTCAATCTAAATGCCCAGGTGTGAGTCGAGAGATGATACGGAAGGTGCTTAAAGATATGAAAAAGTCAGACAAAGTTATCTCAGAGGGTCGTGGGCCAGCGGCACGATGGCGAAGAAAGGGTAATAGTTTTTAATAGAGGTAATAGTGAGGGTACTTTAAGCATGTGCGATGCCTTTTTTTGTTCGGCTATGTGGAATATGAAATGATTTTTGCAGGGATATAAATCCCCAATTACCTAATCACCCAATTACCTAAAAACCCAATCACTCCCGAATCCCCAACCGCTCCATCATCCTCCGCAACTTCCCTTTATCGATTTTCAGCTCCCGTGCCGTTGCCAGGCGCTTCCAGTTATTGCGAATCAATGCCTGCTCGATGGCTCGCTTTTGAATGGCGGCTAATGACTGTCCCGCCAGTTCGCTCAGGCCTTTGTCTTCATATTTGGTTCGGAAATGTTCGGGCAGGTGGGCGGTTCGAATGATCTGGTCGTGGCACAGGATAAAGGCGTATTCGATGATGTTTTCCGATTCTCGAACATTGCCTGGTAACTTGTGGCGAAGGAGTCCCCGCCCCAGACGATCAGAAAGATGAGAAAAAGGATGAGCTTGCCTGCATCGCCCCAGGGATGTTCGCCTGGCAGGTGGCTGTGATCACCAGGCGATTTGTATTGTTTGGTTTTTTATTTAGGGGTTATCGGAGCATATCCTTGCGAAAGTTCTGAACCTTCGGAAGGGTTTCTCCACCAATCAGTGAAGGGTTACTTGATCGATCAGTTATTGACAAAAAATTCCCAATTAATTCTAGCGCAGGTGTTAACGGTGAATTCGCCAGCAAGAATATTTTGGATCTTCGATCTAAAGATAATAATTCAAAGGTGGAGCATCGAAGACAGATCAGAATCAGGATAGCTCTCACACAAATTCAACCAGATTCGCTCAATTTTTCTTTGATCATAACGATGGCCAGCTCGGATCAAAACAAAAGAATTTACTTCAAGCTGAGCCAATAAGATTTCTAATTCGAACGCATTGAGCCTGAACCAAACGACCACTTTGCCATCTTTCGATTGGTACATCATCATATTAGTGAGAGCATCAAATAAGTTACATATCGGTGTCATTTCGACCCGCCAGTTAGCGGGGAGAAATCTTTAAATCCAACAGTTGCTTGAAAACCAGATTCCTCTCCGCCGATTGGCGGATCGGAATGACAAATCAAATGTAAAATATATAATGCTCCCAATAACTAAGCATGACCGTGGCAACAGCCTAATTCAGGATGATCAACTAACTTGCCCTTAAGATAAAGCGCCAGGGCCGCTTGCACGTCAGTCTCTTCCGTGATGAATACCTGAATATTAAATGCCTTCAAATCCTCATAAATGCGGCGGCCCATGCCATGTGAAATAACGACGCTGCAGTCCTGAAGCGCAGTTAGAATCGGTCCGTGTCGATCGATTTCGTGCCCTGCTCCTTCCAGGCCCCGTGCATGCCCTGTAAACGTATTCAACCGATATTCCTGTAATGTAATTTCATTGCCCTGAATTTCAAAGATTTTAAATCCCCTGGTTCTGCCAAAATGGGCAGCGATGGTCTGTTCATCATCGGATGCGATCGCAATTTTCAAAGTACTCATTTGCTTTACTCCTGTTTTGATTCGGATGGGCTTGCTTTCGAGGCACGATTACCAAAGCCTCGTCGACATTGACCTCTCATGCCATGACGGGCATAGCCCCGATCTTTTTCAGAACGATGAATATTGGCGCTCTGGCATTGGGGACAGGCCTGCGGTCGTTTCGCTCCGTAGGGAACTGACCATTCATGTTTGCAATCTGCACACGTAAAATATCTCTCGCTCAACATTTCGATATGACCTCCTTCAATTGTTAATATTTTTCCATTGATGATGCTATCAGCAATTTTTTTATGCGCCGAGACCAAAATGTTGCCAAAGGTTTGTCGGGATACATTCATCTGCTGCGCCGCATGTTCTTGATACAAACCCTCCAGATCTGCCAGTCGGATCGCTTCCAGCTCATCGAGCGTCAACAGGACTTCCGATAATTGTTTCCCTGGAATCCCTGCGGGCTTAAAACAGAAATAGTCGGGCGAAAATGCTATTCTTCGACATTTGAAAGGCCTTGGCATTGCTGACTCCCTTAGTTATTAGCTTATGCCAATAATATAGCAAAAGAAAATTCAATTGTCAAGGAGTTTTTTTGTTTTTTTTAAAATGAGTATAAGAGGGATGAAATGAGTAAGCACTATGAAGTCTACCTTGTAATTTAATCTTTGGTTGATTACCGAAAGGGTCCTGAAATTACTCAACAAAACGGGAGTCAGATCGCTGATTTTCAATATTCCCTGTAGTGTGCTCTAACCAGCCTGTCCGTAGCTCTGAATAGTAATCGAATTCAGGTACATACGGCTTGATGTCCAGCAACGGCGTGCCATCCAGAATATCGACATTCTCGATATGAAGGACATTTCCTTCGATCTTTAACAGCTTTACGATCGACAACCCAATGGGATTGGGACGATTCGGTGCTCGAGTGGCAAAAATGCCATGCGGTTTTGAATCCATAAATGGTGTGACCAGCAGTTGCACTTTTGTCGCCTGATGAAAATGATAGAGCAGGATAACGTGTGAAAAACCCTCTAAGTCGGCCAGTCCTTCAGCATATTCAGCAAAAATTTCAATTGTGCCCCGAATGCCCAGCGCACCTGTCGGCTGGATCGGCATGCCAGCGATTTGGGTGAAGGGGCTATGAATAATGCCAATGGGTTGGTAATTTATGTTCATACAGCGAACCTTTGTTTTGAAAACCTATTTTTTTGTTTCTTCTCATGCTGATTCAAAATCGAGGTATCCACATCGGCACGTCGCTGATGTATTTTTTATATTCATCACCAAATTTATCGAATAATAGCTTTTCTTCATATCTGGCAATGAGGTGATAAAAAGCGATGATGACCAGCCAGATTAGGGTTGAAACAATCGAGAGCGTTAACACGATCAATCCTGCATAAAATAAAATTGACCCCAGATAAAGCGGATGTCGCACATGATTAAAAATACCCTTTCGAATCACCCTCGGTTGCTCAGTGATTTCATCAAAAATGATCCGATGAGCAGACCGAATAAAATAGACTGCACCACCAAGAATTACCAGAGCGATGGGCAATCGAACGTAGATCGGGATCTCGTCAGCAAGAAATGTTGAAAAATGAAAGATAAAGGAGTCCCCGACCCAGACGATCAGAAAGATGAGAAAGAGGATGAGCTGACCTGCATCGCCCCAGGGATGCTCGCCTGCCAGGTTGCCATGCGGTTTGTATTGTTTGATCTTTTCCATTTTTATGTTCCCTTAGTATGACTTTTAGAGAGGTTTGCAAAATAAGAAAATGTCATTCCGACCCGCCAGATGGCGGGGAGGAATCTCATCAAGTAACCGATTGCATGAGAAATATAGATTCCTCACTCCTCCGCCCGCCGATTGGCCATTCCCGTCAACCTAAACGAATGAATATAGCAACGATGTCATTCTGAGGAGCGAAGCGACGAAGAATCCTTTCGCGAAACGCACATATTTTCGATAAATCAAGGCATTCTTCGCTCCCTGCGGTCGCTCAGAATGACATTTCCCTCTTAGGTCGACGCCAATTGCCAGTTGGCGGAGAGAAATCTGAAAATGAAATGATCTCAATGCAACCAGATTCCTCACTTCGTTCGGAATGACATGGATGCTAAAAATTTAATAGTTTTCGTTCCAGCACTATCTATAAATATTTCACCTCTTCGGGGTTGTTAGGTTGGCGCCAAAGGCTAATTGTTGGATGACGGTCTTGTATCTCACAACACTTCTTGGCTAATTTATAACCAACGTGCTCCCAACGTGACCGTCACCTCATAGGTGACGGTTACGTATTCGTATTTACTCGATCAGGGTAAATTGGCAATTTGCCCTGAAAAAAAATTTTCGCCTGGGGGCTTCGTCCCCAGACCCCCATTCCAAAAACATTCAGATTATCAAATTGTCAGATAAACAGAGGATCAAGACTAAGCGCCACACGCCACCCGAAAACCAACATAGTTGAGACGGTACTCAGGAAGGAGCCTGTCACGGAACGAGCATGCCAGATCGTTCTCGACGTCGCCCCAGGAACCACCACGCACCACGCGGCGATAACCTGTTTCTGGGCCTTTAGGATCTCTTTCTGGGGCATACTGATAATAATATTCATTGTAATAATCATAGCACCACTCCCAAACATTGCCTGCCAGATCAAAGATCTGTTCCTCCGCTTGATCACCCATAACTGCGCCGCTGGCAGGCGGATAGCTGCCGACGACCGTGGTTTGCTCGAGTTTGCTTTCATCAAAATTCGCCAATTTCGGATTGGGCCACTCATTGCCCCAGGGATATCGTCTATTGGTAAACCTCCGCGCCGCAAACTCCCATTCGGCTTCGGTGGGCAGTCGAAATTTTTTGCCTGGGTTCTTCTCACTTAGCCACATACAATACGCCATGGCTTCGTACCAACTGACCCCCACCACGGGCGCTAAGGGACGGCTTCGGCCAAATTTTTCATCCAGCCAATAGCGGGGTAATTTTTCTTTCAGCTCTTTCAAAAACTCTCTGCCATCAAACTTGAAATTGCTTTCATCATCTCCGCAAGCGGAGTCTTCGACAAACCAATACTTCTCATCTTTATATCCGCCTCCTTTGATGAATTCAGCAAACTCTTTGTTGGTCACGGGATATTTGCCGATCCAATAAGGCGAGAGTTGCACTGGGTGGATTGGCTTCTCATTATCATTTTCATTGCTGCCCATCAAAAATGGCTTTTCAGGCTTCAACAATACCATGGGCGGATCCAGCGGATCGATAAAGGGCTCGTTCATCATTCCCAGTGCGTCGCCGCAGGCGAGAAAGAGCTGGGGCTTGCGGTGCGATCGGTCTCGCAAGTTGACCAGCTTCACTTTGATGCTATCGTGCAGCCGATAGCGGCGCTGATACTCCTCGAAATCGCTGAGGCATTCGGCAGCTAATTTGAGCAGTAAAACATCCTTCTGCTCTATCGCCCGATTGCCCAATTGTTCTAACAGTTCTTCGCCGAACGTCGGGTTGGATTTGCCGAGCCGATTGAAAAACAGCCGGATCACCTCGCGCCAATGCGGGGCGTTTTCCAGCATGGCGAACAAATGCTGCCGTTGCACCGCCTCTTTCTGGAGGCTGAGCCAATGGGCAGCCAAATACTCCTGAAAGGTGCGATGGATAAACACATAATGTCCCCCACGAAACGCAAGCAACCCGATGAGCCGATCGCACTCATCGAGAAAAAATTTCGCCGCCTCTTCCAGTTCACTGGAGGATTTTTTTTCTGGTGGAATGAGATCGCTCTGGCGCAAACGCTGGAGCATCAGGTCTGGGTTTAAAAACACTTCATCTTCGGTTCGCTGATGGGCATGAAACGCCAGATCGCGCAGCATATCGATGATCTGGTTGTGGTTCCAGTCGATAATCGGCTTGCTGGCGCCGCGTGGATACTGGAACGAAATTTTGCCGGTCTCCAGCTTGCCCGGTGTGGCCGCTTTTTGCGCCATCAATTGCTCGATACATTTCTCATACAATTCAGCGCGATAGTGGGGCAGCTTGCCCTCTTTGTAATGCAGTACGGCAATCACCGTCAGCAGCAGCGGATTGGTGGCAAGCCTTCGGGCTGCTGGAACTTCTTCCAGCGCATCGATCAGCTCCTGTGCCTGCTGCCTCACCCGTTCTTCGGTTTCATCCAGCAAATTGGCGGCAAAATAGCGATAGGCAAAATCCTCGATCTGATTCTGTTCCAAATTTAAAATGATGAAATACGGGATGCCCAGCGTGTTGAGCAATTCATCGGTAATAGCTGCTGGCCGACTGGTGAGCGTAATCTGCAATTGGGGAAATTGGTTCGACGAGACGATGTCTCGCGCTGCCTCAGCCAATTTCAGGCGATTTTCTGCATTGGAAATTTCATCCAGCCCATCGAGGAACAGCCAGACTGGCTGATGCTGCAACGCATAAAGAAGTTGCCCGGCCGAGAATAATTGGGTTTTGTCGGATCGCTGCCAGAACCGTGCGGCGCATTCGAACAGGCAGCAGCTTGCATCACCATATTCTGCAATGAGCTTGCCGAAATCTTCCAGCCGCAGATAGATGGGCAGCGGTTTCTCTTTCACAACCCAGGTTTCTTCAGGAGACCTGGTCTGTTCACGCCCCCGGAGCGCTTCAAAACATTGCAGGGCCAGATAACGGCAAGCAGTGGATTTCCCCGCACCGGCATCGCCGATGAATAGATGAAATTGCGCTTTTGCCGGGATGCTTTCGAGCGGCCGAGGGACGATCGCCCAACTGCTCAACTGCCAAAGAATAGGATAAACCTGTTCCCGCTCCAAACGCAATCCCGACATGATTTCTTTGATGATAACCTCTGCCTGCCTGAGGTTCGACGATCTGCATTCTTCGAGGATTTTTTTGGCGATTGTATGAGACGTCTCTTCGTCGGTTTCTTCTTCCAGAATAGCAATTCGCTGATCTTTTTCATGCTCAAGATGGAGCAATTCGTCAAATCGCTGAAACAACAACGGCAAATTTTTCTGCTGCTGAATGGATAACTTTTTCACCTTGGCCGCCTGCACAATCCGATCGAACGAACGATCTTTCACGTTCAAAGCAACATAGACTTTTTGCAACTCCAACTTATGTTCCAGCCGATCGCGGGTCGTGCCCAGGTGGCCGTAGTCCAATCGATCCAGCCGATAGACATCGCGGAACATCTTTTCCAGTTCGTGCCAATCGATGGGAGTGGGATCGGGCACGATCTTTTGGGCAGATAGTTTTTCTTCCAATCCCATTTCTCTCTTTTTCAGATTGACCAACTCTTTGATGCCATCCCGGATATCTGCCGTGTCGCTTTTAATCCCAGTAAGAATGAGAAACTTTTCCCGTTCCACCAGCACAGCCTCGCACTCACGAATCTGGCTCAGTTCCTCTCTCAAATGATTGACAAATGCCAGCACCTCCCTGGGCTGAGCCGATTCGCCAGGTTTGAGCTCGATGCGGGAGATCAGCGATAAATCTGGCTCTGGCTTTAGAAAGAGCAGTTTTGCCAGCTCGTTCTCGGTGGCCCGATAGTGGAAGAAGCGATTGTCCTTGCTGCCGCTTTTATTGGGATATTCTTTCTCGTACCAATCGACAGTATTCTGGAATGCCTTTTCATAAGCTTTTTGAAGCGCTTTCTTGTTGCCATTTAAAAATCGAAGCAATTCTTTCAAGCCGACTTCACCGATTACCGAGGCAGCGATAGTGGCTATGTCGATCATTGTTCATCTCCTTTGGATAAAAGCCTGACGGCTGAATTCCTGTGATAAAAGCCTAACGGCTTAACTCCCTCGAAGGAATTAAGGCATTAGCCTTTTAAAAGCCTGACAGCTTAACTCCATTTTTACTTCCTTCTTGGCTCCCTGCTTAGCTCTCAACTTAACTCCCTCCTATTGCTAACTTGTCTTAGCTCTTAATCCATCGTAACCACAACCAACCAACGGCGCTACCCAGAAAATAGTACGGAAAATCGGACCAGACAAAGGAGGTGCCCAAAATCGTAGCGCCAATGAAAGAGCTTCGCACCCATTCGAGAAAAGGGGGATGCCAGAGCTGCAGGAATTCTAACAAGCAGGTGATCGCCAGTACCACCGCTGCGATTTTCCAGGGTTTGCTATCTGGAAAGAATAAAAATACGACCAGGCACCAGAAAATGACATAGAACATCCCGGCCAGCGAATCGTTCACCCAAGCAGCAGATGGTCCGCGGTAAAATTTACTGGCAAAGCCGATGGGCGTGATGATCAGGATGGAAAGCGCTGTTCGGTGGAATTGGGTCATGGTGTTCTAGGTTTAGTTGAGTGGTTAAGTATGTTGAGTCAGTTAAGTGAGTTTGGTAGAGCGAACTTTTACCCCAGCCTCATGAGTCAACCCGAGTGCTATAACCCTTGCGAAGGTTTATAACCCTCGCAAGGGTCATGGACAAGCAGGTACGCTTTACAGCTTTTTGAAAAGATTGGCTAATGCCAGCACGACAAACCCCACAGCAAGGACCCAAAACTCATGCGGCTTGAGCTGTGCAATCCTCAACACATCTACCCTTAGCAAGATTCCTACCACACCGATAGCGACAGCAATCAACCAAGTTATGACTTTGGGAGCATTCATTCTCATAGCATTGTCCTCCAAAAGTTAAAAGTTATGGAAGGGAATTAAGGCGTCAGCCTTTTACCCTGACGAAATAAAAGCCTTACGGCTTAACTCCATTCCATTATTCCACTATTCCATCATTCCAGCCAATCAGAACTCCATCACTCCAACAATCCATTACTCCATGGCTAAAAGCCTTACGGCTTAACTCCCATATCGTCCGTACATTTCCGCTGCTTCCATCATGGCATTGATATTTTCGATGGGCGAGCCAGGCGGAATGTTATTGCCGTCTTGAACAATCAACCCCCGATACGGCGCCAGTTTCTCGATTACATTGCGCGTCGCCTCTCGCACCTGCTCGGGCGTGCCCGAATGGATCAACATGGGATTGACATTGCCGATCAACACTACCTTGCCGCCCATAATCTGGCCGATACGATCCAGATCGACCTCATAGCCAAAGCCCTGATACTCGTTGATCTTCAGCTCGTCCCGAAAGATCTCCAGCAGGTGATCGGTTTTGCCGCACATGTGAAAGCTGAGATAGCCATCGAAATGGAAACGGAGCTTCTTTTCATACGGCAAAACGATCTTCTGATAGACTTCCGCCGAAAGTCCAGCCGCCAGGTCATCGGTCCAGGCGAAATCTTTGGGCACGGGCAGCTTCTCCTCTTCCCAGCAGAAATCGAGATACTCAATCAGCTTGTCGGTGACGATGCGGAGCAGCTCTTTGACAAATTCGGGCCGCTCGTAAACTGCGGTGAACAGCTCGGTCTG
>JAPDQM010000134.1:0-10545 GCA_034505795.1 Candidatus Zhuqueibacterota bacterium
ACCCTTTATCCTGACATGGATGCTCATTGCGGCCCTAGGGTTCTATTTATTCTGGCAAGACATAGAGAAACAGTTGGGATAGATGTTGCTTACAGTCGCCCTTCATAAACAGAAAGTGAGAGGGAATGAATCAGGAACCGTTATTGCGTGATAATGCGGCTACCTTGACCGTTATGCCCCCTAAATGAAGATCAATTTACCAAATAGCTAATATGGAGTAAATAACATGGCCAAAAAAGAAATCATGATTTTAGTTTTAATGTTATTCTTTTTTAAATGTTCTGAGCGAATAGAAAATCATCCTGCTAAACAAGAATTTTCGGTAGCAGGCAAAGAAGTTCTAATTTATACCACTGCCCAAAACACCGACTTTCGATTAAGTCTTACTGATAAGAAAATTTTTGAGCCTGCTCAACAACCATTAGAAACCGAAATTTCCGTTTTTGTCAATCCACATAAAACCTTTCAAACTTTTTTAGGCATTGGTGGCGCGATTACGGATGCGGCTGCCGAAGTATTTGCGAAATTGCCATCGGAAAAACAGGATGAATTACTAAGAGCTTATTATAGCCAAAACGAAGGAATTGGCTATACCTTAGCGCGAACCAACATCCATAGTTGTGATTTTAGTAGCGAAAGCTATACATATGTGTCAGATGGAGATAAAGAACTAAAAACCTTCAGTATCGCTCATGATAAGCAATTTCGCATACCCTTGATTAATAAGGCCATTGCAGCAGCAGGGGGCAACCTGTTGATATTTGCCAGTCCCTGGAGCCCGCCAGCATTTATGAAAGACAATAAGGATATGCTGCACGGTGGAAAATTATTGCCCGACTATTATCAATCATGGGCGCTTTATTATACCAAATTTATCAAAGCGTATGAAAGTGAAGGGATACCGATTTGGGGCATCACGATTCAGAACGAACCGATGGCAACGCAGACATGGGAATCATGTATTTATACAGCCGTTGAAGAGCGGGACTTTTTGAAAAATTATTTAGGTCCAATTATGAAGCAGGAGGGTCTTGGCGATAAAAAAATAATTGTCTGGGATCATAATCGGGATTTGATTTGCCAAAGGGTCAATACAATTTTTGATGACCCGGAGGCAAGTAAATACGCCTGGGGCATTGGCTTTCACTGGTATGAAGATTGGTCCGGCGGTGAACCCATGTATGATAATTTGAGAAATGTCGCTGAATCATACCCAGAGAAAAAATTGTTGTTCACCGAAGGTTGCGTCGGAGGTTTTGATCCTCAGAAGTATCACTATTGGCCCAATGCCGAGCGATACGGTAAATCTATGATCAACGATTTTAATCGAGGCACCATTGGATGGACGGATTGGAATATTTTACTTGATGAAACCGGCGGTCCCAATCATGTGGGCAATTTCTGTTTCGCGCCAATCCATGCCGATACTCGAGAAGGAACATTGATATATACACCTACCTATTATTACATCGGTCACTTTTCCAAATTCATTCGTCCCAACGCTAAACGGGTGAGCACCGCAAGCAGCCGAAGTCATTTGCTATGTACTTCATTTATGAATGTGGATGGGAAAATGGCGACTATCGTGATGAATCAAAGTGATCAGAAAATTTCTTACAAGTTATATGTCGGTTCAAATGCGGTCACTACGGTTATTTTGCCTCATGCGATTCAAACATTGGTTTATTAAATGAACATAACGAATGATCAACTGGAATGGGTATAAAGGAACCAACATAGGAAAAAATACTTGTATGAAGAAAATATTAATTCTCGGTCTGTGCATCTTAATCGTGAGCTCACAATGGTCATTTGCATCAGATAAAAAAGCAACTCCTGATTCTATGAGTATCACGAATGCTGAACAAGAAATCATTAATCTTTCCAAAGAAAAGTGGCAATGGATGGCAAACAAGAATGTAGATACTCTGGACAATCTTTTTCACGAAAAAGCTGTTTTTGTTCACATGGGAGGAACCTGGGGGAAAGAACAAGAACTCAATATTATTAAAAGTGGAAATATTCACTACAAGAAAGCTGATATCCATGAAGTGTCGGTGAATATCATTGGCACAACCGCTATCCTTTTGAACAGAATTACGCTGTTAGCCGTTGTTGGCGGCAATGAGGTCACCAATCCCTTCATGGTTACGGAAGTGTATGTGCAACAAGGCGGGACCTGGAAGTTAGCATCGCTCTCGTTCACCAGGCTGCTTAACCCGTAAATTGCCTTGACACCATTCAAAAGAAATAAAAAGACAGTAATGAACTAGCTTGCTGTCTCAATATAAAGAGAATAAATCTCAATTCAAGGAGAATCAAAAAGTGAAAAGAAGAGAATTTTTGAGCAAAAGCGCTGCCAGCGTTCTCGGCGCCAGTCTGGCGGCACCGCTGGTGCGTGCTGCAACGGATGAAAAAGATAAAAAGCCCAAAATTACTTATCGGACGATGGGACGGACCAAACTTGAGGTGCCGGTTTTGAGTTTTGGCGTTATGAATACCGACAGTCCAGATCTCATCAAAAAAGCGCTGGAGATGGGGCTGCGACACCTGGATACGGCTAACGGTTATCTGCGCGGGAATAGCGAAACGTCGATTGGCCGCGTGCTGAAGGAAATGGGGATGAGAGACAAGGTGTATGTGGCCACCAAGATTTTTTTAGCGAGGGACTGGAAAAAAGGTGCGTTTTTGTTAGAGGATAGTGGTTACGCCCCCGCCGCGACCGCGGAAAATTTTAACAGACTGCTCGATCAAAGTCTTGAAAGACTGCAGACCGATTATGTTGATATTCTCTATGTTCACGCTTGCGATAATGCCAATATGGTCAATTTTGAAAATACGATGAATGCCGCGGTAAAAGCGAAAGCAGCCGGCAAAACGCGCTTCATCGGTGTATCGGTCCATGCCAGGGTGGCAGAGGTAATTCGTGCGGCTGTCGCTGCCAGGGTCTATGACGTGGTAGAAGCTGCCTTCAATTTCCAGCGCGAGGACAGGGATGATATCGCCAAAGCTATCGCGTATGCCAAAGAAAATGGCGTGGCGATTGTAGCCATGAAGACGCAAGGCGGTGCACGGAGAGAAGGTGGCTCAACTCCTTTCAATCATAAAGCGGCATTGAAATGGGTGCTCAATCACGACGGTGTGTGCACTGCCATTCCCGGGATGACGACGTTTGAACAACTGGAGTTAAATTTTAGCGTAATGGAAGACCTGACACTAACCGATGAGGAAAAAAAGGATCTAAAATTGAGCAGCCTCGATAGCGGTGGTTATTGCCAGAACTGCCGCGCCTGTGTGCCGCAATGTCCGCATAACGTGGAGGTTCCCACGCTGATGCGCGCGGTTAGGTATGCGGAAGGCTATGGCAACCTCAGTCAGGCGGAATGGACGCTCGGTATGCTGCCCGAAAATCACAGTTTGGCTGCCTGCCTCAGTTGTTCGGATTGCCAGGTCAATTGTGCGCATGGTATTCGTATTGATCGAAACGTGAAAACGCTGAAAAGACAATTCGCGCTTTACGCATAATTTGTAATTGGAAAAGGATCGCTACTCATGTTTCTGAAATCTAAACATTATTTCATCGCCATTTTGATTATGGCTTCCATGCCGATTTTCACCAGCCTGTCTGCCCAGGAAGATGAGGGGCTGGAAGCGCAATTACACGGATTACTGCCGAAACCAGGAGAACTGAGTGATTGGCGAATCGCATCCGAGCCGCGCTTTTTTAATCCCGATAATTTATTCGAGTACATCGATGGCGCCGCTGATCTGTATCTGCTCTACGGCTTCCGCCAGGTCATCACGGCGGATTATGCCGTCGGAGCAGATTCGAGTTCTGCCACGGTTGAGATCTATTGCCTGGCGAGTCCGACGCATGCTTTTGGCATTTATGCCGCCGAACGATCTCCAAAAGAACAGCCGATTGCCATCGGTGTGCAGGGATACCTGGGCGCGAATGTGTTGAATTTTTATAAAGGCCCATACTATATCAAAATAACCTCTTTTGCTTTATCGAAAAATTTAAGCAATTCCCTTGAGCAAATGGGAAGATCGATTGCCGATAAAATTCCAGGAGAATTGGCAGAGCCGGAAATATTTCGATTTTTTCCTGAGGAGAATAAGGTAAAACAGAGCGAGCGCTATATTCCCACCAGCTTCCTCGGGCAGAGCTATCTGGAAAATGGCTACCGCTGCGATTATGCCAGCGATGACGAGACCTATCAGGCATTTCTGGTCCCGTTGAAATCGGATACCGCAGCGATAGACGTCCTCAAGAAATATCAGCGGTTCCTTGAATCACAAGATTACAAGGTCTCGCGTCAGGGCGATGAGAATACCATAATTGCAGAAAAGGGGCAGTTTATTTTGGCCTTTGCTTTTCGATCCTATTTTGGGGGTGTATTGAATATCAAAAGTCTGAAGCAGGGGCAAAAGGTGGTTCAGGCGATGGTAAGCATGTTGCCGAACCACTAATTGCTATTGGCGCCACATCGACCTGCCAGGGCGGATGTCGATAATCTTTTCGATGCCTTATTTGATATTCCAATCCGTTGTAATGTCGATCACCCAATTTCATCATAATCGTCACTCCCCAAAACACAAACGCTCAGGTGGCTGGCAAACCTGAGCATTTATGCATTGCTTTTTTCAAAGCAATTGGGAGGAATTATGAGATTTTAGCTTTTTGAATTACGATTTCAGATTTAGCTGCCTTTCAAGTATAGCCGAAATAACGTTTGAAATACATCATCCAGGTTAATTAGCCTGGGAAATTACGCCTGCTTTTCTTGCCACGTCAATCTGCTTGCAAACGTTTACTAAACTTCAAAAGTTTAGTAAACGTTTTTCGTTCACGCCGATTTTGATGCATAGCCTAACAGCGTTTTGAACAAATCATCCAGGTTGATGGGTTTATGAAATATCTTGGAGATGCCGACTTTTCGTGCCGTGTCCACTAAGGCGGTGTTGTCCGAAGCGGTCGTCAGGAAAAGAATCACTGCAGGATTCAATTTCCTCAATCGCTGGCAAACCCGCAACCCATCCACATCGGGCAAGTTATAATCACACAGCACCATGTCAATTGGATTGCGGGCAGCTATTTCCAGGGCATCATTGCCCTGCATGGTGCCATTCACATTATAGCCTTCCTCCGCCAGCAACTCCATGAGCCCAGCGAGAGTGCTGGCATCATCTTCTACGACCAACAGGTGGTTCATGGTGGACCCCATTTTCAATTCATTGCACTGCAGATGGTGGATTCTGAATTTCAATGGCCTAACCCGAATGGGTTAATGCTCTCGAATATTCAGACAAGAATCGATGTCATTTTTCCCGTGTCTTTATTTTAAATTCAGGCTTCAATACGCAATTTGTTCGGGCATGTTTCGATAAATTTTATTGGGCGCACGCTCATTCAGTTCCGATTGTCCTGATGCATGTTGATTGGGTGCTGCGATCAGCGCTCAGGAGTCGGAACACCTTGAGCGCTGATCGCTTTTCATCTGGAGACAATGGGTAACTATGGGTACGAATGGATCATCAAGGTATATTGGGATTGATATTTCGCTCATTGTCGGTGATGGGCAAATAGTACCATTTATCTGGTGTTAGATGCCAGGTCTGGTACTCACCATCGAAACGACGCTGATCTGGCAATCGCACTCCCGTGAAGCAGAGCTCTTTATCTCGTTCCACAATCAGCGAACGCATGTCAATTGCTGCTAATGGATCGATGCCATGCGATGCGCGTACGTTGTTGACCCGGTTCAGGGCGCTACCGCTATTCCCACTTCTGAGCTCCAGTTCGGCCAGCATCAGTTCATTCTCCTGCCAACTGATAAAGGTCACTGGCGATTCTTCCACCGGATATTTGGCCTGTCGATAGTAGGTTGTGGTGCCATCGTTGCCTTTAATTTCTTCAATCAGAACACGATGGGCTTCTTTGGGATCGGCGATAATATAATCGTTGAACCGATAATCGGCGCCGCCCTGAGTTCTGCCTGCGCCTGCTTGCTGCCAGAAGTAGTTATTGGCTTCCAGACTGTGCAGTCCTTGAAATGGCGCATCTCCAGCCGCCATCCCATTCAGTGCCGCAGTCAGCGCATTGGCATAGTCGCCCTTAAACAGATAGGTACGTGCGAGCAACGAGTTAGCGATTCGTAGCTCATACCCATCACGGGTATGTTTGATCGCCTCTTTGAATTTTTCGATAGCGAGCGAATACATCTCGGCAGAGGGAATGAATGGGCCGTTGTCGATCACGCCGCCGCCTTCATTGGGATTTATTCCGAGATAAGTGGCGTAAAGATAGCGGGCGATGCCGCCATACAAATTGCCCTGGAACAGCGCCGATTCCTTCAAATCGGCATTGGTAAACGAAATCTCACCCACCCGGCGCACCAAATCATCGGCGTAAAATCTCAATTCCCCAAGGAATAATGACATATTGCTCACCGAGGCATTATCGAGGGTAATTTCACCCAGATCGATTTCGTTATATTGCGGCCAGGACGCGCCCGGCAAATTCCCATCAAAAAAGAATTCGTCCGAAAGCATACAGGCCATCACCATGAGCTGATCCTGCGTCGCCGCAAAGCGGGTCTTGACCCCATTGATTACGAACGGCACCTGGCTTTCACTGGTCAGAAGCTCGTCCGCAACCTTATCAATGAGCGGATCCACGTTGGTGGCATAATCCTCGCAGGAACTCCAGATCGCCACCGCTGCGAATAAAAGGAGTAAAGCGTTTGTCTTTATCTTCCACATTGTTTTATCTCCTACTATTTTTTTAGATATTGGATACTGGATATTGGGTATTGGTTATTGAACATAGATTAAAATTTACCACAACACTGATAACTGATAACTGATAACTGATTACTGATTACTGATTACTGATCTACAGTGACACTCGTAACCACATATTAAAAACTCTCGGTTGTTGCAGTGTCAGGAAATCCTGGCCGCGCGACAGGCTTCTGGCGCCGGCGTAGTTCACTTCCAGATCTGCTCCGGTATATTTAGATGCCGTCCAGAGGTTACGGGCGGAAAGTCCCAGCACCAGGTCAGAGATCAACCTCGTCTGATAGACTTTCGGGAGCAAATCTTTGAAACTGTAACTGATACTGATCTCACGCAGCTTAAAATTGTCCGCGTCTTCGATAAAGTTCGATTTATAGCGATAGTCTAATTTCGCAAATTCATTGGCAGCAGCGATATATTCCTGAGACCCCACCTGGGCCGCAGAAATGTTATCGTACCACTCTTTCAGTCCCAGAATGTCCTGTAACTCCCGATAGCGCTTGTTATTGGCGCCGCCGAAATAACGACCATAATAAATGGCAAATCGTTTAGTATCATTGAGAACCACATGCCCGGCAGCCCAATCCGTTAGAACATAGAGATTGAAATTTTTCAGAAAATTGAAATTCAATGACAATGAACCGGTATAAGTTGGAATTGGCGTTCCCAGATCGCTCTTTTCGTTGTCCAGATCAGGACCCAGATACGTCCCGTTCGCTGCAAAGCGAGCGCCTTTCACTTTATAGTCGTAAAACGTATGCTTGGGCAGACCTTCTTTGACCACGTTGATGCCATTGCCATCATAAATCGGTTGCGCTCCACCCAGGTCCTTCACCTCATTGGTCTGGTAGCTGTTGGTCAGGCTCACATCGAGCTGCCAATTTCGGGACCGGAGTGGCTTTGCCTGAAGCAGTGACTCCAATCCCCAGCCCTGGCTGGAACCGATATTGAATGGAACCGCAGTGATGGTTTTGCCAGTGGATGGCGCATTCTGGAAGGTGATGATCGAATTTTCGGCCGACTGTCGATAATAGGTAAACTCAGCCGAGTAGTAAGTAAATAGCTCGGTTTCAAAGCCGACCTCGAACTCCTTGATCCGCTCCGGTTCGATCGTGGCATTGCCAATTTGCGATAATACGGCGCCGCCACCATACCCCGATGCTTCTGCTGACCACAACAGCGGAATGCCATCCAGCACCTGCGGCAATTGGCCCGACTCGCCGTACGCAGCTCGCAGCTTCAGCAGGTTGAACATTTTGGGAAAGAAGCGATATTTATCCAGACGGACGGCCAGACTGGCGCCCGGATAGAAAATATTGGGTGCTTTGGTGCCAATGGCACTGGCATAGTCCTGCCGCAACAGCAAAGTCAGAAAATACTGATCCAGGTACGACAATGAATGTGTGGTAAATAGACCCGCTTCTCGTGTGTGCAAGAAAGTCTCATCGGCCTCTTCGACATCGGCTCCGGCACCGACATTGGTAATCAGTTCGGTAAGAAAGTTATATCGAGCGAAAAATGTGCCTTTGTTTTTGCTATCGAAAAGCTGCGCGCCGGCGCTGGATGTGATAATCAACCCCGGTAAAACAGAGTAGGTGTATTTGGCATCGAAATTATACGTGTACTGCGTATTCTGGCGGCTCTCAATGCCTCTCCGACCCGCAGGGTAAAAGGCATATACCAGGTTTGCCGGATAGGTATTATCCAATCGCAGATCGCTATCGTCCACGCCAAGGGTCGCCTGGGCTTCGAAGTTTTTGAATGGCCGAAATTGGACCTGCACTGAACCGAAGAAGCGATTGGACCTGACAATATTTTTCAGTCCATAGACCGACGCGCTATCGGTAACTTGCCAGGGCTCCGGCGTCAGGATAGTATTGCCCAGAAAGCCAAAAATATTGTTGTCATTGTAAGGTCGACTGTTTTCGTTGACAGTATAACCTGAGCTGACCGAGAAGATGACTTTGTCGTTGGGCAACACATCGAAATTGGCGCGGATGGTCTGACGATCCATGAAGTTATTTGGCGAAATGCCGTCTTCATACCGCTTGTCCAGACCGAAATAGTACTTCATCGTGCCCGAGCCGCCATAGGCGTTCAAGGAATGCTGCAGGATTCTGCCATCGCGAAAGACGTTGTTGATGGCACGGTATGATGGAAAATCATCTTCGGTGTACTCATACGCCTGGGTATTGTAGCCCGTGACCATTTTATAATCGAGTGACAACCCCCTGGGCACGCCGGGCACAAATTGACCCTTTTTGGTTTTGATCAGCACCACGCCATTGGAGCCGCTGGTGCCATAGGACGCGGCGCCAGCCGGGCCTTTGAGAATCTCGATATTTTCGATGTCTTCGGGATTTAAATCGGCCAGCATGGAAATGCCCTGGCCGCCGACCCGATTGCTGGCATTGCCGCGAAATTGGGTGTTATCGATGCGGACACCATCGACAATGATCAACGGTTGCTCATCGCCGTTGATGCCTGCGGCAGAACGCATGTTAAAGCGAATGCCGCCGCCCACATTGCCCGACGCCGGCTCGATTTTTACACCGGGCACTTTGCCCGCCACCATCTGGCTAATGTCCTGATACGAATTGGCGACAGTCAATTGACTGGCAGGAACTCGAGCCACCGCGACCTCCGCCACTGACTTCTCCCGTTTAGAAGCAATGCCGGTGACCACCACTTCTTCCCCCTGAAACACGTCCTCATGTAATTCGATTTTTAGACCATTCAGATCATCGCTTGGGGAAAATGTCTGTTCAAATTTCTTATAGCCCATATAGCTCGACACGATCACAAAGCTCTGGCTGGGCTCGAATTTGAAAACAAATTTTCCCTCTTTGTCCGATGCGGCGCCAAAGCTGGTGCCCTTGACGAAGACATTAGCACCGGGCAGTGGTTGGCCGGTTCTTGCATCGACCACCACGCCCGAGATGTCAGCCGCCAGGGCAGGCAAGCTTAGCACCAGGATCAGGAACAGACAACAAAGCAGATACCGCTTCCTCATGTTAACCTCCATCAAATGGTTTGAGAAATAATTGAATTGATCAGTCATTGTCCTTTTGCTGTGTGAGCGGATTGCTGGAGCGTTGGAATATTGATAATTGGAGCGCTTCTGGTCTCCGCCACTTGGTTTTTTGGCGAAAACGTTGTTGGCCACAGAATCCAGCTTTGAGCAAATTCAATTGATTTGAATCCAGATCGCAATTGGACATGAAATGATTTCCTGTGGCCAAGATAAGATTTTTTGGCGGATTTTCAATAACCCAAAAGGGTAATTTTCAAATGGGACACAATCCGGATTGGCAAGACATGCGGATATATTCCGCCAACAGTGGACCTGGCGGCAAAAAAACAATGCGCGTTCTAAAAATGATAACCGCATCTGTACCATTGGGCAAAATAGTTGTTGACAAATAGGATTTTTTTTGTATATTCATTTGAGGCTTAGGGCATCATTTCATAATTTCTTGTGGGGTTATGAAACGGGTTATACCTTAATCCATCCTTTTAAAATATTCAAAAAGAGCAGAAAGTAATCTCGCTTCGCACGATTTGATTTCTGACAGTGGCAAGTTATTAAAGCTTGGTTTATTGGACTGAATCCATTAGACCCTATTAACCTTAGTAGCCTATCATGATTTGCAGATGCCTGAACCTAATTCGCTTAATTTTCTTTTGAGTGATATTTCTGATAAGATAATAAGGTTCGTGCCTGCCTGGGTCGGACTTGTTATT
>JAPDQM010000135.1:0-10502 GCA_034505795.1 Candidatus Zhuqueibacterota bacterium
CGCCTCGCAATGAGACCGAGGAGAAGCTGGCCGCCATCTGCGCCGAATTGCTCAATCTCAAGCAGGTGGGCGTGTATGACAATTTCTTCGAGCTGGGCGGACATTCGCTGCTGGCTACGCAGTTCATCTCGCATATTCGGGATGCGTTTCAGGTGGAATTACCATTGCGTACTTTATTCGAATTCCCGACCATCGCCGACCTGGCGCAGAAAGTTTTGGAAAGCCCGAAGATCTCCGAACAAGAGCAGGCTCCAATCGAGGTGACCCATCGGGGCGAGAAGAGCATCGAAGAACTGCTGGCGGAACTGGAGCAGATGTCGGATGAGGAGGCGGAGGAGTTGGTGCATCAAGAGAAAAATGAGTAGGGCATTCAATTATTGCATGGGTTAAACGAAATTTAGTATTCGGGACAAACTGCTACGCATTTTATTTTAACTGCCACTAATATTAGGTGATTATGGCAGAAGAAAAGAGAATAAAAATTCAGAGTTGAGCTATTGATATGATCTTTGTTTGAATAGCCAAAACTTTTCAAACAAGTTTGAGGATAAATTTATTTTAGCGGTCAGCAGAAGCGAGGTTGAATGAAGGATTATTCAAAAATTATTGCTTCGTTATCACCCGAAAAGCGGGCATTGCTGGAAAAACGGCTGAAGCAACAGGGGAGCAGCTACAATGCTTTCCCTTTGTCGTTCTCGCAGCAACGGCTGTGGTTTCTTGAACAGTTAGAGCCAGGCAATGCGATATACAATTTGCCTTCGGCGGTTCGCCTGGTAGGAAAGCTGGATCTGGATGCGCTGTCGAAATGCATTCACATGATTGTCCAGCGCCACGAAATTTTGCGAACCACTTTCCAGAACGTGAACGGAGAGGCGATGCAGATCGTTGCTCCGCAACTGAAAATCGAACTGCCGGTGATTGATCTTCAGTCGACGCCGATCGATGAACGGGATGCTGCAATCAAACAATTGGTTACTGAAGAAGCCCAACGGCCGTTTGATTTGACACGCGGCCCGCTATTTCGCACGAAACTGATCCGTTTGAATCCCGATGAGCATATTATTTTGTTTACCATGCATCATATCATTTCCGATGGCTGGTCTATTGGCGTGCTCAATCGGGAGATTGCAGTGCTTTACGATGCGCTGGTTAATGGTCGCCCCATAAAGCTGCCTGAACTCTCAATTCAATATGCGGACTATGCGCAATGGCAGCGGAAGCGACTGTCCGGCGAAGTCATGGATTCGCTGCTTGCCTACTGGAAGGAGCAGCTTGGTGATGATCTGCCAGTGCTTGAGTTGCCCACAGACCATCCTCGCCCGGCAGTTCAAACTTACAATGGTCAGGATGAAACATTTGCCATATCAAAACAGCTCACAGATCGGTTGAATCAACTAAGCCGAGACAATAACGCGACGCTGTTCATGACGCTGCTGGCTGCGTTTCAAACGTTGCTGTCTCGATATTCCGGCCAAAACGATATTTGCGTGGGAACGCCAATTGCCAATCGCACTCGAGCAGAAGCTGAAGCGCTGATTGGATTCTTCGTCAATACGCTGGTGCTCAGGACCAAACTTGACGGTAATCCCAAATTCAAGGAATTACTGGGTCGTGTTCGCGAGGTGACGTTGGGTGCGTATGCGCATCAGGAACTGCCGTTTGAAAAATTAGTCGAGGTGCTGCAGCCGGCACGAGATATGAGCCATACGCCGCTCTTTCAAGTGATGTTTATCCTTCAAAATACGCCGTTGCAGCCGTTGAAATTGCCGTCATTGACCATGAGCCCGATCCTAATCGAGAGCAAAACGGCGGAATTCGATTTGACTCTGTCAATGACCGAAACACCCAATGGCTTGTTGGGCGCGCTGCAGTATAACAGCGATTTGTTTGAATCAACTACGATCCAGCGGATGATTCGTCATTTTCAACACTTGTTGGAAGCGCTGGTGGACAATCCTGACGAGCGAATTCTGAATCTACCCCTGATGTCAGAGGCGGAGCAACGTCAGGTAACCTCAGAATGGAATGAGACGCAAGTGGAGTTTCCGACCGGCCGCTGCATCCATCAATTGATCGAAGAGCAAGCTGTTCGTACGCCAAATGCGATTGCGGTTGTGGCGCATGACCGAAGTCTCAGTTATCAGGAGTTGAATCAGCGGGCCAATCAATTGGCTGCTTACTTGCAAGGCATAGGAGTTGGGCCTGAAAAGCTGGTTGGAATTTGCATCGACCGTTCGCTGGAGATGATTGTGGGATTGCTGGGGATTTTGAAAGCGGGGGGGGCCTATGTACCGTTAGATCCCAATTATCCTCAAGAGCGACTGGAGTACATCATTGCGGATTCCAATGTTTCAGTGCTTCTTACCCAATCCCAATTCGTCTCGCGTCTGCCGAAAAATGGCGCTCAAATTATCTGTTTGGATGCTGATTGGGCAACGATTGTGTCCCAGAATGACGGCTCACATCGTGAACTGGCTGGGAGCGATAATCTGGCATATATCATTTATACCTCGGGCTCGACTGGCAAACCCAAAGGAGTGTTGATTAGCCATAAATCAGTTATCAATCACAATATCGAAGTCATCAGGAAATTTCGGTTGCGGGCTGAGGATCGAATCCTCCAGTTTGCGACGATTAATTTTGATGCGGCCGTGGAAGAAATTTTCCCGACGTTGATGTGTGGCGCGACGCTGGTGCTGCGTCCCGGCAGCACCTTGATTTCGGGCATGGAGTTGCTGCAATTCATCGAACAGGAAAATCTAACGGTGCTGGACTTGCCCACCGTATTCTGGCATGAATGGGTTCATGAATTGAGCGTGCTAAAGCGGAAATTGCCGCCGTCACTTCGGTTGGTCATTATTGGTGGGGACAAAGCCTCGCTGGAGCGCGTGGCGCTGTGGCGGCAAATGGTGGACGGTGACGTCTTGCTGATCAATACGTATGGCCCAACTGAAACCACGGTGATTTCGACACTTTCTGAGATCGAACAAATTAGTGCTGCCCAACAACAACTGCCGGTGTTGCCCATCGGGAAGCCGATCGCTAATACCCGAATCTACCTTCTGGATGCCAATTTGCAGCCGGTGCCGGTTGGCGTGCCAGGGGAGCTATGTATCGGTGGCGTGGGTTTGGCCAGGGGATATCTCAACCGCCCAGATTTAACGGCGGAGAAATTCATTCCCAATCCATTTGCAACGACGGCGGGCGAGCGATTGTATCGCACTGGAGATCTGGCGCGCTATCTGCCAGACGGCAACATCGATTTTATCGGTCGAGTCGATAATCAGGTGAAGATCAGAGGTTTCCGGGTTGAACTCAATGAAATCGATACGGTGTTGGAGAAACATCCGTTGTTGCACGAGGTGGTGACCATTGCGGATGATCTGGAAAATCGCCCGGGAGAAAAAAGATTGGTCGCTTATTGTGTGCCGGTGTTTGCCAAGTCATTGATGAAAGATGATAAACGCCGCCATGTGCGGGTACCCTTTTTTAATGAGGCAGTCATCGATCTGAATGGCGGCAAGCCGGTCAAGTCCTCGACCGAGGACCTGTCCCAGGGCGGCGCTCGCTTGATGACCATTTCGCCGCTGCCCAATTATGATCAAATTCAACGCGTCAGCATGGCGCTAAATTTGCCGATCGTTCCGGAGCAGGTAAAGATCGAAACCGACATTATCTGGCAGCGCGAAAACCATGTCGGACTGGCCTTTCGCAACATGACGCCTGATCATCAAAAGATTCTGGACGAGACCATTTTGCGGGTTATTGAGGACCAGAATATGCTGATCAAGGAATTGCGGCATTTTGCGCAGCAAAATTTGCCCGAATACATGGTGCCCCAGGTGATCGTTATCCTGGATGAAATTCCAAAGACGCCGAGCGGAAAGATCGATCGCCGAGCACTGCCCAAACCCGATCTGACACGACCCGAACTGGAAGGTGCCTATGTCGCGCCGAGGAATGCGATTGAAGAAATATTGGCTGGCATTTGGGCGTCGATTTTCGGGGTAGAGCGAATTGGCATATATGACAATTTTTTTGAACTGGGTGGCCATTCGCTGATGGCGACGCAGTTCATTTCTCGAGTGCGGAATGTGTTTCAGGTGGAACTGCCGCTGAAAACGATTTTTGAGGCGTCCACGATCGCCGAACTGGCGGAGAAGATTGCTGCTTTTCGAGATGATGCGGCTGCATCTGCCCCGCCGATTCGCCCCATTCCCAGGGCGGGAAATATGCCGTTGTCGTTCGGCCAGCAGCGGCTATGGTTTCTGGATCAGTTGGAACCCAATAGTCCTGAATACAATGTTCCAGATGCCGTTCGAATTACTGGGGCACTTGATGTGAAAGCGCTCTATTTGAGCATTCAAACGCTGGTACAGCGTCACGAAATTTTGCGCACGACATTCGAAAGCGTTGAAGGCACACCATTTCAGAAGATTCATCATTCAATGGAAATTCCATTGCCCATCATCGATTTGCAGGAGGTGCCTGATTCGATTCGAGATTCGTTTTCAAAGGCTTTGCTGATCGAGGAAGCCAAGCGGCCATTTGACCTGAGTGCGGGGCCGCTAATACGAACAACCCTATTTCGACTCGGCGAAGAGGACCATATCATAGTTCTGGTCATGCACCATATTGTTTCAGATGGCTGGTCGACAGCAATTTTCATCAAAGAAGTAGCCACGTTGTATGATGCCTACGCCAATGGATTGCAGCCGGCATTACCGGAGCTTCCATTCCAATATGCCGATTTTGCCTATTGGCAGCGAAATTGGCTGAAGGGGGAAGTGCTGCAAAATGAGCTTGGTTACTGGAAGGAACAGCTTGCTGGTGGACCTACATTGCTTGAATTGCCCACAGATTTCCCGCGACCATTGGTGCAGACCAATCATGGATCGCATCTAACGTTTACGCTGGAGCCAGAAGTTACCAGGGCCCTGGAACAATTAAGTCGGGAAGCGGGCGCGACACTTTTTATGACCTTGTTAGGTGCATTCCACCTATTATTATCTCGATATAGCGGCCAGCGAGTTATCAATATCGGAACTCCAATTGCCAATCGCAATCACAGTGAGACAGAGAATCTGATCGGATTTTTTGTGAATACGATCGTGCTGCGACTTGAGCTTTCGGATAATCCGAGCTTCAGGAAATTTTTAGAACGAGTGAAGAAGGTGACTCTGGATGCTTATGCGCATCAGAATGTGCCATTTGAAAAAGTAGTCGATGCCGTGCAACCGGAGAGGGATTTGAGCCATAGTCCGTTGTTCCAGGTTATGTTTGTCATGCAAAATAATCCGAGATCAGATCTGAAGTTAAAAGGACTGACTTTTAGCGCTATTGAACTGGATACTGGGATATCGAATTTTGATCTCACGCTAACAATGGGAGCGACTGAAAGTGGCCTGGCTGGAGCACTGGAGTATAATACCGATCTTTTCAGACCGTCAACGATTGCTCGAATGATCGAGCATTTCCAGCTTCTTTTAAAGGCTCTCGCCACGGCGCCGGATCAGCCGATCTCCTTGTTATCCATGATGTCTGCCGAGGAGTTGCATCGGATCATTCGTGACTGGAATAACACTTCAGCCGATTTTCCATTAGATTTATGCATTCATCAGCTCATCGAGAAACGGGTGAGGCTCACTCCCGAAGCTGTGGCAGTAATTGGGGAAGGGCAACAGATCGCATACCAGGAATTGAATCAGCGTGCCAATCAATTGGCAAGAGTCTTGCGCAAGAAAGGCGTCGTGGCCGAAAGCCTGGTAGGCTTATGCGTGAAACGATCCATCAATATGATAGTGGGGATGTTGGGCATTCTTAAGGCGGGGGCGGCCTATCTGCCACTGGATCCCGATTATCCCAAAGAACGTCTGGAATATATGATTCAGGATTCCCGAGTTTCGCTTATTATCACGCAGCAGGATTTGGTGAATTCGATACCTGGGGATCGGGCCGAATTGATCGACCTGGAACTGGATTGGGCGAAAATAACCGAGGAGAGCGATGCTGATCTTGAAAATGTTACTCATCCACTGAACCAGGCGTATGTGATCTACACTTCGGGTTCGACAGGCAAACCGAAAGGCGTGCAGGTGCCACATCGGTCGGTAGTTAATCATAACCTGGCCGTGGCGGAATTATTTGGATTGCAGCCGAGCGACCGGATATTGCAGTTTGCCACAATTAATTTTGATACCGCGGTCGAAGAAATTTTTCCGGCATTAATGTCCGGCGCCGCTATTGTGCTCCGGCCGCCGGATGCGGTGATCCTCAGCGGTGAGCAACTTACTCACATGATTGAACAGCTTCAGTTGACCATTCTCGATCTGCCCACAGCTTATTGGCAGGAGTGGGTTTACGAACTGACGCTAACCAAACAGGAACTGCCGGCTTCGCTGCGGCTGGTCATCGTCGGTGGCGATAAGGTCGCCGCAGAGAAATATGTCATCTGGAAACGGATGGTTGGCTCGAATGTCCGTTGGTTAAATACGTATGGCCCGACCGAAGGAACGGTGATTGCGGCGACGTACGATCCTGAAAATAAAACATCGCCCTTTCAGGAGGGCATGGAAATGCCGATCGGTCGCCCCATTGCGAACGGAAAACTTCACATTTTGGATGCGAATTTGCAGCCAGTTCCTGTCGGCGTTCCCGGTGAATTGTATATTGGGGGGCAATGTGTTGCCAGGGGCTACTTGAATCGGCCGGATTTGACGGCAGAGAAATTTATTCCCGATCCATTCCCTGTTGAACCCGGCGCACGATTATACCGAACTGGCGATCGCGCGCGGTATTTGCCTGATGGTAATATCGAATTTCTTGGCAGGGCAGATTACCAGGTGAAGATTCGTGGCTTTCGAGTGGAATTGGGCGAAATTGAGACGCTGCTCCGGCAGCATCCTTCGGTGCGGGAAGCAGTGGTGATCGCCAAAGAAGATTCTTCGGGCAACAAACGGTTGATGGCGTATTGCGCCCTGACCCAGGCAGAGGCAAAAATCGCCGATGAGCGACGAGGTCATTCTCGAATTCCATTCAATGCCGAAGTTGCCTTGACCGTGGGAGGGAACCAGTCGATCAGCGTCAATATCACGGATTTGTCCGAGACTGGTGCTCGATTGTTGAAAGCCAGCGCCACCTGGGATTGGCACAGTCTTGAGAACGTGCAGATGAAACTCAAATTGCCAGAGTCTCCGGAAATTCTGGATATCAATGGTCATTTGATCTGGCAGAATGAGGTTGAATGTGGCGTTCAATTTTATGATTTAGGAGAGGAACAGCAACAGCGTATTCGGCAAGCTATCGCTAAGGCAACATCTCACGATCCAGGTTCGCCAGGTAAAATTCTGCGTGACTTTCTTAAAGAAAAGCTGCCGGATTATATGATACCATCGGTGATCATGATTGTTGATGAGTTTCCCAAAACTCCCAGCGGCAAGATTGATCGGAATGCATTGCCGAAAATAATGACAGACGGCATTGCTCCTAATAGCGAAAGCGTAACGCCCCGTACTCCCATCGAAAAGAAGTTAGCCGATATTTGGCAGGAGGTGCTTGGTATCCAGCGAGTGGGCATTCATGATAATTTCTTTGAACTGGGGGGCGATTCGATTTTGACCATTCAGGTCATTTCCAGGGCCCAGAAAGAGGGACTTTCTCTGACGCCCAAGCAATTTTTCCAAACGCCAACCATCGAAGGATTGGCGAACTACTTGACTTATCATGCAACGGAAAACAAAATCGAGGCGGAACAGGGAAGCGTTACCGGCCAGGTGCCACTCACGCCAATTCAGCATTGGTTCTTTGAACAAAATTTTGCCGAGCCGCATCACTATAACCAGTCGCTATTTTTCCAGGTGAAAGCACCTTTGGATGCCAATCTGCTGCAGCAGGCTATCGGGCACCTGTATGCTCATCATGATGCGCTAAGGTTGAGGTTTCGGCGGCAGAATGGCTATTGGGAACAGTACCATGCGGATATGATTGATGAGACGCCTTTTGAATGGCATGATCTTTCGACCGCCAGCGCAAATGAGCAATTGGAATTCATTGAGGCGCAGACCAATCGCTTGCAAGCGAGCCTGGATCTTGAACAGGGGCCGCTGATGCGAGTGGCTTTGTTCGACCTGGGAGCCCAAAATGGGCAACGACTATTGATTGTGGTCCATCATCTCGCTGTGGATGGAGTGTCGTGGCGAATTTTGCTGGAAGATTTACAGCAGATTTATCAACAACTCAGCCTCGGGCAGCCGATTCAATTGCCGCCTAAGACGACCTCGTACAAATACTGGGCCGAACGGTTGATGCAATTGGCGCAAACCGAGCCGCTTCAGGCCGAGCAATCCTACTGGTTGAGCGTTGTCAATAGAACGGTGGCCAAATTGCCGGTGGATAATCCGGCCGGTGAGAATCTGGAACAGTCTGAGAAAAATATAGTGGTCATGCTGTCGACAGAGGAGACCAGCGATTTATTACGTGAAGTGCCGGCGACATATCATACCCAGATCAATGATATTTTATTGACCGCATTGGTCCAGGCGCATTTTCGGATGACCGGTTCCCGCTCGCTGCTCATCGACCTGGAAGGCCATGGGCGTGAACCTCTGTTCGACGAGGTGGATCTATCACGGACTGTTGGCTGGTTCACCTCGGTGTATCCTGTTGTGCTGGATTTGAAGCAGTCGCACAGTAGCGGTGATGCTGTGAAAACGATCAAGGAGCAGTTGCGGCAAATTCCTCAAAATGGGATTGGTTTTGGTCTGCTGCGATACCTCTCTGGCAACCAGAAATTAATGGATCAATTGAGGGGGATGAAAGCCGCAGAGATTTCGTTTAATTATTTGGGCCAGTTTGACCAGGTTGCCAATGAATCGCGCATCTTTGATCTCGCTCGCGAATCTAAAGGTCATGAAATTAGTCCGCTGAATAAGCGAAATTATTTGATAGATATTAACGGAAGCATTGCTGGGGGAAAGCTGCAAGTGGAATTCAAATATAGCGCGAATCTGCATCGTCGCGAGACAATTGAGCGCTTTGCCAATCATTTTTTAAGCGAGTTGCGAGCCATCATCGCGCATTGCAAATCGCCCGATGCCGGCGGATTCACGCCATCCGATTTCACACTGGCAAAATTAAATCAAAAGAAACTGGACAAGGTCTTACAGAAACTGAATAAGAAGAAGGAAAGAGTCGGCTGATGCAATCGGAAAATATTCAAGACATGTATCCGCTTTCGCCCATGCAACAGGGGATGCTATTTCATAGCCTCTATACCCCGGGCACAGGAGTTTATATTGAACAATTGAGTTGTCACCTGCGCGGCCAACTAAACGTTGCGGCCTTTGAGCAGTCCTGGCAGACACTGGTGGATCGGCATCCGGTCCTGAGAACTGCATTTCTCTGGGAGGACCTGGACGAGCCGCTGCAGATTGTCCATAAGCAGGTAACTATTGGCTTGAGGCGGCTGGATTGGCGACATCTGTCCCCTGAAATGCAGGCACAACAGCTCCAGGAATTGATTGACGAAGAAAAAAAGGAAGGCTTTGATTTATCTGAGGCGCCATTGATGCGTCTGACCCTGATTCAGGAAGCCGATGATCTGCATCGCTTCATCTGGATTCACCATCATATTTTATTCGATGGCTGGTCCCTGCCGTTGTTGCTCGATGAGGTCTTTGCGATCTATGAGGCATTGAGCCGCCGCCAGCCGTTTACGCGTGAACCTTCGCGACCATATCGTGATTATATTGCCTGGCTTCAGGAACAGGATCTGGATCGGGCTGAGAAATTTTGGCGCGCAGCGCTAACAGGTTTCCAATCGCCGAATCAAATTCCACTGGATCGTTTCGCTGGGCGAGCGCTAACGGAACTGGATGAATATACTACCGAGCGGCTGCTGCTGTCACCTGATCTATCTAAGGCGCTGCAGGACTTTAGTCGTCAATATCAGTTAACATTGAGCACGATGTTGCAAGCCGCCTGGGCGTTGTTGCTGGGGTATTACAGTGGCGATGACGATGTGGTATATGGTTCGATCGTGTCCGGACGCCCCGTGGACCTATCTGGTTCAGAAGCGATGTTGGGCTTATTTATCAATACGCTGCCCGTCCGAGTGAAAATCGATTCTCAGGCGACGTTGCTATCATGGCTACAGGCGTTTCAACTTCAATTGAGTGAACTCAGGCAATTCGAATATTGTTCGTTAATACAGATTCAAGGTTGGAGCGAAGTGCCGAGAGATTTGCCCTTGTTCCACAGCATCTTGGTTTTTGAAAATTATCCGCTGGGAGAAGCAATCACTGAAAAAAAAGGAAGCTTGCAGATTCAGGATATTGAATCTTACTCTCGCACCAATTACCCCTTGACATTTGTTGTTTCGCCGGGCAAACAGATTGGGCTTGAGATCGCCTACGAGAAGCAGCGCTACGAATCGGATACGATTCAACGTATGTTGCGCCATCTGCAACAGTTGCTGGAGAGCTTTGTGGCTGATCCCGAGCAGC
>JAPDQM010000136.1:0-10196 GCA_034505795.1 Candidatus Zhuqueibacterota bacterium
ATTTGTGGTACCGGAACTGAGGATTATTTTGGCGGTGCGTGGGGATTCGTGTTTCCGGAAGGACAATATTGTGCCTTTTCGACTCCATATTCTGGCATGCCGCAAATCATCAAGCCGGATGGTTTTACACGAGCGAATACTCGTTTCGGCCTCTATCGCTGGCATATCATGGATCCGATTCGGTTTGAGAAAGACTTGCGGGTGACCATGCAGGCGTTGGGGTGGCGCAATCAAATGGGCAAGCAGCCGGCGCGGTTCTTGCCGTTGCAGGATGACATCGCTTCGGTCGCCTTCTGGTATCAGGCAGAGCCACACCAGGCATTTCCAAAACTGCCAGACCGCGATTATCTGGAAGTGATCTAATTCTTGACGTAGTTCAAAATGGTGGATGGGAATCATTCTTATTAATGTCAAGTATAGCGATTCATAATTAGCGTAGCGAACGTATTGTCATCGCGAGCGTAGCGAAGCAATCTTTATGATTCAATAAAAACAAAAGATTGTTTCGTCACTTCGTTCCTCACAATGACAGACGAACTGCAATTTAGATATACTCGCATCCAAAAATCGAATTCAAACAATGGCCAGTCGTATTACACGTAATCTGATTGATCTGGTGACGGGAACGTTCGTCTCGCGGGTGCTGGGCTTTTTGCGGGAACTGGTGACGGCGGCCTACTATGGCACCAATCGAGCCATGGATTTATTTGTTATCGCTTTTACTATCCCGACCTTTTTCCGACATTTTCTCGGCGAGGATGTGGTCGAGCGAGCCTTTCTGCCGCCATTTAAAAAATTAATCAGCCAAACCAGGTATCAGCAGGCATGGCGATTATTATCTGCGTGCTTCAACTGGATGGTGTTGGTGTTGATTATATTAACAGGCTTGCTTTATTTGATTGCGCCCGTCGTGGTTAAGATTATAGCCCCGGGATTAGAACCGGCGATTTTCCCAAAAGCTATCAATATGACCTATTGGATTTTGCCGTTTATGTTGATTATTGGGCTGGCGGCTTTTGTGGGTAGCATTCTCAATTTTTTTGAGCTGAACAAGATTTATAGCCTGGCGCCGGCCATGCTCAGCATCGGGGTCATCATTGGTGTTCATTTTTTTCGGCGCTGGCTGGGTATCTATGCTCTACCCGCAGGCTTTTTGTTGGGTGGATTGCTGGAGTTGTTGATTCAGGTGCCATTTCTATGGAAGCGTGAAATCCGCCAGCAGACCTCAGCACGCTATCATCCAGCCCTGGATTTGCGAGAGCAGGAGATGCGGACCATTGGCCGAGAGAGCGGTTTCATTCTGCTTAAGTCATTGCTGGACAAGTCGGTAGAAATTGTGGATCGAATGCTGGCTTCGTTTTTGATTACGGGCAGCATTGCCTCGCTCTGGTATGCCCAGCGGCTAATCCAATTGCCAGTGGCCATCATTGGCCTATCCATCAGTCGTGCCCTGGTGCCGTATTTGACCGAAAAAAAAGCGCTGGTGCAGGATCGAGACTTTCTAGCAGGAATTCGATTGGGAATTACACTAAATCTCTCAATGGTGATGCCGACGGTTGTTCTGATGGTGGTGATGGCTCAGCCAATTATCGGCCTGGTTTATCAACGGGGGCATTTCGATGGTGAAAGCACCCGACTCACTGCGATAGCTTTCTGGTGTTATTCACTGGGTTTGATCGGGATTAGTCTGGACACATTTTTCTCTCGCTTATTTTCGATTTTTCAAAAAAACAAAATTCCATTTAAGATTGCCATGTTCACCGCTGCTTTGAACGTTGTATTAAATCTTATTTTGGTAAAAACCCCATTAAAACATGGCGGCATCGCGCTGGCGTCGTCCATTGCTTTCAGTGTCGGTTGTGTGTTGTTGTTTTATTTCCTATCGAGAGAAATAGAACACCAGATTCGGTTCCGGGAGATTTTGAGTGACTTTTTGAAAATTGGTTTCAATTGTCTGTTGATGGGGATCGGGGTGTATTTATTGTATCACCATTGGCTGCAGCGCTTCCTGGCCAATCGGGTTCATTCGTTCTTCCTGCAGCAGTGTTACGGTCTAATAGTTGTTGGAACGCTGGCGCTAATCTTATACCTGGGATTGATTTTTATTCTGGGGCCGGAGGCCACCCGACGCCGCTTATTTCGAAGATCAACTCGCTGAGTGGAAGTTGCTCTACCGCTGGGTAAAATTAACCTGCCTTAAAGCACAGGGCACAATTTAGCCATGAATTGTATGATGAATAGCATGTTGCCCAACGGATGCGATTTTCAATGTGTTTCTGGCAGTACAGTACCAATTTTCAACGCGACCAATTGTGCGCGCGGATCATCTGGTGCGACTTCATTGCCGGTGGTGCTATCCACATACTTGAAGATGATGCCTTCTGGAATCACAAAATTTCGATACGGTTCATTTTGTAACGCCTGGGACATGAAGCGCACCCAGATGGGTATGGCCGCGCTACTGCCGGTTAGCTCATGGCCGATTTCATCCTTAATCGGTCGGTTATCATCGAATCCCACCCAAACAGCAGTTGCCAATTGCGGCGTAAAACCGATGAACCAGGCGTCGCGGGCATCATTGGTCGTCCCCGTCTTTCCGGCTGCTGGCCGAAGAAAGCCCAGGCTGCGAATGCTTCTGGCCGTCCCCTGATCGACCACCGCTTGCAACATGTCCAGCACAAGGTAGATCGATTGCGGATCGACGACCTGAGCGCTGCGATTGCTAAATTCGTTTAACGTCTTGCCCTGATAATCTTCAATGTACTTTAGTAGCAATGGCTCGCGACGAACGCCACCGTTGGCAAATGGACAGTAGGCGCTGCATAATTCTAGCGGTGAAACTCCCGATGTTCCCAATGCGAGCGACAAGTTGGCCCCCAGCGGACTGGTGATGCCCATTTCCTGCGCATAATTGACCACCACTTCTGGCGTTACAGCGAATATCACTTTGGCGGCGATGATGTTGATGGAGAAAGCAAGTGCACTTTTCAGCGTCATCGGCCCCCGGAAACGCCGATCAAAATTGGCAGGCGACCACTTCTGCTGGTTGACTTCAAATGTCACTGCTGAGTCCACGAGAATAGAGGCTGGTGTAAAGATGCCCTGGTCAATGGCGGCGAGGTAAACAAATGGCTTGAACGCCGACCCCGCGAGCCGCATGTTGCTCACGGCGCGATTAAAAGGGCTAACCGCAAAATCGCGGCCTCCGACCATGGCTTTGACTTTGCCCGTCCGGGGATCGATGGCTACCAGCGCTGCCTGCGGATAAAGCTGCTTTTCCTCGATGGTAGCAATCTCGTAATCCCGCAATCCCAGCCGTTGATCCAGCGCTTTTAGCCCCTGCTGCACGGCGTCCTGAGCAAAATTTTGCAGCCGCGTATCCAGCGTGGTATAAATTTTCAACCCGCCATAAGAAATTACTTCGGCGGAGTAAATCGTCTCGGTTAGGCTTTTTATATAATCTATAAAATAGCTGGCTTTGCCCCATAACTGGTTCATTCTTCGTAATTGAATTGGCGCGGCCAGCGCTTCTGCCAACTCCTGGGAATTGATGACGCCGAGCTTATGCATTCGCTGCAAGACAATCTGCTGCCGCTTTCGAGCCAGCTCAAAATTTTGATAAGGATTATAACGACTGGGCATATTCGGCAGATTGGCCAGGAGAGCCGCCTCTGCCAGGGTCAATTCATCGGCATGTTTGCCAAAATAGGTCTGTGACGCTTGCTCTACGCCGAAGGCATTCGATCCAAAATCGATCTGATTGCAATACGCTTCCAGAATTTCCTCTTTGGTAAAGCGCGTTTCCATCTGACAGGCCAACAGCATGTCCTTTAGTTTGCGCTTCACATCTCGTTCGAACGAAAAAAACATGTTCTTTGCCAATTGCTGGGTAATACTGCTGCCACCGCCCGCGCGGCGAAAAAGTATCAGATGATTGAAAATAGCTCGCAGCAGGCCCCGCTTGTTCCAGCCATGATGCCTGAAAAAATCGGTGTCCTCCATTGCCATAATCGCCTTTACGAAATAAGGCGAAATCTTTGCCAGGGCCACTTCCTGACGGTTGGTGAGCATAATAATGAGCTCGCCGTTATCGGCATAGATTTCTGTGGGACTGCTGAGCGCCAGGTCGCGGAGCTGGTTGGGCAATTGCGGCAAAGTCAGAATGAACAGCAAAAACATGGTCAGCAGACCGAGGGTGCCCAAAATTAGCAGGCTGATAAGAATCCTTTTAGGAGTCAAATAGGCCACGGCGATTCGTTCCTCTAATTGGGAGGTTCAAGGTTGAGTTCTGGATAAAGCGCATTTAATTTTTCGATTAAAAAATCCGCTGCCCATTCACTGGCACCAAAGGAAATCACATCGATGTACAGACCATTGTTGATTTCAAAGCCAATATTTACCATATTATCGATGGGGTAGCGAGCAATGCCAACCCGACGAATATTCTTGTCCCATTTGATCAGCAAAGCCGGGTTATTGATTATTTGCATTTTTACGGCAGAGGCCAGGTCATCGAAGGCCTGGAAAAACTGATCTCTGGAAACTATCCGTCCGGCATATTGCGGCATCGAATCCAGCGAGACAGAGCGAAAATTCATGGTACCCGCGAGATCATACAGCACTGTCAATGGGGGATAGGCATCCATCAACAATTGTTTTTCGCCATCCAGGCAATAGATGCTCAGGCTATGTTCATCCTTAACGATTTTGGTCCATACCCATTTGCCGCTATGTGATAATTTCAACAAATCAAAGGGTGAAATCATTTCAAACGCCACAGGCGGCGGAAATTGATGATACAGATTGAGAAATTGGTCAGCGGTGAGGGTGATGCTTCGCAGGCTATCGAGAGCCGATTTTAGCTGCAGAAGATCACCAACGGCATGGAATACCATGGGTTGTTGTTGTGCGGCTGCCGCGATGTGTTGAAGTTGCTGGCTGGCAAGAGCATCTTTTTTATGCAATTCCCAGACTGTGCCCGATTGTGAGCGCCACGGGTTGGTTACCTCAAGCAGGGTGCCCAATGCAATTTCGACAAAGCTCGTGGTGAATTCCAGTAGGATCAAGCCAATGCCGACGAGTAATGGAAGCACAAATCGTTTGCGAGTGAACTGACGGATCAGTTTCGCTCTCAATTGCGATCCTTCGCGATTGTGGTTTTCGTTCCCGTTCATGGCGCGCCAGAACATTCCTTTCTTTTCTAATTGGCCAGGATGTGAAACGGAATCGGTATAAAAGAGATCAAAAAGATGATGAAGGTAACGTACCCCAATACCTCTCGTCGGCGATCCAACGGGATGAAATCATTCTCTGGAGCCGGATGACGATAGCCAACCCACAGCAATAAAATGATCAGAAGCAACCAACCAGGATACCAGATGGCACAGACGATGATAAACGCTGCCATGGCGAATTTATAAATCTGTTCGCTGCGATAGCCAAAAATTGCATAGAGAATATGGCCGCCGTCCAATTGACCAATGGGCAGCAAATTCAGTGCGGTAACGAATAGTCCGGCCCAGCCGGCAAAAGCCATGGGATGGAGCATAGCATCGTAGCCTGGCGGTGTAGGGCCCATGATCCATTGTGCCAATTGCTTAAACAAAAATGATTCTCCCAGAAAAAGCGTTCCGGGCGTAATCGTGTCGAGCGGCACAAATCGGGTATTTTTCAGACCAATCAATAGCACCGGAATGGTGACCGCCAATCCTGCCAGCGGACCTGCGGCGCCGATGTCGAATAGCGCCCGTCGATGGGGAATACGACCTTGCATTTTGATCACTGCCCCCAGAGTCCCAAAGGGATTGAACTGGGGAAACGGAAAGGGAAGAAAAAATGGCAGTGTCGCGGGGATGCCATATTTTCGGCACATCAGGTAATGCCCCATTTCGTGCGCCAATAGAATTGAAATGATCGAAAGAGCGTATAGCATGCCATGAGCCATATACGTCGTTAAAATGGTCAACAGAAACAAAATGACATGGCGCAGCGGCCGATTGGTTTTAATTTTTTGGGCCCATTGAATCAGAATTGGGGGCTGATAATTTGGATTTCGGGGTTGATAGTCAAAATCATGCATGCACAACTTAATCCTATGATAAAGTTTCAAAATCTATTCGGATTTCAGCGCCGCGACCAGCACCGAATACCCGTGAGGCGTTTCCGTCTCGAATGGCTATCTCCAGATAACCTGAACTGCCAAAAATCGCCAGTGGTTCACCAGAGCCCACATCGGCATAGGCATCGGAGATACGATTGAGCACCATTTGCCCAAAGCGAATGGCTGAGATTCCTCCTTTTATCCAGCTTTCAGGAATGTTCGATATCAGATTGCCAAACTGATCGATATGGATGATTTTGCCCTGGATGCCGTTCTCCGTCTTGCGGGGCTGGTCAATTTTTCCGCGATCGTAATCGTGAATTTCTGGCCCCAACCTTTTGATTGGTACCCCTGCGGCAAGATGCGCTGCCACCGCTGCGAAAATATCTCGCCCATGAAACGTTCGGCTCACATTGGGCAAAAAGAACTGGTTGTTTAACACTTCGATGACCTTCAGGGTTTCGCTCTCATGAAAAATATAAGCTAAAATTTGATTATCCGGGGCCAGGAATAAATATTTCTCCGATGCGACCGCAATCAGACGCCGTGACGAACCCACACCGGGATCGACCACAGCCACGTGAATGGTGCCTGCCGGAAAGTAACGATGACTGCAGTGCAATACGAAGGCAGCCGCCGAAATATCCTGGGGCGGAATCTGGTGGGTGAGATCTACAATGTGCGCCTGGGGATAAATGGACAAAATAACACCTTTCATAGTCCCCACAAAACCATCGGCCATCCCAAAGTCAGTTAGTAACGTGATAATTCCACAAGGTCTCATGATGCCGAATAGCAATTGACTCGTAAGTTCAGAACAAGGGGTTCGTATATCATTCTCTGCTGAAGGATGATATTACCAAATGGCCCAATCATGCCAGGGCGAACCAAAATGTTGCGATGAATGTTTCAGCGCAGCAATCGTATCGCCGGCTTTTGCCGTGTTGGCAAAAATTAAATCCGAAACAAGCGAAACCCTATCAGTTGGATTTGGTAACGGTAATCTCAATTTGTTTAGGAGGTGTTTTTAAGGTCAATGACTGAATCAGCGCTAAGACCACATTCCGTACTATCTCATGGGCAAACGCGTTCAATGCAACCGGTTCCTGGTTGACTGTCAATTGAAGTTGGTAGTCTTTGTATTCCATTGGTTCAAAACTCCATCAAGTCCAAATAAAATTGAAAGTGATTGGGGAGATGATAGCCGCGACTTTTTGCGAGCAGGTCAAGATAGAAGGTAGCGACATGTTTGACGCTCATGTTCACTGGTTCGGGGTCAATCATCTCATCAATTGTTTTCAGATAATGTTGGCAATGGTTGCAGGCATCGATCCGAACTGGTCGCTTGTCTGAGGGGAAAATCAGTTGGATCGCTTTGCGATCCTGGCTCAGACAGAAGGGGCATGTCATCTCGGGAAAAGGCCATGTGGTATCGCAATAGCGACACCATAGCCAGCGGTTATGGCTCTGTTCGTTGACTCTGGCCATCGAAGGATGATTGCCACAGATCGGACATGTTGGTTCGCGCCAATCGAAACGGGAGATTTTTTTGTTGAGAAATTCGGCGCAGAGTTCGACATACGGCGCACCGATTGCTTCAACTACCTGTTGCATGAGAACTGCCGGAATATCATATTGGGTTGAGATCTCCATAACTTTCGAGGCGTCCCCCGATAGCAATGTCGACACCAGATCTCGCAGAGATACTTTACGCTTGTCATACAGCTCTTCCAGTCGCCGGATCGATTCCTTATAGCGATAAGAATAGTGTTTGATGATGGGAAAAATCAAATCAAACACAAATTCGAGTGCCTTCTCATCGATGATAAAATCAGCGCTGGTGAGAACGGATTGGCGCTGCAGCAACCGATCAGCGATATTGATTTGATTTAGTTTTTCAAATGGCAATACCGCGATCAGATGTTCCATGCATTGAACATGAATTTTAAAAAGCTGCTCATGAAATTTTACATAAGTCCCAAAAACTTGCGGTGGACTTTCGATCTTCTCAATCATCCAGGTTCCAGTGCTAATGATGCAGTGCAAATTTTGATTATCAAATGATGAGTCAATGATTATGGATGCTTCGGCAAATGTCATGCCGAAGCATCGCAAAAGACCATATTATTTTTAATGAGCGAGCTATTTGTTCGTTAGCGCTTCGATCCCTGGCAACTTCAAGCCGCTGAGGAACTCCAGCGAGGCACCGCCGCCGGTGGAAACATGCGTTATCTTTTCTGCGACCCCAGCTTTTTCCAGCGCGGCTACCGAATCGCCACCACCCACGACGGTAATCGCCCCCTGCTGGCTAATATCCGCCATGGTTTTGGCGATCGCCACGGTACCATTGGCAAATTTATCAATCTCGAAGATGCCCATGGGACCATTCCAGACAACAGTGCGGGCGGTCTTCAACACTTCGTTGAACGCCTTCAACGTTTTGGGGCCAATATCTACACCAGCCCAGCCCTCAGGAATTTGTTGATCGGCTGTTACCTGAGTTTCGGCAGCTTCATTTACATCGGAGGCAACGAGATGATCTACCGGCAACATAAAATTGACTTTTTGATGCTTGACCTTTTGCAATACGCCTTGCGCCAGCTCGACCTTATCGGCTTCCAGTAATGATTTGCCAATATTGATGTCTTTGGCTTTGAGAAAGGTGTAAGTCATGCCTCCGCCGATCAACAGCGCGTCCACTTTGGATAGCAGATTGTCGATGACGTCGATTTTGCCGGATATTTTCGCGCCGCCAAGAATAGCTACGAACGGCCGTCGGGGATTATCCAATGCCTCACCCAGATATTTCAATTCCTTTTGCATGAGATAACCTGCGGCGCATTGCTTGAAAAATTTGGTTACGCCCTCGGTAGAAGCATGAGCGCGGTGAGCCGTGCCAAACGCGTCATTGATATAGACATCACCCAGACGGGCTAATTTTTGGGCGAAATCCGGATCGTTGCCCTCTTCTTCTTTATAGAACCGGAGGTTTTCCAGCAGCAGCACCTGGCCATTTTGCAGTGCCTTCGCGGCCTGTTCTACTGCACTGCCGATACAGTCGGTTACATATTTAACTTCCTGGCCCAATAGCCGTGACAGATGTTTGGCCACGGGCGCCAGTCGCATGGATTCATTTACTTTGCCTTTGGGTCGACCCAGATGAGACATCAAAATCGCCCGACCGCCAGATTTGATGATTTTCTGGATGGTAGGCAGGGATTCCCGAATTCGCGTATCATCAGCTACTTCCAATTGCTCGGTTAATGGGACATTGAAATCCACTCGCACCAATACTCGTTGGTTTTTCAAATTCAAATCATCAATTGTTAATTTTGCCATGTTACCAATTCTCCTTCTCAACATAAACTATGATGTCCAATTTACAAAAGATTTTATCCGTTTCCAATCAGCAGAGCCTTAGCCGCTACCATCAGCCCTGATCAGGACGATAACCCCGCCTTCGTGACAAGGACAGAAGTCGTCGCGAAATAATCGCCAATTTGATCTTCCGTCGCTCTCTCGCGCCAAAGTAATGCATCAAGCTTCCCTTGCGGTCACCATCGTGGCCAACAAGGAGCGGATTATCATCGCTAATCTGGTATCTTTTGCCAGAAACAGCACCGAATTCTGTCAGCAATGCCTGGTAGAAATTTCGCCGGCTTGGTATCATCGTATCCTGACGTAATGAATCCCATGGTTCGCATCGCGCTCGCCATGTATCGGTCGCCAGAATTGAATGGGCAAATAGTAAAAAAGTTCCGCTGCTATTTATATCAACTTTTTCTCTTTGGCAAAGAAGGTCAATTCATCCCTGAATTTGGGGTGAGCAATGCTGATAAGCGCTTCAGCCCGGCGCCGCAGGCTTTTGCCGTGCAAGTAGGCGACGCCATATTCCGTAACGACATAGTGAACATCCCCGCGGCTGGTGACCACGCCCGCGCCTTCCTGCAAATGGGGGACAATTTTGCTCACCTTTTCATCACGGGTGGTCGATGGTAGGGCAATGATTGGCTTGCCACCTTTAGAACGAGCCGCGCCTCGGATGAAGTCAACCTGTCCACCAAAACCAGAATAGATTCTGTAACCGATAGAATCC
>JAPDQM010000137.1:0-9498 GCA_034505795.1 Candidatus Zhuqueibacterota bacterium
GCTGACACTCGAAGAACTTTCGGCCGACCTTAAGAATCTCGGCTATCCCAACATTATCGTGAAATGAGGGCAAAACGAATGAAGATCGCCGCCAATCAGCACCAACGAACCAGGCACTATTCCACCGCCTAACACCCGATTAAATTCCTGGCTATGACAAGTAATCCGTGGTTCCTGCTGGGTCTGAATTTGTGCCAGAGGCTGCGCGGGTACCGCAACACGGGCGACGGATGTTGGTAGATCGGCTTTGGGCGTAACCTGTTCTTCCACCATGCTGTTCCATGCGCCGCACTCGGAGCATCTCCCCAACCAGCGAGGCGACACAAAACCACAACTTTGGCAAATATATTGCGTTTTGAGTTTCTTCGGTTTCACCTTATCGGGCTTGATTTTGATGAGTAGCTATTGCAATCTCCGCTGACCACGCGCTCTGAGCCACTATTTGATACCGTTGACCCGCTTCATCGAAACACCCGGATATTTTCATGACCGATCGAGAGCCATCAGCCGGTCCAGCGGAGCATCCCGTCCATTGGTGAGCTAAAATAAAGATTATTCGCTTAAAAGTCAAGCGAATTTTCCCTTGAGGCGCTATCGACGCTTATCCTTTTGGCCCGGCGATTTCCGCTTGAAAGAATCCTCTTCGCAGCAGCCGATTCGATATCTCTCCCCCTCATTTTCATCACAGCTAACTGCCCATTGTTTCCTGATCACTGATCACTGATTACTGATTACTGATTACTGATTACTGATCTGATTACTGACTACCGCTCACTCACCACAGGTGCCCGCGCAATCCCTGGATCCGTAAACACATCGCTCTCATCCCGGCTTTTGGTTGAAAATTCTGACACAATAGCGCCATCTTTGCCAGCCTGAAACCAATGCAGCGTATTCGGTTTAAGCGTGTACTGTTCTCCCGGCTTTAACACCACCTCGTGCCAGACCGTGTACCACTTTTCTCGCCCTTTGGGTGGTCTCGCTTTGGGGTTGGGCGTTGCCTGGCCGGGCACATAAAGGTAAACCTCTCCCCAACGGCAGCGAAAGGTCTCCTCTTTGCCCGGCTCGCCGACTACGGGTGGATGACGATGTTCCGGACAGGTTTGGCCAGGAAAAAGGACCAATTCTTTAGCGCAAACACGATCCGTGTTCACATAAGTTATGATTTCTAATCCCGTGCTGTCCAATTCATTCAATCCAAAATCAGCCACCTCAATGGAGTTTTTTTCTGTATCAGTCAGCACAATCCCAGCTTTCTCAAAATAAGCCAATGTCTTCAACCTGGCCTGTTCATATTGCTCCCGCGTAATCATCGTTTTGCCTCCATAAAGTTTTAACCGTTAGATTTGATTCATTCGATCCTGGTAGTATTGGTCTGGTAAAACATTGCCAGTCGGCGATTTTTGATTTTCAAAAGTTGTTTGAGCTCGGCTCAATTTTTCTCATATCAGTACGCCCCCCAATATTATCCCTTGAAAACGGGGTTATTTTTTTGTATATTAGCGGCATCGTAGCAGGCACAAAATAAGCAATACAAAGGAAAAATTCAAGCAATTTTATGAACTATTGCTATCTGTTTGGACCGGTTCCATCGCGTCGACTGGGTCGTTCGTTAGGCGTGGATCTGGTACCCCACAAAACTTGCTCGCTGAATTGCATCTACTGTGAATGCGGCCGCACCACCGATTTGACCCTGCAACGGGCAGAGTACGTCCCCTTGAAACAGGTGATTTCTGAACTCACGGATTTTCTTGCCTCAGAACCGGTGCTGGATTATATCACTTTTTCCGGAGCAGGTGAACCGACCTTGCACTCTGGCTTGGGGATGGTAGTCGATTTTCTGAAAACGAATTTTCCAGCATACCCCATTGCACTGCTCACCAATGGCACTCTTTTCTATCAGGCCGAATTAAGAACCGAAGTAGCACCGATTGATCTGATCCTGCCGTCACTGGATGCGGCTGATGACGAAACCTTCCGAAAGCTCAATCGCCCACATCCAGAACTTTCGGTGTCTCAAATTATATTGGGCTTGAAAGAATTAAAACAGATCCAGCGCGGCAACATGTGGTTGGAAATTTTTATTGTACCTGGCATCAATGATCACGACGAGCACCTCGACCATCTCAAGCAAGCGGTCCATGAAATCAAGCCGGACCTGGTCCAGCTCAATTCTCTGGATCGTCCGGGCACGGAAAAATGGGTAAAACAGGCGACGTATGAACATCTGCAAGCTATCGCACAGCGCCTGGATTGGCCGACTGAAATTATCGCCAAAATTCCAAAGTCTGCTGCAGGTGGACTCCGCCAGGATGATCCGACCATGTCCATTCTGGCACTGATACGCCGTCGCCCCTGCACCATCGAGGATCTGTCCCAAATGAGCGGGATTAAACCCCTTGAAATCCAAAAATACTTAGCCGTGCTCATGGAAACAGGGCAAATCCATGCCCGAAAGATGCCACGCGGACTATTCTACTGGGCAAAAGCAAGCCGCTAATCACCGATCCAGTTCCTTTAGCGCTTTTTTCGCCTGGTCGAATTCGGGATTTAGCTTCACTGCTTGTTCAAATTCTGTGCGGGCCAGATCTTTTTTGGCTTGTTGCTTATAAATATCTCCCAGAATAAAATGCGCGTAAGCGTGATAGGTCGCTAATGCTGTCTTTTCCACCTGCAAAAATTGCTTCACTGCCGCTTCTCCCCGATCCAGATTTTTGCCCGACATCAGCGTTACACGAGCGATACTGAGATAGGCTAATGTTTCTTCAGGTTGAATCTGCAGCAAATTCTCAAAGACAGCAATGGCCTGATCGTATTGCTTCTGTTGAATGTACAAATAACCCAGCGAATGGTACGGCTGAGCATTTTTGGGATCCAGGGCCATGGTTGCGCGATACTCCTTCTCGGCCACCGCATACTCCTGGTTCATTTGATGAATAAATCCATAGGCCAGATGTCCTTGAATTTCATTTCTGCTGCTGATCTCTGCTGCTTGCTCCCTGGCCTTCTCTTGGCTGCCACCCATAATGCCCGGCGCCATCAGATAAAATTGCAGCAATCCAAACCTGGCCTCCAAATTATCCGGATTCAACGCCACCGCTCGTTCGAATTCGCGCTGGACATGTTTGGCAGCGGATGCCTTTTTTAAAACTCCAGCTCGCTGCGCTTTGATGCCATACGCCTGCCCCAGCCAGAAATGATAATTGGAATTGCCATCATCCAGCTTGACGGCTTGTTCAAGCCAGATAATGGCCTGCTCGTAATTGCCCTCCCGTGCAAAAATTCGCCCCAAATAAGAAGCCACTAAAGCATCACCGGGATGGTTTTGCCAATGCTGTTCAAATATCGCCTGAGCTTCTCGATATTTTTTGGCTTCAAAAAGTTGAATGCCTTCAGTAATGCGATTATCGGCATGCGCAATTAACCACATACAGCAGAGCAGCCCAAGCGACAATATCCCGCCAAAATGAATATTACGCAGGTGAAACGACATCGATCTTCCCTTTTATCATTTTCATTCGATCTAGAAATTAATAATAAGTCCGGCTGTGATATAGTTGAATAACGAGAAATTATAGACTTCATCGTTATCTGCTCCACCCTCAAGTATCCGATATCCCAGTTTGATGCCCAGGCGATCAGAAGCTCGATAGGTCAATGCCACTAGCACATCCTCGGCACGTCCCTGGGGTGCGGCCAGCGCATCGCCATCCAGCAGCCAGGCCAGCGGCCCATAAAAATTCCACCACAGTCGAAAATGCAAAATCGGGACAAAGCCGACATTGGTTTTCTTCGATTCAATGCCGCCTCCTCGAACACTGATCTCTGCATCTCGTATTTTCGCTGTAAAACCAACTCCCAGTTGCAACTTTTCTTTCAGCAAAAAATCATAACGGTAGATCAGGCGATAGGAATTAAACCGATAGGTTGCATCCAATGGGGTGTTGGCGGGAAAAGTTTTGCCTTCAAAAACGAGCTCGCGATCCAATTGGCCACTGGAACTGAGCGAGAGTGGTGCCACCAATACGCCCAGATGATGCCTGGGATTAAAATCATAAAACGCTCGCACGCGAAAAAATGCTGCTGGATCGAGGGACAGATCTTCAGATAATGAAAATAGCGTTCCGCCTTTCCCTGGAATGCGGACGTCATTGTACCCGCTAAAAACCGCACCAGATTCCAAATCCAATTGAATTTGCGCCCAAAGTGGCACGGTCACCAGCAAAATTGACAGAAAGAAAATGGGCATTAAGGTAGTTTTTCGTTGCATCTCTTCATCCTCCAAATGTTGGTAGTTCAGTTCGGTTCACAGTTAGGGGGTAGCACCAGCCGCACCCATATCACGAAATAAATATACTACCTGGCTTAAACATCAGATGCGCTGCGTCGATCACCTGGTGATCATGGCTTCGTGTACTCAATTGCTGCAGGCGACTCGAGTGATCTTCCCCCATCTACCTACAACTCTTCGATACCATCGAGATATCTTTCGGCCTGCTCCAAAATTCGACAACGTTCTACTTCAGCAAAACGGTCCCACAATCGATACATCATCCCGAGCCGAGGATTGCCCTCCAGCTTCTGACGATGACGATTATAGAACGCCCAATAGAGGCTATTGAAGGGGCAAGCCCCAGTGCCATATTTTTTAGCCGCATTGTAGAAACAGCCGTCACAATAGTCGCTCATGCGCTGAATGTATTTGGCTGTAGCGACATACGGCTTGGTGGCTACCAGGCCGCCATCGGCAAATTGGCTCATCCCGCGCGTGTTGGTAATCTCGACCCATTGAATCGCATCCAGATAAATGCCAAGATACCAGGCATCGACCTCGTCCGGATGCACGCCTGCCAGCAGAGCAAAATTGCCCGTGATCATCAAACGCTGAATGTGGTGAGCGAATGCATAATGGAGCGATTGCTCGATGCAATACCGGAGGCATTGCATCTTCGTCTGGCCATCCCAATAGTAGTGCGGCAACTGGCGTTCATGCTCAAAGAAATTGAGGTTTTCATAGTCTGGCATTTGTGCCCAATAAACCCCGCGCATGTATTCCCGCCAGCCGATAATTTGTCGCACGAAGCCCTCGATCTGTGGCAGACTGATGCGGTCGCTATTTCGCTGCCACTCCTGCACGGCAGCTTCGATCGCCTCCAGCGGATGGAGCATTTTGGTGTTCAAAACAAACGATAACCGTGAGTGAAACATCGACCAATGCTGTTTGCTCATGGCATCTTCGTACGTGCCAAAATAAGGCAGGCAATGATCCACAAAAAAAGATAATAACGCCATTGCCTGCTCTCGATTGATCGGCCAGATCAACTGATCACCGTCATGATACCCGAATGTCTGAACACCCATCCCGGCCAGCAGCCGCTTGAGGTTGCCAACATCATTGTGAAATAATAGTGGCTCAGGCACAGGAACCTGGCCACGATAGGGCTCGCGGTTTTGCTGATCGTAATTCCAGGCACCACCCCAGGGCTGATTGCCATTCATCAGGATGCCGTACCGCCGGCGCATCGAACGATAGAACGATTCCAGCAGATACTGTTTTTTGCCACGAAAATGCTCAGCCACGGCTGTCCGATCCGCAAGAAAATGTTCTGTGTCCATTGTCGCCGTTGGAATCGCCAGGGATCGACAACATTGGCGCAATTGCTGATCCAGTCGATATTCATCGGGCAATTGATACTCAAAACGCGTCACATGTTTTAGTCGGATCAAGCGGGCAAGATTTTCGGTGAGCGAGTGGGTATTGTCGGGATCATCCAGCTTCAGATACAGCACTCGATGTCCCAGACGTTGAAGCTGTTGCGCAAACGAGCGCATCGCTGAAAAAAACGCCAGCACCTTTTGGATATGGTGCAGCACATAATCTGTCTCCTGGCGCATTTCCATCAAAACATACAACACGTGATCATCGCGCTGTTTGAACCAGGAATGATTCAGGTTGAGCTGATCGCCCAACAGCAACCGCAAACATACTGATTCTGTGGTCATGCCTGTTGAACGACTTAGCCAGCAGATTGGTTGCATCGAGAAATTTGATTTGTCCTCTTATTCCTGATGCTCTGATATAAACGCTCACCTAAATGTGCTCATCTTTGGAGGACAATGAATCCGAGGACAGTTTTCAGGTCAAAAGTAATCATTACCCGCGGGCGTTTCCAATCACTAATCTCACTTGCCAGCGATTTCAAAGCAGATTATTTTTTAGATGAGCAATTTTTTCTTGACATTTTGATTTATTTGAATTATTATTGGTCATTCGGTTGCGCAAAGCAATTAGATGATCTTTGAACAATACCTAATAGAAGGAGGAATCATGCGAAGAATCGAAACCTTCCTGCCAGTTATCGCTTTAGCCATTCTGGTTATTGCGACGCTGGTCTGGATTAGTTGCGAACAGCAACCGCAACGTATCCTCGAACCAGCTACTGACACATCAGCCTTGCTTAGCCTCAGTAAAGTCACCTCTGATATCAACCAGGTCATGGCCATCCAGAACCGCAATACTGACGCCCTCTTGAAAGTTGCTGGCGTCATCGGAACCGCGACCGCAGCAATGCCCGGCGGCGAATATGTCATCAAGGTGCTCACCAAAGATGAACCCAGCGGCAAAAATATTCCCGCAGTGATCGAAAATGTGCCTGTCATTACCGAAGCTGTAGGCGAAATAGTCGCCCTGTCCTTTACCGGCCGTTATCGGCCCGTGACCATGGGTGTCTCGGGCGGCAATATCAACGACCGCACGAAGAAAGGGGCCTACATCTATTGTTCTGGGGGCACTATTGGCAGCGTCGTTTATAAAAGCGGTAATAGCTACTTCCTGAGCAACAACCATGTCTTTGCCCGCGAAAACAAGGCCGTGATTGGCGAAGACATCGTCCAACCCGGTCTCATTGAAGTGAATTGTTCCCAGATCACCAATGATGTCGTGGCCGACCTCTCGCAATTCGTTAATATCACCTTCAAGCGGACAGCGAGCAATAAAGTGGACGCTGCTATTGCGCAAATTCGCCCCACCGTGTCCTTCACTCCGACCACCGAATGCGCCTACACTCCCAGCAGCACGATCGCCACCGCCAGCCTGGGGCTGCAGGTAAAAAAATGCGGCCGGACTTCCGAATACACCGAAGGCCAGGTGACCGGCGTGAATGTGACGGTATTGATTTCATACTCCAGCGGCACGGCCCGCTTCATCAACCAGATCCAATTTTCGGCTATGTCTGAAGGCGGCGATTCAGGATCGCTGATTGTCACCCGATCGGACAATAAACCAGTAGCTTTGCTCTTTGCCGGCTCCAGTTCGACAACCATTGGCAATCCCATCCAGGAAGTCATGAATGCCCTGGGCGTTAATTTCTAATTTCGCTAAACGAAGCTAAACTCATCATCATCGGGATCTCGCGGCCAGTTAGCTGGCCGCATCCCCAACTCTTTGGATCTTTCACATGGTTCTTAGCAATAAGAAATTCGATTTACTCATCATCGTGCTCTATTTCGCAATTGGCTCAATCTGGTTTAATTGCTCTGAAAAAACAGGACCAGTAACAGGAGGAAAAGCAATGACAATCGAACAAGCGCAAAAAAAACATCAGGCCAAAATTATGAAGCTGACCGGGGTAGTGGGTATTGGAATCGGTGCGATAAAAGATCAAAAAGTCATTAAAGTGATGGTAGAGAAAAGAACACCTGAACTCGAAAAGAAAATCCCGAAAAAGCTCGAAGGCTATACCGTGGTCATTGAAGAAACGGGCAAGATCCAGGCCTTCTAAACAAATGACATCAGTGGCCTAAGGTGTGAGAGAATGCTCAACTAAATCATTGGCCGATTTCGAAATTGGTTGGCTTAAAGCCGGAATCTGAAAAACAGATGTAAAGCTAAGGATAGTTGTTGGATATTGGTTGGTCTGCTGGACGAGTTAGCTCCGCAGCTAATTGGTGATGCTGCTATTGCTGCCTTTTATGCAGCCCAATTCATTTTTCGGCAAACATGACACCAGATTTGATTGCGGGAATAAACGTTGGCGAGAATTAAACGGAGTCCTCCTGCAATAAAAGGCTGGCAACATCTTAGCATAAATCGTCAATAAGCCTTCGATTTTGCAATTTGATTGCCGAAACCTTGCACCAGATTCGCATCACCACCAGGAACAATCCGAAGAGCCGATCAACCCGTAAAGCGGGCTATTCCAGATAAGTGCGCAATTTCTCCCGACGGTGAAAATACTGCAGACGTCGCAGTGCCTTATTTTTGATCTGTCGAATTCGCTCCCGACTCAGATTCATCTGATCCCCAATTTCCAGCAAGGTTAGCGGACGTTCGGCATCGATTCCAAAATATTTACGCAGCACATCGGCTTCAATCTCAGTGAGTGATTCCAACGCCAGTCGGATGTCGGTCTTCATTGATTCTTGAAGTAAACCATGCGTTGGTGGAGCAAATTCCTCGCTGCTAATTTTATCAATCAGCGATAGGCTATCATCATAAGGCCGCGTTGAATCTTCCAGAAATACCTCATGCTTCAAATAGGATAAATTTTCGGAGAGCTCCTCAATCGTGACATTCAGCTCTTTGGCAATTTCTGCCAGCATCGGAGTTCGTCCCAGGTCCTGTTCCAGATTGTTCACCGTTGTGGCCACCTTTTGCAAGAGCCAGGTACGATTGATGGGGACTCGAACCAGCCGGGAATATTTAGCCAGGGCTCGCAAAATTGATTGCCGAATCCACCACACCGCATAGGAAATAAACTTGAATCCTCGATCCGCATCGAAGCGATTCGCCGCCTCAAGGAGGCCAAGATTTCCTTCGCTGATCAATTCATCGAGCGGCAAGCCGCGATCCTCATAATCCCTGGCCACATAAACGACAAATTTTAAATTGGCGCGTACCAACTCGTTTAATGCCTGGCGATCCCCCTGCTTGATTCTTCGAGCAAGCTCCAATTCCTTCTCTGGAGAAAGAGTTGGTATCTGATCCAGATCATGCAAATATTTGGCTACTATATCACTATACTTATGATTATCGTTTGATTTCATAATTTAACTCAAGCTGCCTGTTGCAATATTAATTGTTTAGCTATTGGAAGTAGGAATTTTTAACCACACTTTAACATATTTGTTCCCCAACGGAATTGGCCAGTTTTCGGCCACCTGAGCCAGCAAGGTTAACGACACAGATGCGATCCGCTAAAGACGCGACAATATCCGCTGCAATTTCTCCTGAACCTGCATTGCCAAATCGGTCAATCGAGAATTGCCAATGGTTTGCATAGTGGTTGCTGGATTAATGGCAGCGATTTCCGTCTTGCCATCCATCCCCTCCTGAACAATAATATTGCACGGTAACATGGTTCCAATCATGCGCTCAGCCTGCAGCGCCTGATACGCCAGAGGTGGATTGCAGGCGCCCAGGATTCGATATTTACGAAAAGGCACATTTAATTTCTTATGCAGCGTTGCCTGGACATCAATGTCCGTCAGTATGCCAAA
>JAPDQM010000138.1:0-9339 GCA_034505795.1 Candidatus Zhuqueibacterota bacterium
CGTTGCTATTATCTAACCAACTATCCTACCATCGTCTTTGTTCATGATCACAAAATTGATTGTAAGTTCATCGTGGGTAAGTGTCACTTTTTATTTGACGCAGAATTTCAATGGGACAATTTCATACGGGAGTATCCGCTGTCGCTCTGGGTGGCGTGTAGCGAAAGCACCTATCGCGATGTTTTGGTCAAGATCAAATACGAGTTTACCGAAGAACTGGGCTGGATCTGCGGAGTGTATGGCCTGGGAACGCCATTTCCCATTGTGATTGGTTATAATCTGCCATTCAAAAAATCGTGTCGGGACATTGAGATCGAGCTGCCGGTGCTGCCCCTGAATGATGCGGTTTCGATGGCGGTTCAGACGACATCGGCCGCTAAGACCAAAGCGGCCAGGCATGGCATCAATCCATCACCTGCCCAACGATCGGCCAAATGATGGCTATATCCGTCTGCAAACACCATAATGGATTATGGGATTAATCAGAATAGAATTGGGCTAACTACACAGTTCATGGTCAGGCGATCCGCTTGCATAAGGGGCAAGCAATCCGTCAAAACGCCTCTTGACACATTGGGTTCTTATAGCAAGCAGCATGATGATTCATGGTGTTCATCAAAATAGAATGAGACTAACTTCAATTGGGCTACCATCGTCATCTCAATATAATTCCTGAAACCGCGTCCGCGGTTTATCTTCATTCACCCGGTGATGGTCAATGGTTTGTGCTTCGGCGGATCGGCAACTTGATCTGATCACAAAATTATAGGAGTTGCTATGGATGAGCAGAAGCCAGATCGCACAAGGGAAAAGCTCAATCATAAGAGCGAAGCTTACTTTCAGATACGGTTTTCGTATGCTATTTTGCTGGTGGTCATTACGGCATTCATCACCATTATTGTGAGCCACTTTCTGCAGCAGCGAGAGCTAAATGGCTTTAAGGCTGAAATCAATCAGTTGAACCGCAAGCAGGAACAGCTTGAAATGGGCAAGATCGATGACCTATCGCTGCGTGGGCTGGCCGAAAAGGTCGATTATGTAACCAGTCAGCAGGAGGTGATCGTTTCGTCGACGCAGCAGATGATCGATTACATGACATCAACGTTTACCATCATTAGTGTTTTTTTCCTGCTCGCATCAGGCTATTTTTTGTATCGGCAACAGAAATCGGAAAAGCGAGAGGATGAAGGTTGGGTACTGGCCAAGGATTTATTGGAGTTGGTGACCGAGAGCCAGGAATTTGTGGTGGAGGTGCAACGGGAGCTGCAACGACAACAGGATGTTCAAAAGCGACAGCAGGATCAAATTCGAGAGCAGATTGAACAAACGGCCAAGTTTTTGGATTTGCGATCCAACGTGCTGATCAGTCAATTTGCCAGAGATACGATTGACAAGGGGATCCATTTTAATAAATTGGTAGACATCTCCAATCGCATCGATACGATTCGGTTTCAGTTGACCACATTCAATCTGAGTCTCAATCCCAACTGTTATTTCTTAAAAGCGGTTTATGAATACATTATTGGCAATTACAATGCCGCTAAAGAGGAATTTGATAGCCTGATCGAGCAACGGGAAAACGCGATCCTGGACGATCTGCAAAAAAAGCAACTGAGCTTGTGCTATTACTACAAGGGGCTGATCGAATATAATATCCAGGGGAATCTGGATTTGGCGGAAAAATTTATGAGTTTAGCGCTGGAGCATGATCCGCATGTTCATAATCCGGATTATAAAAGTCAGATTCTAAGAGCGGAAATCAAATTAAAACAGCGGGCACCGGATGCGTTTGAATGTTTCAATGAAATCAGAACAAAATTGCTCAGGACCCCCATTCGAACGCAAACTCAGGAGCGATTGCTATCCCACGCTAATCTGGGCATGGTCTATGCCAAAATTTTAGTAGGTGGGAAAAAATTCTTGCCCAAATATTATGATGACATCAGACGATTAGACCGATCGGTAGTTGTACAAGCGATCAATTGGCTAAAAGAGAGCTTCAATGAACATATTTATTCTTACCTGACCATGGGGCAGGTGGCAGCCATCTTTGCTGATCGTGCGGCTGAATTAGAGATTCAATCGCCAGAATTCTATTTTACCAAGACCTATGAGATTCTGGAGCGAAGCAAACCGTATGAGGTAAAGGAGGAAACCAGAGGAAAGTTATTAGCCTACTCGGTTAAATTGGTTTGCGAACATTTTTTGGGCAATCCTCTGGCCGAAAATACGCTGTTTATGATCAAGAGCCTATTGAATGATCGGGAATTGAAAACGGTTTACTCGATTTTTGCCAAGGTGAATGTGTCCAAGGCCGATTTCGTTGAAGAGCTGGACGAATTTGTTGGAAGACCTGCGTGAGTTGTAACTTTTACTGACCGGTCGCTGCGAGCGACCGGTCAGCATATGTCCCCACGGGTTGGATGAAACTGACCGGTCGCTGCGAGCGACCGGTCAGTAAATAACTCCACTGGACATTTATCGCCTAGAAAATTTTTTTTGCAGGCTAAAAACCGATCCCTTCTACCAATATAACTCTTGCTGCAGCCAGGCAAACTGGTATTCTCTACCTTGAAATCATCGCTGGTGTCTATAATGCAAGCCCCAGGATTAATGGAGTCGCCGGCTGAGCGCGAATCACTGTTCAGATGGAGGGGCCAAAAGAACATTGCTGACAACAGATCCCCTGGCAAGTGGCTTTCGCTCGGCTGAACTTTTTTATATATCTTCAGTTCAATTTCAAAAATTTTTGATCAAAAAAGGCAGTCCTGGGGTAGCTTCCGCCTCCAGGTTGCCATCGACATCCGCAAAGCTTGAGAAAAGTGAATGGCTTCACACATAACCAGTCAATATGGCATGCCGAAAGGGTTGGCGCCGATTGTCCACATCCAGCACTTGAGCAAGAATTATTTTGTCAGTCAACGTGAGGCGGGGCTGGCGGCAGCGATCAAGAGCCTGGTGCGCCGTCAACGACAGGTGGTGCCGGCGGTGGCCGATATTTCGTTTGATCTGGCGCCGGGCGAGATGGTTGGCTTTCTGGGGCCGAATGGCGCAGGAAAGACAACCACATTGAAGATGCTGGCCGGTTTGCTACATCCCACAGCGGGCGAAGTGATGGTGCTGGGTCATGTGCCATACCGACGGGAAAAGAATTTTTTGCGGCAGATCACCCTGGTGATGGGGCAACGAAATCAACTGATCTGGGATATCCCGGTCGAAGATTCATTCGAGTTGAATCGGGCGATTTATGACATTCCGGGGGAAGATTACCGGCTGATGCTGGAGGAATTGACCGAGCTGTTGGAACTGGAAATGCTGCTGCGGAAACCGGTGCGCAATCTCTCGCTGGGCGAGCGGATGAAATGCGAGCTTGCGATGGGTTTGCTGCATCGACCGCAGGTGGTCTTCCTGGATGAACCGACCATCGGTCTGGATGTGACCATGCAGCGTCGCATCCGCAGTTTCATTGCGGAATACAATCGACGTTATGGTGCAACGGTGCTGCTGACCAGTCACTACATGGCCGATGTGGAGGCGTTGTGCCAGCGAGTGATCATCATTCATCATGGCCGGCTGCTATTCGATGGTGATCTGGCGGGTCTGCTGCAACGGTTCACGAGCCACAAAATCATCGTGGTCCAATTGGCTGATTGTCAGGTTGACTTGAATGGCTATGGTCAGGTGCTGTCCTGTTCCGATGGCTATTTCACGCTGCAAGTTCCCAAAGCAGAGACCGCACGTGTAACCAGTCGGTTGCTGGCCGATTTGCCGGTGATTGATCTGTTAGTGGAAGACCCGCCCATCGAAGAGGTGATCGAGCGGGTATTTGCGCAGGAGGCCGGATGAGATATTGGGTGAATCTATACCTGCAGCAACTGAAAGCCACCACGGCGCTGATGTTTCAATACCGGGCAGCACTGGCCATCTGGATGATTGGTCATGTGCTGGAGCCGCTGGTTTATCTGGCGGTGTGGTCGGCAGTGGCCAGCGGTCGTGGCGGTCAGGTAGGGGATTACTCTACCCGCCAATTTGCCGCTTATTTTATCCTGATGATGTTGGTGAACCATGTAAACTACACCTGGATCATGTATGAATTTGAGTATCGCGTCCGGCATGGTCGGCTGTCGTTTGCGCTACTGCGACCGGTGCATCCGATCCATTCGGATGTTGCCGATAATCTTTCTTCGAAGTTGATTACTTTTCCGTTTATGCTACTGGTGGCGATCGTACTGATGCTGCTATTTCAACCTGAATTTCATTTTCATTGGTGGGCGGTGGCAGTTGCCATTCCGACGCTGCTGCTGACGTTTTGGGTTCGGTTTCTGCTGGAATGGACATTGGCCAATGCCGCGTTCTGGACGACACGGGTGAGCGCCATCAATCAGACCTATTTTGTGATGGTGTTGTTTCTTTCCGGTCAGATGGCGCCATTGTCGCTCTTCCCGGAGGCCATTCAATGGCTGGCGAAGCTGCTGCCGTTTCGCTGGCTGATCGGCTTTCCGGTGGAATTGTTACTGGGTCGGCTGTCGTTGGGGCAGGCGGTGATTGGTTGGGGCGCGTTGGTCGGCTGGTTGCTGGTGGCATTGGTGCTGTTGCGCCGCGTCTGGCGCGCCGGGGTACGCAACTATTCCGCGGTGGGCGCATGAAATATGTGAGGCTATGGTTCAGGTTCCTGCGCGTGAGCGTGATGGGTGAGCTGGCCTATCGTGCGAACTTCTGGCTGCAGCTTTTTCAATCGCTGCTGGAATTGGGGACGGCTGTGACCGGACTGGCGGTAATTTTTTCTCATTCGAAAGCCATTGGCGGTTGGTCTCCCGATCAGGTATTGGCGCTGGTGGGGATTTATTTTTTGGTCGGGGGCATGATCGGTATGGTCATTCAGCCTGGCATGGAACAATTAATCGAATCGGTGCGAGAGGGAACACTGGATTTCAGCCTCACCAAACCGGTGGATGCACAACTATTGGTGAGCATCCGACGTTTCGAAATCTGGAAGGCGATCGATATGCTGTTGGGGCTGGGCGTGCTGGTCACGGCACTGGTGCGGTTGGGGGGAAAGATTGGTGGTTGGCAGGCGGCCTCGTTCGGGGCGGTGCTCGTTGCTGGCGCGATCATCATTTATAGCTTCTGGCTGATGTTGGCGACGCTGTCGTTCTGGTTCGTGCGGGTGGAAAATATTCTATTGATCTTTCAGAGCATGTACGAAGCGGGTCGCTGGCCGATCAGTCTCTATCCCGGCTGGCTGCGCTTTGCGTTGACGTTTATTGTTCCCGTAGCGTTTGCAACGACCATACCTGCGGCGGCATTGACCAGTCGCCTGTCCGGTAAGACCGTATTGGCCGCATTGTTGCTGGCGGCGGTTTTATTTTTGATTTCACGGATTGTTTGGAAGTTGGGGCTACGACGATATGCTGGAGCGTCGGCGTAGATAATTGAAGTCGAAATCCTTGCGAAGGCATGAACGCCTTCGCAAGGATGCCGGATAATGAGCTACTTGTTGGGCTGCAGCTTATAATTTGTGGGAATTTCAAACTGACTTCCATCGAGCGACAAAACCTCGGCACTCAATAGCTCGTCGTGACTCTCCAGCAGCACATTGGAAGTAGCCTCAGGTTTGTCGGATTTAGCCACTTTCTTGCCCAGGCCTTTCAGCAGGCCGCCGACAGAGGTGGGAATTTCTGTGCTCTTTTTTTCTGACTCTGTTTCATTCGCGGGTGCCGGCTGGGCTTTGGTTTCATAAATCGTATGGGTACGAACGGCCACGCCTGATAGCTTCTTAGCCTCTTCCTGCAGCCGTTTCATGGCGTCAGCTAATTGCGGGTAATTTTGGCGCAGTTGTTGCATCATCTGTTCCAAGCCGCCTTTACCGGGCATCATCCCCATTTTCTCGGCCAATTTTACATGGAAATTTTCAATTTCTTTTTGCCCCTCCAGCGATTTGACCATCCAATTGGTTGAAGTAACGATCATTTCACCCTGGGCGGTTTGAGCGGGCTGCTGTTCAGTGGCGGGTTGTGTAGTTTTGCTGGTGATTTCAATCTTAATGATTACCTTTTCCGCCGATTGGCCGGCGATCATTTCGGTCTCACCGGTTTTGGTGACGTTTATTTTGAAATCCCATTCAACCTGCGGCTCATCCTTTTTTGCTTTTTTATCTTCGGATTTCGTTTTCTCCAGATGCTCCGCCATCATCTGGCGAAATTCTTCGAAGGTCATCTGAGTATATTTCTTATCTTTGTGATCGAGGGTGATAAACAATTCCCGATCCAGATCGATGATCTGGGAAGTGGTTAGCCGTCCCTTGTCATCGATATTATCAGAGCGAAAAATGTCACCCTTATAGTATTCCACGGTAGTTGTTGGCTTGCCAGCGCCGAAGAATTTCATGATGGCGCCCAGCGTGCCCTTAAACTCCATTTGACTAGTAGACTCGCGTTTGACATCGGCCTGAAGGCCAATGGCTGAAACCAATAACAACAAGATTGTGTAGACGAGGATTCGATTTTTGCAATTCATGCTTCTTCTCCTTCTCGGATTAATTTTCATATAATTGTTGATTAGGAAGTCAACCTGATAAAATTAACTGGTTAACCCACCAGCGACCGAAATGTTCCAGTTGAATCAACTGTGCCAGGTAGAAATTAGGAAATGGGAGTAAAAAAGGGTTGTATTTGTCACCAGAATTTGGTAAATATAGCCAGCAAGATTTTTTTAGCCACAACATTTCAAAGGCACAAAGAGACACAAAAATTGGCAAAAGATTAAAACTAGCCATTAATTAGTGAACGAAAACCAGTGACTTTTGTCATTCCGAACGAAGCGAAGCGGAGTCGAGGAATCGAATTGTTCCAATAAATTAGTGAGCTTACCAGATTCCTCTCAGCCAGTTGGCGGATCGGAATGACAAAAACAGGAGTTTTCATTCAAACACGAATTAGCGCTCAGTAACCAAGAAAGGCGTTCTTGGTGATACTTTGTGACCTGGCGTCTTCAGGAGATTAAGAATAGATCTGATTTTTACAACAGCAATTTGGGGTTATTGGGGATGAAAAAAATCATATCGATTGTTGTTATTATGGTCGCCATCTGGCCGGCAGCGAGCAAGGGTCAAAACAAGCGTTTCACCAGCATCTATCCAACAGTGGCGTCGGATTACAAAAATTTTTACTCGCTAAAAAATCTGGGCCAAATGGTGCTAGGGCTTGGCATCGGTGCGATTTATGCAAATACCACATTTGATCGAGAGATTCAGAATTTATACAATGAGTACATTCGAACCGGCACGACGGATGATATTTCGAAGGTTTTCAAGCCGTTCGGGAATGGCCGGGTGATGGTTCCGGTGTATCTGGGAGCGATGCTGGCGGGTGAATGGCTGCCAGATAGCCGATTGGGCAATGGCGTGGGCGATTTTGGCCGACAGACTTCCCGGGCATTGCTGGTGGGGGTGCCACTGGTGCTGCTGCTGCAACGAGCCATCGGTGCCTCCCGTCCTTATGAGAGCACCCATTCGTACTGGCATTCCTTTGCCGATGATAATGGGGTAAGCGGGCATAGCTTCATGGGCGCCGTGCCCTTTCTGGTGGCTGCGCAACTGGCACCGCAGCGCTGGCTGAAATATCCGCTTTATATGGGATCGATGCTGACTGGATTTTCGAGGATCAACGATAACCAGCACTACTTTTCGCAGGCATTTTTGGGGTGGTGGATTGCCTGGCTGGCGACCCGCGCGATTAATAGCCGGCACGTGGCAGTGGCCGGATCAGGGAATGGGATAAAGGTTGTGGTCTATTTTTAACCTTTGGCATCGATGCGAATTATTGCGGGCCGAAAGGGCAACCAGATGGTACTCGTTAATTTCGCCAATTTTCCTAACTTTGCGAAGCTGACGCTACTTGGGAAAAATAGACAGCCCCAATAGGCTCACCATTGAACAATAATTAAACGACAAAAGTCCTAGTTAGTGCTTGTTGCAAAATTATCAAAACAGGATAAATTGTCATGCCTGTCCGCCAACTGGCTGGTCGGAATGACATAATTCATCAGTTTTCGTTCAATCACTAATTATCCAATTCGCTAATACTCAAATCATGAGGCAAGGCCATGGGCCATATAGCATATTCTAAAGATAAATTGATTCCGCTCATCGATCGCTTGAATAAATATCCCATCGGGCTGGTAGATAATGACATTCTGCGGGAGATATTATCGCTCCTGTTTAGTGAGGAGGAGGCGTATGTCGGGTCGAAATTTCCGCTGATGGAGGCGACGTTGCCCGAGTTGTGTCGGAGCACTGGCATGTCACCAGAAGCACTGCTGCCGATTCTGGAATCCATGGCCGATAAAGGGCTGATCATGGACATGCCTTATGGCGATACGACCTACTACTTGCTCATGCCTGGCGTAATTGGTTTCATTGAATTCAGTTTCATGAAACATCGCGCCGATTTGCCAGTGGAGCGGCTGGCGAAATTGATGACGGAATATTTTCATCAAGACCCGAAGCAGGGCATGGCCAGCGAATTCTTTGGCAGTGAGACGCAGTTAACCCGCTCGCTGGTTTATGAAGAACACATTCCGGTCACCAGTGTGGTGACGTCCTACGAGAGCGCTCGCCAGATTATTGAACGTTCGGATTTTGGCGCGGCAGGATTATGCTATTGTCGTCACAAGCGACAGCATGAGGGCAGGGAGTGCCAGAAGGGCGCACCTATGGAGGAGATCTGTATTTCATTGGGCAATGGCGCTCGATTTTTGTCCCGCCGGGGCTTTGCGGTTCCCAAAACCAAGGCAGAGTTGCTGGCGATCATCGATCGGGCGCACGAATTGCGGCTGACGCATGTGACCGACAATATCCGTAACCGGCCGACGTTCATTTGCAATTGCTGCGGCTGTTGCTGTGAGATCATGGCTGGTGTGCAGATGGGGTATTACGATGGGGTAGCCAAGACCAGCTTCATTGCGGTGATCAATCCGGAAAGATGCGACTATTGCGGCCAGTGTTTTTCGGCTTGCAATGTCAAAGCCATTGGCCGGGATCGGGAGGCCAGCAGAAAAGTGAGCCAAATCAACCGCCAAATCTGTCTGGGCTGCGGCGCCTGCATCACCGCCTGTCCCAACGCCGCGATTTCATTAATTCCGCGGCAGCCGGTGGTGATTCCCCCACGCACGAAGCGGGACCTGTTCAAGGCGATTCTGAGAGAAAAGGGCCGGTTGCGACCGTACCTTTGGGAATTGACCCGGCGGAAACTGCGCAAGCTATGGTCTGGCCATCGCTCGCCGCGGTGAGATGGATTTTCATCATCAAATGGCAATTGGGTGCTTTTGGCGAAGGATGAT
>JAPDQM010000139.1:0-9105 GCA_034505795.1 Candidatus Zhuqueibacterota bacterium
CAATGAAAGGCCATTCGATGAAAGAGAAAAGCACCTGGCAGGCATTTTTTGATGCCCATGCTCCAATCTACGAAGACAATGTGTTCACTAAAAACACTATAGCCGAGGTCGATTTTTTGTTAGAGGAACTGGCATTGTCGCCAGGTAGCTCCATCCTCGATGTCGGTTGTGGTACGGGACGGCATTCTATTGAACTGGCGAAGCGGGGATATGTCGTCACGGGTCTGGACCTATCAGCGGAGATGTTAGCGCGCGCTGCCACTGGCGCCCGAGCGCATGGCATGAATGTAAATTGGATTCATGCCGACGCTACGCAATTTTCCTTCGCCAGGCCATTCGATGCTGTCATTTGTCTCTGCGAAGGGGCATTCGGCTTGCTCGGCCAGAGCGATGATGCAATTGTCCAGCCGCTGTCCATTCTGTGCAATATCTCCCGCAGTCTTAAGCCAGCGGCCAAAACGATTTTCACCGTTCTCAACGGCCTCGCCATGATTCGCAGATATTCGAACTCAGGAGTGGTCGATGGCCGCTTTGATCCCATGGCGCTCGTTGAGTCTTCAGTCGTTCCACCTGCGGAAGGGCTCCCTCCAGTTGCCGTTCGGGAACGAGCATTTGTGCCCACTGAACTGAAGCTGCTGTGCCATCTCGCTGGTTTGACTGTGCTCAACATGTGGGGCGGCACCGCTGGCAATTGGGCGCGAAGAGCAATTGATCTGGATGAAATTGAAATCATGATTGTCGCAGCCAAAAATAGCGAACCCTCGGAGGCTGCGCTACCGTTATTAAGCGGTCGCCGATAAATGCGTCAATGGGGAAAGATAGTAAGAGAAGAAAATGAGCCTGGCTTGAGGGTTATTATCTTAGGATACTTGCCGTGAACAATCTATGAATAATCCATTTCGCTGCATCGATATCGTAGTACAAATGCCTATTCTGTCAGAACAGCTCTGAAATTGGGCAAAAAGGCAGGTTGCCGCTGCCGATAGCATCTCGAAGAATCTTAATAATTAGTTCTTGTTGCAAAATTATCAAAATATGATAAATTGTCATGCCTGTCCGCCAGTTGGCGGACAGGTATGACATCGTTTCTTTTGATTTCCATTTTTGCAGCAGAAACTAATTAAATGCCAGAAGTGCTGCAATGGCTCAAGCCGCAGTTTAAAAGCTGTTAATTTGGCAAGTCATTTAAGCCACTGCCAGAAGGAGTTGGCAGTGGCTTACAACACGATCAAAAATTGTACCGAATCAAATCGCTGAACTTTTCGCAGCAACTATCTACTTATTTCAATTCAATCTCACCCATCAGCCGAATATCCCTTGAGGACGACCCTACCAGCACCCGAAATTTGCCCGGCTCAGCCAACCATTCGTGGGTCACGATGTCGTAAAACGCCAGCGCGGACTTATCCAGCACAAACGTCACTCGCTGTTCTTCGCCAGGCTGGAGGAAGATTTTTTTGAACCCCTTAAGCTCCTTTGGGGGACGAGGGACGCGGCATTGTTCATCCTGGATGTAAAGCTGTATCACCTCGGCGCCAGCTCTGGAGCCGGTATTGGCCACAGTCAGGCTGGTGTGGATTGTCCCATCCTGTTGGAGAGCACTGGGTTCAATTTGTAAATCGCGATAGGCGAAGCTGGTGTAAGAAAGCCCATGGCCAAAGGGAAATAGCGGCTCGATGTTGTTTTGATCAAAATGACGGTAGCCGACTAAAATCCCTTCGGCGTAGCAAACGGTTCCATTCGTACCGGGATAATTGCCAAAAGCTGCCGCGTCCTCCCACCGTTTCGGAAATGTCGTGGGCAATTTGCCAGATGGGTTGATATCCCCGAATAGCACATCGGCCAGCGCATTGCCGCCCTCCTGCCCAGGGAACCAGGCCTCCAATAGCGCTGGTATTTGATCGATCCAGTCGTTCATTAAAACGGCTGCGCCAGAATTCAAAACCACGATGGTTCGAGGATTGGCTTTGCTCACGGCTAAAATCAAATCCGCCTGTCCCGCTGGCAAATTGAGATGATCGCGATCTTTGCCTTCGGTTTCGACTTCGGCATTGTTGCCAACGCACATCACGACCACATCAGAAGTTCGGGCAAGATTCAGCGCTTTCTGCAGTTCGATGTCTGCGGCATTGGCGACATATTTCAGATCAATTTTTTGCCAGCCCAGAAGAGCCGCCGCACCGCCACCATTCTCATAAAATTCGATTTTTAAATCATACTCTCTTCCAGCTTCCAACTCTAACGTGTCAACCCTGGAAACAATGGCATGATCGCCCCAATTATCCACCACCAATTTGCCGTCAAGATAAAGTCGGGTGCCGTCATCGCTGCTGGTGCCCAGCGCATAAATGCCGGTTTCTTTCGGAATCAGCCGCCCAGTCCAACGGATGGAAATCTGATCTTTGTTGATTGTTTCGTCTATCTGACCGTCGCCGACATTGAAATTGATCTGGGGGTCAATCCTTCGAATCGCTGGCTCGCCAGAAAATTTCATATTATTGTAGTATTCCGCCAGCAAGCCATGTTTGCCGGCAACGCCCTTGGGTGGCAGCAAAAATTCCGAAGCGATTGGCGTCAGGTATGTTGGAGCTGGCAAACCCCGGGCGTATCGAATTTTGATACGGTTGCCGACTTTATTTTTGATTCCTTGCATGGGACTGATCGCGTAAAATGGATCGATGAAAGAACTCCCACCGCCGCCGGTGATAGCCACATCGGCATTGGGTCCAATGATCGCGATGGATTTGATTTTTTTCTTATCCAGTGGCAATAGGTTATTTTGATTTTTAAGCAGGACGATTCCCTGCTGGGCAACGGTTCGGGCGAGCTGGCGATGAGCGGGGGTGTCCAGTGCGCCAGCTTCGTTCTCCTTTTGATCGAAGAATCCCATGGCAAACATGGCGCGCAGCATCCGGCGGATCTTGTCGTTCAATCGGGATTCGGATACTGAACCCTGGATGACGGCCGCCATCACTTCATGAGCTGAAAAATATTTCCCCACCGGCATCTCAATATCCACGCCGGCAAAGAGATCGGGGATGGTAGAGTGCACGGCACCCCAATCGGACATTACCAATCCCGGAAATCCCCAGCGCTCTTTCAAAATATCGGTTAGCAGGTAGGTATTGCCACTGCAATAATGGCCATTCAAACGATTATACGCAGACATCACGGCCCAGGCGTTGCCTTCCTGCACCGCAGCTTTGAATGCCGGCAGATAGATCTCATGCAACGCCCGCTCATCGATGCGAACGTCGATGCTCGTGCGCTCATTCTCCTGATTATTGACGGCAAAATGTTTCGCCGTCGCGATGACATGTTCGCTCTGGACGCCCTCCACGTAGGCGACCGCCATTCGGCTCGCCAGAAATGGGTCTTCGCCGAAACTTTCGAAATTGCGACCCCCGTGCGGCACGCGGTGGATGTTCAAGCAGGGGCCCAGCAAGACATTCTTCCCTTTGGCCTTCGCCTCACGACCCAATGCCTGCCCCAATTGCCTGATCAAATCGGGATCCCAGGTGGCAGCCATGGCCACGCTCACAGGGAAGGCGGTCGCTTGACCGGAACGCACCCCCACCGGCCCATCGGTCATCCTGAGCGCTGGAATGCCCAGTCGTGCAAGCGGTTTGGAATCGAATCCGGTACCGCCAACCATTTCTGCTTTTTCCTCCAATGTCATCTGCTGGATGAGACTATCAATTTTCGCTTCAATGGCAGGATCAAGGTTTTGCTTCAGTGGGGCAGCCGCCTTTTGGCTGATTGATGGTGAAACAGAGAGAAGCAGTGAACAAATAAACATGGTAAGCAGAGAAATTTTCTTCATGGAATATCTCCCTTCAATTGGGTTCTCGATGGCTTTTGCTCTGCTAATTTTTGAATTAGACCGATCTTTCGGGATCCCCAGATTATTAAGAATTCGCATGCGATTAGAACTGGTTGGTTGATAGAAAGCAGGGGCTCACGCGAATAGATTCGGCGGTTTCAAGAATTGCTTTATCAATCCGATCGAACTGAGGTGTTTTAATAAAGGCATTTACGAGCCTCATCGGCATACGCCTGGATCAGCTCGATCTCGGCATCGAAAAAATGATCCGACGGACAAAGGATGTAGCCGCCATTGATGCCAGCCGCTTCGAAACAGCGCCGCACTTCAGCACGAGTTTGTTCCGGCGTGCAGTCTTTGAAAAAGTGAAATTGATCGAAGCCCCCGATCATGCATACTTTGTCGCCAATGCGGCGCTTCGCCTCTGCCAGGTCCACATCTGCGCCCATGGCCGGCGGCGTGAATGTCTCCATCGCATCAGGTTGCATGGCAGCAATATCCTCCAGAATCGGCATCATGCCACCACAGGTGTGATAGACGATGCGCTGGCCCGCTTCATGCGCCAATCGAATCAATTCACTATCGTACGGGGCGACAAATTCGTTGAACAATCGGGGCGAGATGACCGTAGTTGAGGCGTCGCCGCCACCCAGTTCCAGCAGATCGTAGTGGGCGCCTTTCAAGGATCGAGTAAAAATAATTTTCCGTTGCTGCAGTACCTTCAAAAAAGTATGCACCCAATCCGGATCATCCATCGCTGCCATGATCATCTGCTCGGTGCCATACAGGCAGCAGGCATCTTGCCAGCAGCCGGGCTGGCCAAAGACATCGAAACAACAGATATGGCCGCGCACCAGCCCTCGTTCGCCAAAATCCGCAGCAATTTGGTTGATGGCTTTCACGTCGCAGAGCGGCGCGGTAACAAATTCAGCAATGATATCAATGTCGGATTTATCCTTAACCAGATGTTCGGCCACCCAGGTCGTGTGGACATTGGATTGGGTAACCATGGTCAACGTTTTCTTTGGGGTTTTGAAATAATAGCGAATGGTACGATATTGATCATCCGGCAATTCCTCGGAACTGATTTGCCATTGATCGGAGGCGATGCGGCGGCTGTCCCAATAATCCACCTGGGGCTGGTTATTATCGTAATAATGACCTTTGCTTTCATCTGGTTTGTGGGGCACAGCCCAGCGAATCGGATCCAGTCCAAAACGATCGAAAAACTCATCGTAAGAGATGCCGTTCAGGTAGCGATCCAGAAAATATTGCATGACATGATGGGTGGTGACGGGCAAACGATCAGGAGTTTGTTGACGCTGGATCGCTGCTAAAAATCGTTGTTTGGCGGTCATAATGTTAGTCTTTCGAAAAAAAAAGCAAACGAAATTTTAAAAATCCAAAAGGGTTAAAATGGATTTTTTGGCTTGAGCCACGGGACAAACTTCAAATATGCTACACCATATTAACTGCCGTCCCAGTGGCGATATAACTCATTCGGAAGCTCCAGCAGATCGAGAATCTTTCCCACAAAAAAATTAGTCATCTCGGCGATGGATTGGGGGTGATAATAATACCCGGCCATAGGTGGACAGATGATCGCTCCGGCCATTTTTAAGGTGACCATGTTCTGAAGCTGCACCAGTGACAGGGGCGTTTCCCTTGGCATCAGGATCAACGGCCGATGGGTTCGCAGTTGATTTTCTGCAGCCCGCACGACCAGGTTCGAAGCCGCACCGCTGGCCAGGTTGGCCAGCGTCTTCATGGAGCACGGGGCGATGATCATAGCCTCGCAGCGAAACGAGCTGCTGTTCATTGGTGCAGCAGCATCGTCGGCCTCAAAATAGCGTGCGCCGACTGGCAATGAGACGTTGCGACCAATCTCGTGCTCGATAACCCTCGTGGCGTTTTCAGTCACAATTCCCAACACCTGCAGCGATCGGCTTATTAGTTCCTCGATCAGACGAATGCCGATTATCACACCACTGGCACCGGTGATCGCCACAATATAGGTTTTCATCTGGCACACTATTCATTAGGTCAGGAATCTGTCGACTATTTGAGCCGGGTGACAAAACTACGCCTGGCACCGGCCTTGAGCAGCGTATCCGCCACAGTCCGCGCAGCCGTCCCATCTCTGGTAATGGCTACCATACAGCCACCCTTGCCTGCACCGCACAATTTGGCTCCCAGCGCACCGCTCAGTCTGGCAGCCTTGATTAAATTATCCAATTCCGGTGATGACACATGGATGCGCTCCAGCATGGTCTGGTTATCATTCATCAGTTGACCCACTTTTTTGGAATCGCCATCCCGTAACGCGCGCCAGCCTTCCTGCGCAAGCTGGCCAATCTGATTGAAAATGCGATCGAAATACTCCTGGTTCTTGTTGCGTTCTTCCGCCACCTGGGATACCACTTCCACGGTCTTCTTGGACACTCCAGTATCCCCAACCACAAAAAAGAGGTTGCCTGCTTTAATCGGCGCTGGTTCACGATCCTTGCGGAATAGAATTGGTTTTTCCAGGGCGATAACCGTGTTATCGATGCCGCTGGGGGTGCCATGATGGATCTTTTCCAATTCAAACGATAGTTGGATCAATTCCGTGGGGATAATCGTTTTGCCCATGGCTGTGATCAATGCACGCAGCACGGCAATGCCTATCGCAGCGCTGCTACCCAGACCACGTCCCATGGGAATTTTCGACCAGACGGTGATCCGCCACCCGGATTGGGGCAACCGCACCACTTTTTCATTCACCAACTCGATCGCTCGGGCGATGTGCTGCACGGCGTCGGGAAGTGCTCCCCCCAGCGAGGCTTCCAGTTTCAAATCCCTGGCCTCAATGATCGGTTGCGCAATCTCATGATCTACCGATACCGCCGCCGACGCGCGAACATCCTGCACCGGCAATGCCACCGCGGGTTGGCCGTAGACCACGGCGTGTTCTCCGAAGAGAATTATTTTCGCCGCGGCCGAAGCATGGGTTGAAATCATAGAATTTTTCTGGTTTGGTTTCGATTTATGTTCAATGACGGGCCACAACGCCACCTGTCGCCGATGAGGAATAATGCACCGATCCTTTTACTTTACCCTGCTACTTGCGCTCGGCGACAATATTATCGACGGTTCGGCCTATTTGCCCATCGCTTATTTTTCGTTCTCCTGCTTTTCGCGAATCAGCAAATGCTTGAGGATTTGCTTGGCGCGATCGTAACGCACACGACCCTCATGCGCCATCTGATTAGCCACTTTGATCGCCATCTCACCAATCGCGCCGGCGAAAACGGCCACATTTCGTGCATGCAGCGTCATGTGTCCCTTTTGGATGCCTTCCGTGGCCAGTGTCCAGATCGCCGAGAAATTTTGCAGTAGACCCGCAGCAGCGCAGACTTCGGCCAGCTCCTTGCTGGAGTTTATTTTCATCAGCTTCAAGAGAATTTTCACGCCCGGATGAATCGAAGTAACTCCACCGACAATGCCCAGCGCCATGGGAATTTCCATCTCCCCGATCAGTCGCCCGGATGAATCCCGATAGAATTGGCTCACTGGCTTGTATTGACCCGATCGAGCCGCGTAGGCATGGACCCCAGCCTCGCACGCTCGCCAGTCGTTGCCCGTCGCAATCAAAATCGGGTCAATCCCGTTCATCACGCCTTTATTGTGGGTGGCGGCTCGATAGGGATCAGCATCGGCAAAGTGATAGGCTTGAATGATGCGTTGGGCGGCCTGTTCGCCAGTAAAACCCGCTCGCGCCAGGCAATCGACCTCCAGCTCCATGCGCGCGTGCACCCGCCGATGATCCGATAGATTGGAAACGATCTGACAAACCACTTCGCCATGTACCAGATCGGCCAATATTGGCCCCAACGTTTCAGCCATGGTGTTCACCGCGTTGGCCCCCATGGCGTCCCGACAATCGACCAATATGTGCACAATCACCATCGGGCCGCTCTGAGATTCGATGATCCGCACCTCAATGTCTTTCGCACCACCCCCCAGTTCGACCAGGACCGGATCCTGTTCATTGGCCAACTTCAACAGATCATCCTTTTTGCTCAAAATTAACTTCTTGGCACGCGTCGGATTTTTGATGTTGACTAACTGAATCTGACTAAACATAATGGGCTCGGTTGCTTCAGCAGTTAACTTACCGTGGTCGCGGATTAAACGAGCCGAATTGCTCAGCGCTGCTATGACCGATGACTCTTCCACAGCCATCGGCACCACGTAGTCTTTATCGTTCAATTTGATATTTACCGCTACCCCCAACGGCAATCCAAACACACCAATGGCGTTTTCCACCATAATGTCGGCCAATTCGGGAGTCAATGTCTCACGTTTCAACATCCATTTTTCATGGGTTGTTAACGGATACCATTGTTCCAGCAAATCCAATCGAACCGAGAGGTCATGTTTGTAGAATCCCGGAAAACGGGAGCTTTTGCCATTGAGCTCCATCTCGTGAAGATCCGGCAATTGATCAATTTCTTTCGTTTGTTCCATATTCACCACCACCAAAAATTAGATATCCTGAAATCAAAACATCTGGTTATCAAATGGTAACCGATCGTTTTTAAGGCCGATAAAAATAATAAAAAAAAGTTTGAAATGCAAGAAGTTTATCATTGAAAAAGCAAATCCTAATCTACCAATGTGATCGACACCCGTGCGCCAGCGGTGAATCGGTAATATGAAAATTCCCGGGCGTGAGTCGCGCTCAAAATGTCCTTAGCGGATAAGCAGCATCAACTGATAACATCGAGGAAATAACTCATTGGCCTCTAAATAGACTAACAGATATTCGGGGCGATGAAACCAGATCTGTTGGTTCATAAATCTATTGAGCATTTTCCCGACCAAAAATGAACCCAGCAAATGATCCATTTTTCCTGATCCAATTCATGGACCATCCTCGCCATCCAAACTATTGAGCCATTTTTATCCTCATTCAGCAAGGTACTGCCAGTAGCAAAAATTTTCGCTTGACATTCGAGGCGATTTCGATTATATTAAGCCAACACATTTTGAAATTGAATCGAATCAGCTGAGCAAACGCCCCATGGATTACTTTGTGGATCGTGACGACGAACTAATGGCCTTCAAAGCGGCGCTGACCACATTATGCGATAGCAAGGAAAAGCCGCCCATCCTGCTGTTTCACGGCAAAAGCGGCATGGGCAAGACCTGGCTGTTGAAAGAGTGCCAGCGCATTGCCGATCAACACCCCAGAGAGCCGCTCACCATGTACCTGGACTGCAACCAGACCAACATGTCGC
>JAPDQM010000140.1:0-9042 GCA_034505795.1 Candidatus Zhuqueibacterota bacterium
ATGCCATAGCCAGTCATTGCGATCCTTCGATCCGTTTCCCATCAGCCATGTCGCAAAGTCGTTTTTTTAGATTTAGCTGTTCGAGTGATCTCATGATAAAAATTTAGACATTTGGGAACATTTTGATTTCAGGAGGGAGACAATGAAAACAAAAAGGATGCATTGGGTGAGTACCAGTCTGGCACGGCTATTGTTGGGAGTGCTGACGATGCTGTCGATCAACTGCCGCTCACATGATAATTTTATCGGGGATGGGAATTACGCTATCGGCAATGGCCTCAAATTCTATGAACCAGAGACTGGCGAAAATGGGATTAATCAAATGGTGTTTGTGCGCGGCGGCAGCGAGGTCATGTTCAAATATCAGGGCGAAAAGAACATTGAAGGCGTCCTGGTTGAAATCATTGATTCCAAGAATCGAGCGGCCAAAACGGTGAAGCTATCCGAATCGAGAGACGCCTGGTCGGGAAACTGGAAAGACTGGAACAGTTCGCTCTGGACCGCGGCGACCCAAATTCCAGTGGGCGAATATGCGGCTAATTTTAAGGTACAGCAGGGCGGCAGAACAGCTACCAGGTCGTTGCCGTTTTTTGTTATTTTCAATCCGCAGGAAGTGAATGGCGAGGCTTGTTTCGGTTTCGAGGAAACAGCCATCTGGTTCGGTTCGGGCACCAATTCGGATCAGGCTTTGACTTATTCCCTGCATCCAGATGATCAACGGATTTTTGGAATTGCTATCGCTCAGGTCAAGGGTGAAATCGAGTCTTATTCTTCCGCGAAAAAACTGAATGATTGGGTCAGCGGTCATTGGAGCTATTCTTTGAACTATCATACCAATGATGCGCTGGAACTATTGCTGCATCATACATCAGCTCAATGCGCAGACGAGGCCTGTTTTCTGGTTGCGCTGCTACGGGCGGTTGGCATTCCAGCACACCCAGCAACCGCCGATGCCGGAGTGGAAGTGGGGGACGCAAATTGGAACTTCGACACCTGGACTGAAGCGAAGTTAACTGGAGCCGGAAAACCAGTGGACTGGTATGTGCTGCATCCCCATGAATATCCTTCCATGCAACCGACCTTGCGCAGCCATTTTGCCGCGAATTACGGGGTGGCCACTAAAGCGCAGGATGATTTGATCATTATGGCCAATTGCGGCTGGCTCAGCAAAATCAGCGAGGTGACCGATTACACCAGCGACGTCACCTATGGTCGCAATTCCTGCCAGGAGCCTAATCAGACATTCAATAAAATTGCCAGTTGGATCAATCATCTCTGCAATCCCGGCTATTGGGGCGTCGGTCACTGGGGCTGTTCGCCGCCTGATACCACCGCGATCCGCATCGTAATTCCCATTCGTGCCCGGCTGCGTGTCGGCGAGGTGCTCAATTTTCAAACCATCGTAATGGGAGTGCGAGCTATTGAAGATACCCTGGCGGTGCGCATCCTGTCCAATGATATTCGGAGCCATGCCTGGCCTGATACGGTGCTGACTGCATTTCGCTATTCGCTTCGATTGCTGCGGGGCGATTCGACACAATTCAATTATTCCTATAAAATTCCTGGCAATCTGGTGACGACGAATGAAACGGTGATCGAGGCCCGAGCTGGTGAGGATCGGCGCTATTTTATTGTCCAGCCAGTGGAGATTGCCCCCCGATTTGAATGGAAATTGGATCTGACCAAAGCCACCAAAAATGAACCGCGGCCCATGCTGATTTTGACTTTAGAAAATGTGACCGGAGAAGCGATCCATCAGGTTGTCGCCAGGCTCAAACCGCCGTTTGGCGTTACCGTCGAAAAGCCGGTTCAAGAAATCGAAAGAATTTTGCCCTTGGAATCGGTTCAGATCCAATGGGGCTTGCCCGGGAGGGTACCCACCGGCATCGCCATGGCCACGATCATTGTCGAATCCCGGGATGGCGGGATTGTCGAGACTGCCAGAAATATTGGTCAATAGAATCCGCCAATCTGGTTGAGCAATCGGGCCGCTTGCTATATGATAAGCTGAAAACGGATGCCATGCAAAAAATATTGTCGCTATGCATTGCATGAAAAATGGGCTGTTGAAGCGGGGCTTCGTCATCAACAGCCCATTTGACTATTTGGCGAGGTGCTTATCGAGATTGGTAGTTGCCAATTTGAAATGGTGATAATAGCAGCAAGCGCTTGCGCCGCAATTCGCTCTCGATCATGGATTTTGCCGACCAGCATTCCAGGTGGTGGGTAATCGGCACTGATAAGAATTTCTAATTTCTTGCTTGCTTTTCAAGAAAGTTTTTCATATAATTTCAATAATTAAATTTATCAGAAAAGCGTCCAGCCAAACCTTTCGGGAAGGGACAACGATGAAAAAATGGTTCTGCTGTTCCATTTTTCTATTAATCTGCAACCCTATTTTTTCCCAAATGCCGACCAATGGTTCAATTAGTGGCTTTGTATACGATGACCAGACCGGCGAGCAACTCATTGGAGCCAATGTTTTTCTGCAGCAAACCAATTTTGGCGCTGCCACCAATCGTAACGGTTTCTATTCCATTCCCAAAATTCCATCTGGCAATTATGTGCTTGTCTGTCAATTTATCGGCTATAAAACCTTCAGTCAGCCGATCCTGATCAGTGCCAACGCCCGATTGACCATTAATATTCATCTGAAACCGACCGTACTGGAGACGTCCGAGGTGCTGGTGGTAGCCGATTCGGTTCGCACCAGCGTGCAATTATTCCAAAAACCGATCTCGAAAATTGAGCTTAGTCCCCGTCAGATCGATCGTATCCCGCAGGTGGCAGAAGCGGATTTGTTGCGCTCGCTGCAAAGCCTACCCGGCATTGTCGCGATATCAGATTTCTCATCGGAGCTCTATGTGCGCGGGGGCTTGCCGGATCAAAACCTGTATCTCATTGATGGCGCCGATGTCTACAATCCGGAGCATTTTTTTGGCCTCTTTTCGACCTTTAACACCGATGCGATCAAAGCAGTGGAAATTTCCCGGGGTGGCTTTGGTGCGGAATACGGTGGCCGGCTGTCGTCGGTGCTGGAAGTCACCAATCTCGATGGCAATCGTCGCGAGTTCCAGGGCAAGGTCGGTGTCAGTTTGCTTTCTGCCAAAACCACGTTGCAGTTTCCTCTTGGCAAAATCGGATCTCTTTCGGGCTCGTTTCGTCGCACCTATTTTGATAAGACCATCGGCCGGACCATGGAGGATATTCCCGACTATTATTTCTATGACGGCCATTTGAAGGCGTATTTTGATATCAATGCCAGCAACAAACTGACGATCAGCACTTATAATGGACAAGATGATTTGAATTTTGATTTTGAAAACCAGACCGATGATGATCAGCGACTTAAATACATCTGGGGCAATAGCACGGCTAGCATTCGCTGGACTCATATCTTTTCGCCATCGTTGTTCAGCAATTTCTGGATTACGGGGAGTCGTTTTCAATCGGATTTTCGATTCGAATTGATTAAAGAAAAGAACCAGATGGAGGATTTGACATTCAAGGGCCATCTGGAATATTATTACTCAAAGAGCTGGCTGACCAAATTGGGTGTTGAACTCAAAAATCTGCGCGGTTCACTGTACCAGGAATTTCCCGGCGGAACTGTGGATGTGGTGCGAAAGGGTAAGCATGTCTCCTCATTCGTGCAGACCGTCTGGCGTCCCACCGTTTTTTGGGAATTGCAGGCCGGATTGCGGGATGACTTTTTCGTTTGTAGTCGCCGATTTAATGATCTGGCCCCACGGCTCAGTTTGAAATATCGCTTGACAGAGACAGTCAATTTGAAAGCAGCCGCCGGTCTCTATCATCAATATTTGTTCCGCATCCCGCGCACCTTTTTCGTGGACATCTGGAATAATGCCGATGAGTTTTATGACCGATCGTCGGCTCGACACATCATTGTTGGTTTTCAGAAAGAGATACTGCATGATCTGGCGCTGGAAATTGAAGCTTATCATAAAAAATATTTCAATGTTTATACGCTGTCTTACTTTTTTTATGCGGATTTGCAGCCAAAATATTTCGATAGCAACGGCAAGCCCATTTACAAAGATGCCGAGGGGCTGTTTGACCAGGGTACAGGGCATTCGATGGGACTGGAATTGTTGGTTAAAAAAGAGCGAGGGCCGATTACGGGCTGGCTGGCCTGTGCCCTCGGCAGAACCGAATATCAGATTGATGGCGTGAATCAGAACCAGCCATTTGTTCCACGGCATGACCGCACCATCACCTTTAATCTCATCGGCACGATGGATATTCGGAATGCGTGGCGACAGTGGCAGGGCCGCCAACTACACCAGGATCGCACTCGCTGGCAATTGGGGCTGGGGCTGGTCTATGCCTCGGGACAGCCAATTACAACCACCAGTTCCATCTACTTCACCAATCCCTTGCCGGATCAGGATTACTATCGTGGTTATAATATTTACCCAACCGCGCAAAACAGTTTCCGCTTGCCCGCCTATGCTCGGTTTGATCTCAGCCTAACGATGGAACGAAAATATCGGCATTTCACGCTGGCGCCGTATTTCCAGATTTTTAACATGGGCAATCGCAAAAACGTTTGGTTTATCCAATATCAGGATGAGATCATCGACAACAAGAAAGTGGTTCAGACCCTTGATGCAGTCACCATGTTTCCAATTTTGCCAACATTGGGAGTAAATATTCTATTTTAACCTCATGGAGTAGCAAATGAAGCAACGGCTAACCGTGCTGATTTTATACCTGTCGCTGATCCTGCTAAATATCCAATGCGGGGAAACGCCAATTACTATTGACGAACGGACGTATACTCCCAAAATTGTGGTTGAGGGGTATCTATTCCCTGGACAGGCGGTGGAAAAGATCCGCATCACCCGCAATTTTCCATTGAATCGGGACATTGAATTGGCTCAAATTGTGATTGCGGATGCCACGGTCAGATTAAGCGATGTCACGACTGGCTCAACGTACGCGCTTAGCTACGATCCGTTCACCTTTGCTTATCATTATCCAGGGAATGATCTGGCCATTGATTTTGAAAAAACCTATCGCATCGAAATTAACGCCACGATCGATAATCATAACCTGAATGCCAGTTCAACGACAACTGTTCCCGGTCGCGGATTTCAAATTGTCCCCGAAAAATCCAGGCTCGACCCACTACGCTATCGGCAACGAGATAGCCAGGGCAATTTGCAGTCATTTGCCGTGGCATTTAAACGATCGCCGACCACCACATTTTATGTGATGTCCTTTGTAGCTCTGGAGGCATCGCGTGATAATTTTATCAGCGAAAATCTTTATGGTATCCGTGTCGACGATATTGATGATCAGGATCTGAATCGTTTAAAATACCAATCTCGATGGGTGGAAACCTTTTACGAGGGCTTTTCCATTCACTATGCTGAGGTTTCATGGCTTCAGATCTGGTTCTATGGCCGCTATCGAGTTATTCTATATGCGGGCGATAAAAACTTCAAAGATTATTTTCTCACCCATGGCCGTATTCAGGATATCGATGGCAATTTATATGAGCCGAAATTTCATTTTGAAGGTGATGGTATTGGCGTTTTTGGCTCGGCTCTGGTGGATACCGCTTACTTCGAAGTGATCAGATGACTGATACTCCAATCGCCAGATGGGAGCAGCATGCTGTGTGTTCAATAGTTGCCAACGTTGACAAAAGGAGCATCACATAAGATGGATAGCCGACAGCGATTTAAGCTGGCAATGACGCATCAAAATAGCGACCGGCCGCCTATTGATATCGGTGCGACAACATTGACGTCTATGACCCCACGCTGCCAGGATCGTCTGCGCCAGTTTCTTGGATTTTCAGGCGCTCCAGAATTGACCAACTCGGGCGTGGATGAGCGAATCCTGGAGTGGGCGGGAACCGATTTTCGATCTGTCGGTGGCATTATCGATTTGCCAAGCCCACACTCGAAAGTCATCTCACCAACGATTATGGTGGATTGCTGGGGGGTTCATCGGAAAAAAGTGGGTCCGTACGCTGAAATTAGCCACTCTCCGCTGAAGGGTGCTTCCAGTGATGATCTGGCGCACTTCCAATGGCCGGAACCGCGGGTTGATGATGAACTGTTGGCAAGATGGGAACGAGATGCCAGGACGCTGGCGCAGGAAAATCGCTACGTGATCATTGGCGAGCATCCAGTTTATGGCATTCTTGAGTTAGGCTGCTGGATGTGCGGCTATGATGATTTCTTGATGCGGCTGGCTGGCGATCCCGATTTTGTGCGGCGTTTTTTCGATAAGGTGTTGGATATCCAGATGCAAGTGATCGAGCAGTACTACGCGGTGCTGGGGCCATATCTCGATCTGACGATGAGCGGTGATGATTTTGGCATGCAATTAGGCCCGCTGCTATCGCCGAAAATGTTCGATGAGCTGATCGCACCGTATTTTTCGGCTCGTATTCGGCGGACCAAAGAATTGATGAAGGGCTATTTTTGGCATCATTCATGCGGTTCGGTTTTTGCCCTGCTGGATCGGTTGATCGCTTGTGGGGTGGATATTTTGAATCCGGTCCAGTGTTCTGCCTCCAGTATGGAACCGCAATTATTAAAGGCGACTTTTGGCCAACGGTTGGTTTTTTGGGGGGGCGTCGATGTGCAGCAATTTTTGCCTTTTGCCACGATGGATGAAGTTCAGCAACACATAACTGAGCTGATCGCCATCATGGGGCGGGACGGGGGCTATGTCATCGCCCCTGCGCACAATATGCAGGACGACATCCCACCCGAAAATATCGTGACCTGGGTAGAGACAATCCACCAAAGCTCTGGACTGGCCAGCAGATCGTCGAAGCAGAGCAACCATTGCAACCGCTTCAGGTATTCGATAAAGACAATCAACGACAGCGAATAAAAAATCAGTCAAATCAGGAGGGAGACTATGTTTGATTTTAGCAAAATCAACTATCTGGCGGTCCTGGTCGCGGCCATCGCCGCTTACTTTCTGGGAACGCTGTGGTATTCTGGGCTGATGTTTGGTAAACCATGGCGACGAGCATTGGGTAAAACCAAACAGGAATTGACCTCTCCAACCGTACCCATGTTGCTTGGTTTTGTCTGCATTTTCATTACGGCTCTGGGCCTGGCGTTGATCCTGACCGCCATGCGAAAAGTTACATTATTGAGTGGAATTTCGGTAGGAGCAATTGTAGCAGTTGCGTTTGTAGCCGCCAATATGTTTTCCGACTATTTGTACAGCAGTTGGTCGCTCAGGCTTTACCTCATCCAGGCAGGCTATCGCATGATCTCTATCATCATCATGGGAGCCATTATTGGCGCCTGGTAGCCATGAAGCACGATTGGCAGGAGACTGCCAGTGAGCTGCTTTTACTGACAGTCTCTTCGATTTAGCGAGTAGCAATTGGCAACCAAAAGCCATCTATTTGGCAAAATATTCCACCCCAAGATAAGGCACCAGATCGCCCTCTTCGATCATAATTTTTGCGCTTTTAGCGCCGATGGGAAAATTGGCTCTGGATGACTGATATTGCATGCTAGGCCAGTACGCCACTTCGATTTTGACCACATATTCGCCCGTTTTCACCGGCTTCCCCTGATAATCTTTCAAATCCCAGACATAGATATGATGTCCTGCATCAATGCTGGCGCCGGTGACCGCATCAGTATCGCGAAATTTGGACACCCTGGCCCAATCCGTTAGGTTCGCTTGTTTCTCTTTGACATGGCCGCTGAACCCGGAGACGTACACAGTCTTGATGAAATTGCCGGCCCGGTCTTCGATCCAGATGGCCGATTGGGGTGCCAGTTCATCACGAAATCCCAAAACGAAATCAATCGCCACGAATGGCCGCTGATATTTTTTAGTATCCAGATGTTGAACGTTAGGCCTCATGCTCGCCATTGCCATTTGCGCGGCTTCGGTATTCTTATAATCAGTAGCCACTTTGATCCACTGGGTGGTGGCTTTTCGCTGGTAGCCATAGCCCAACCAATACAGGGCTTCGGCCTTCATTTCCTTTGGCGCATTGCTCTTGATGACCCAGTTGAGATCATCCATGCCCTGATCCTGTTTACCGACAAAGAATGGCATCATGACATTGATTTCGCCCCGCATCAAACGAAGCTCGGGATCGTTCGGCGCAATAGCAACGGCTTTCTCGGCCAGATTGCTGATTTCAAACGCGAGCCTCGTGCGCAATTCCGTATCGTTGTAAATGCGGGCGTCATACCCTTTCTCCGCCAGTCGTTCCGTGGTGCGAATCAGGTATTTATACGCCTCCAGATGGGTGGAATCCAATTGGATGGCCTTTCGCAGCAGCCTATCGGCCTGCTCATAATTTCCGGCTTCGAACTGTGTCTTGCCCGACTGTACCAGCATAGCCGCGTCGTCAGACGATAGGCGCGATGATGGTGGCATATCGACTGCCGGTTTAGTCCCGGTTGAAGGCGATGGTGTTGCAGAGAGGTCGGCGATGTGTTTCTCGGCCGTTTTGGCTAGTTCGGATTGCGGTACCAGCTTGATTACCTGTTGCCAGGAGGATATGGCCTGCTGCGAGTTGCCTTTCTTCTCATAGCCCTGGGCCAGGAATTGGTACGTAGCTGCCAACATATCTCGATTGATTTTGCCAGGGGACTGTTGCTCCAGATGGAGCAGGGTTTCCAGGTCTTGAATACCTTCATCCAGCTTTCCAAAGAACTGCGGCACATTGACGCTCAAAATGCCGCGATTGAGCCTGGCGATTGGGCTGTTGGGTTCGAGTTCCACTGCTTTGTTCAGTTTTTCATACGCCTCCTGGATCAGTTGTCCGGCTTCGGCATAATTTTGCGTGGTGCCGGCCTGGATGCCGCGATACAATCCCAGATAAGCATAGATCGTAGCATGATTTGGAAATTGATGGAGAGCCTGTTCCATGATCGCCGCAGCCTGAGCGGGGTTACCGCTGCGGTTTTCGTTCTCCGCCTGCTTGATGAACTCATCTAAAGTTTGGCTGAGACCGGTCTGGTGCAGCCAAACCAGCATCAATACCAGAGTGAGTCGAATGAATGTGCGCATATT
>JAPDQM010000141.1:0-8933 GCA_034505795.1 Candidatus Zhuqueibacterota bacterium
GACAGGAACTGGCAACGCTGTTGGATGAATGGAAGCCCAGGGGAACGCATCAATTGCAATGGCAGGCGGGGGACTTGCCGAGCGGAATATATCTGTATCGGCTAACAGCACATTCAATCGACCATAACAAAAATCAGAATTTTGAGGCGACTAAAAAATTAATCGTGTTAAAATAGCAAAACCAAAAATTCGGAGCGAGGCTATGGAAGTTTATCGGGATCCGTCCCAATCAATTGAGAGACGCACGGAAGATCGACTATCACGCATGACGCTTGACGAAAAAATCGCGCAATTGCAATTGTTCAGGGGCAATTCAGGTTCTGGCAATCGTCAGTCAATATAGAATAAGAATAAACATGTCACCAAAGGAATTTCTGCTTGGATACTATTTATCGAGATTTAAAGATAAATTCCAATCCCGCCAATCGCGCCATCCAAAATTGCGGTTCCAACGGAATAGCGATGATATCCGACGAACACAATGGAGCGTTGAATATGAAAATTCAGGTGAAGCAATAACTCCCCAACAGCATTGTCATTCATCAAGCCGATGTTATAATTGAAGTGGAAACTGATCGGCTTGATGGGATAGATTTCCGTCCCGATGTTGATCGCAAAGGCATGACGAGTTTTATCACCAGCGATGCCTTTTGCGCCTAATCCCCACCACAAGGCCAGATGCTGGCTGCGACCTCGATAATAGTTGAGAAATATATTGTAGATTTGAATATTGTCCTGAGTGGCACCCAGATCTTCATTCAGTTCGGTGAAATCCAGCGCGGCTCCCAGAAAAGGTAGCGGACAAATGCGGGCTCGAAAATCAAAGCCCTGCAAGTCGGTGCTGTTGTAAAAATAATTGCCGAATAACTTCATTGAAAAGCGTTTGTTGGCTATTTCTGGTGAAGCATAAAGTCCTACATTCCGACTTTGATAGGGAAAATCGGAGAAGTAGCTATTCCAGAAATTTAGCCCCAGAAAAGTATCTTCATTGTCCGAGCTACCGATAAATAGGTAGAGCAACACTTTTGGATCGAACAGAATCTCACCAAGCAAATTGCTTAGTACCGAACCGCCCTCCTGATTATCGTTGCTGATCGTGCTATCGGAGTTATCCTCTTCTAATTCTTTTTCAAATTGTTCTATTTTCCCCTTCTTTTCTTTTTCTTCCTGTGCGAGAATCGTGTGACACAAAATAATGGGTAACAGGAACAGGAAGATGACGATTGTGAACTTTGTCTTTATTGCGCGCATGGTTGACTCCTTTCTCAGTTTTAATGAAGACTCCTGCAAAATTGCAGTTTTCGGTCCGTCATAAGGCAGACAGAGGAGGGTAAGGAATCTGCATTTAATTGATTCATCAAATTTCTCGCTTCGCTCGAAATGACGATTTTTCTTGTTTTGCAGAAGCCCATGGTTTAATGATGAAAAAGTGCATAATGCGTAGGTAGCGCACCGCAAGTTACGGTGCAATCCATAAAGAGTTTCTGCTTGGATAATTTTCAATTTCCAGCTTGCTAATGAGCCAATTAGATTGCCAGCAATTCCAGTAGCGTAATTAGCGTCTTTGTTATTAAATGGCTCCAGCAATTATTTGAAAATATCATCCAATCGAATCTGCCATCGCACCCGCTCTGAACGAGCAAATTTGACGTGTATCCTCAAAATGTGTTCGTCCATCAATTTCACGCTATAATTTTCAAAATCGTGGTGGAGCACTTTTCGGCCCTGAACCCAATATTGTGCTTCCGGCAGGTACACTGCGACGTTGTGCGATGTGTTTAAAGGGCCGAGCGAAGTTCCAGAAAGTATGCCGGCTGCGGCATCCCAGCTAATATCTTCCAGCTCAACTGCGCCCTGCAGCACGTGCCGGTCGCTACCGATGACCTGCGGTGCGCCAGTTTTCTCGTGCAGCGCCAATAGGGTCACATGACCGGGCAAAACGCTGACGTTCAGAACACTGGCAACTTCACCGCAAAATCGTTCCATCCAGAAATCGTAGACCAGATATGTTTTGCCCGGATTCAACCATAGCCGTTCCAGCGGTAAGGATTTGGCGATGGTTTCACTCTGACTGGAATTGAACACGCCCAGAACGGTCCATTCCGCAAACGGTTTTTTGATGGTTAACGCAAATACCAAATGGCGATCGGTGTCGAATAGATCCACGGGCCGGGCTGCTTTCCCATAAGCCGGGAAAACTTTTTTCAGAATTTCCAAACGCGTGGCGTCGAGATCGGGCAGACGGTCGCCGGAAATGACGTTGCCGCCGCTCAGGGCGATGAGGGTTGCTGCCGCCTGGGCCTGGGGAATTGAAAGATGATTGAGGCAGACGTGATCGGCGTCGTTGATCCAGGTCCTTTGGTGAAAGTAATACCGCTTGGCAGCGGCCGGCGCACTGCTGGATGATTCCAGAAAATATTGCTGCCAGGCCGATTTGGCATAGCCGTAATTCTGGTCGCACTCGATTCGCATGCTATCAATAAGACCAACGGATACCGGACCGGGACCGCAATCGTTGATGTGCCGTTCCGGGCCTATGGCGCGGCGGATGATCTCCATTCCCCGGCGATAGGCCTGGGCTGGAGTAACCGCGGGATCGTAATAGCGCTGAGCAGAAAGCAATGACCAGGCCACAAAATCTATTTTGAACATTTCGTAGCCCCAACGGTTGGCGGCCGTATCGAACAGATGGAACAGCCAGTCCGCCGCGCCGGGATGCGTGATGTCCAGGCCGTAGCGTCTGGGATGTTCGTTGCGCGCCCAGTCGGTATCCTCGCTCGGCCACGGACCTACTCGCAGCGGTCGGCCATCGGGCTGTTTCAAAAGCCATTCCGGATGTTGCTGAAAGACCTCGGTGGGCTCGGCAATGACATAGGGCGCCAGCCACAGTCCCGGCTTCAACCCCAGCGATTTGATCCGCTCCGCCAGCCATTTCATGCCATGGGGAAATCGATCATTGCCCTCCCAATCGCCGTGATAACGCTGATAACCTTCGTCGATCTGAATGTATTGTAGTCCAAAAGGTTTCAGATGTTGAGCGGCGAATTCGGCATTGCGAATCACTTCTTCCTCGGTGATAAACTCGTATGTGAAAAACCACTCGCACCAGCCGTTTACGATGGAATGGCAGCGGGCATGGTTCAAAGCCGCCATGGCACTGGCATAATTCTCCAATGCCTCGTACGGATTGGCAGCGAGGTGAATCATGAACCGGTCTGAGTGAATGGTCTGCCCCGGTTGCAACGTCATCTCCGGCGCAAATACCGATTCGGTGTATAACGACAATTGACCTGTCGCAGTCTTAGAAACGACAATTTGCCCCAGGCCGGTGTGGTTCTCAATAAATCCGCAGCTCAGTCCTTCCCGGTCATAGCCGCGGAAGATGCCGATGTTCCACCAGCTATGCACGCGCTCCGGCGAAGGATAGGTAAAATCGGGAGAGAGTTTTCCGCCCTTGATGGGCCCGTATGGCTCGGGCGCCTGGTAGGGCTGGCCAAACTCGTGCATCGTGCCGGCATTGTAATACATCGGGCCGTTGGTCAGCACCCGGGAGGCTCCGGGCCAATGCAAACCGCTGCCCTGCTCCTCAATCGCACAGATGGGCTCGATGCTTTTCAAAACCAAATCCTGTGATGATACATTTCGGCATACGGTTTCGACCACGAGGCTACGGTTATTTTCGTAAAGTGTAAACCGCGTCTCAAAATCGATTTCCCGTCGCCGGTCTCTGGAATAGACAACCAATTGCTTTCCTTTTCCAAGTCGATCGTTAATGTTATGGGAATCGCCGCGGTGCTCGTAGGCTGGTTCGGCAATGGATCGTTTTCCGTGTTGTGTATTAGCGCGTACCGTCGCCTGGTAGAAGAGCAACCTGCCATCCCGCTGTTGGACAGCGAATCGTCCGTTGGGGGCATCGAAGAGGACGGTAAAATACTCATTTTCTATATGCCAAATGTTATCCGCTGCATTGCGGTTATCCCAATTTAGCAATGGAGAAAACACCAGCGACGTTCCAGAGAGAGTAATCAGTTTAGAGAATTCCCGACGGCTTAATGGTTTGATCATAAAATCCATTCCATTGTTATGTCAGCGGATCATTATGAATAATGTCAGACAGCTCGAATTGGCATACTCAAGCATAGGTGAGGCAAACCAGAGTGAAAGCAATTGAACAGCTTAAATGAACTCTATCCTGAAAGCAGTTGTCGAGGCTCTGCTCATTTTTAAATTTTTTATCCCAAAATTGAAGAGAGATATCGACGCAATCGTATCAGCCGAATAGAAAGGGTAATATATGAAAGTTGCAGATTCAGATCTGAAGTAACTGTTTTATTATAGAGCAAACATATAATCCTCGACCTCATTTTTCAAATCCAAAAACGCCTTCGTCCGACGAGTCTCCCGATTTCTTGGGAAAGGTAGGTGCACATCGAAGGCTTTCACGATTTTGGCTGGCTTGCCGCCCATGACGTAAATTTTGGTGCCTAAAAAAACTGCCTGTTCGATGTCGTGAGTCACCAAAATAATGGTGGATTGCAACTGCTGCCAGAGATTGGCCACGAGCAGGTCGATCTGCAGCGCCGTGTCGTTATCCAGGCCGCGATTGGGCTCGTCCATCAAAATGATGCCCGGATTGGCGATGAGGCTGCGGGCGATGACCACCCGCTGCAACTGGCCACCGGACAGTTTGCCAAATTTGGCATATTTCTGTTCGTGGCCCTCCAATCCCACGGCCTTGATCATGTTCATGGCTCGATCGGCCGCTTCCCGCTCCGGCACATGACGATAGAGCAGGGGGAGCATCACGTTTTTCAGCACGGTATAGTGCTCCAGCGCCGACGGCTCCTGAAAAACCATGGAGATCGGCACTTCATGTGAACGATCCCGGCCATGAATTAGCACCCGCCCTGAAAAAGGCGTCATCAATCCGGCGATATATTTCAGAACCGTGGTCTTGCCGCAGCCCGATTTGCCCAGGATAACGATAAACTCGCCGGAGTCGGGAATGTCTTCCACCAGCAGATTGAAATCTTTGATGATGAATGTTCGGCCCGCATCGAAGCTCGTGCTGATATCCAGCAGTTCGATAATATCGGGCAGGTTGGTATTGATAAAGGTTTCTCCCATGCTGCTCTCCACTTAGATGTATTTAAAGGGGAATGCTTGGCGATCGATCCAGCGCAACAGTTGATCGAACAAAAAGCCCACCCCGACCATGATCAAGATCAGCGCGTAAAGCTTTTCGGTCTCGTTCTGGCGAAAATAGAGATTATAAATCAATGCGCCGATGCCACCCTCCTGCTTGTTTATCAGTTCCACATAAATGGCGTAGGTCCAGCTAATGGCCACAATGTTAATGAAATCGGTAGAGACGCGGGAAAGCACCTGCGGAATAAACACCGTTTTGATGATCTGCCATTTGTTTGCCCCCAGCGTTTTCACGGCATCGACATAGACCTGGGGTATTTCATGCACGCGAAAGACCACCGCGGTGATCAGGTAGACGAGAATGGCGAAGGTCAAGAATTGCACTTTCATGAACATATAGATGCCAAAGGCCGCCATAAACAGCACAATAGTGGCTGTGAGCGGAATGTAGCGCGTGGCCTGAATGTACCCGCCGAATAGCGCACCCAGCAGCGGAAATAGCCCGATGATAAAACCAATGGGTAGCGCAATGGCCGCACCTTCGATCCAGCTCATGCCGTTCATGAACACCGTCAAACCCAAATGACGAAACATTTGATCACGTGTCACCAACTCGGGTAAACTCGCCAGAATGGCCAGCGGCGTGGGAATAATTTTGGGATTGAAAATTTTCAAAGCCACTGCCAGCCACCAGACCAGAAGAATCCCGGCCAGACCGATCAGGCCGATCTGGAGGCGGGTGGCTTTCGGCAGGCGGCCTCTCAACTCAAACCATGCAGACACATTTTTCTCCTAAAATGATTTTGGGAACACGGATAAACGGTTGTGATGGATCGATGAAGTCTCTCGAATGATGCTACCTGATAGAAAAATCTGTCTCCGTCCAATAAGTTGCAAAAAACCTGCACTCAGCCATGATTAAATTGAAGCCAACAGATTACAGCTATCAATAGAATTATCTCCGGGAAACCATCAACTTCCCTAAATAATGAAGATTCAATAATCCGTGGCAACCCGTTCAATCCGTGTCCCATTTATAATTTACAACAACGAGCACTCTGCCCGACGGTTTAAAGCACGCCCCTCTTCGGTCTCATTGGTAGCTATAGGCTGATCGGGGCCTTTCCCGTCGTAAATGAACTGATTGGGGCTGAGGCCATAAGTCTCCACCAGGAAATTGACGATGGCTCGGGCTCGGGCTTTTGACAGTCGGATGTTGTAGTCGCGATCGCCGATATTATCGGTATGGCCGATGATCCGAAAGCGCGAATTGCGATTCATGGCCACAATCTGGCCATATTCGTTTTTGAGCTTCAACTGTTCTGCCGGCCGCAATGCCGAGGAATTGAAATCGAAATTGATTCGCACCAGCTTAGTCGCCACCGCGGGCTGAGTTAACATGCCAGGCGTGGGCGGTGCAAACGTCGCCGGCGTCTGGGCCAGGTGCTCCGGTCCTGCCAGAGAAATGGAATTGATCGTGGCGACACTGGAAACGGCTCGCCAGCGAGGCAAGTTGGGTGAAGCAAAACCCAGTTCCTGATAGACCTTGCAAGCCTCATCATAAACCATCTCCGCCGTTACGCCTTTATAATTGGGATTCAGGCCGAAAAACGCCACGTTATCGCCATAGGTGGCAAAACGCACGTTGTTGAATGTCTCCAACCAGTAATCCTCGGTGGTGCCGCTGTAACCTGCGGTCATGATCTTCGCTGCGGCGGCACGGGCTGAGGCGTTGGTGTTCAGCTCCGCGGCGGCTTTCATCCAACCTTCGAGAAAGGCTTTGAGATCGTTGGGCCGTTTGTCGATCAGCTCCTGGCTGGTGAACATGATACCAAACAGCATTTCCGAGGCCTCTTTGGTGCTCTTTAGTAAGTGAGCTCCAGGAACGCGATTGCGCACGCCGATATCATCCGGTGACCAGCCCACGGCCGCATCGAGCTGGCCGGTTTCAAATGCCTTGAACACCTGCGGTACTTCCATGAATTCGATCCCCTGGATATCCTTCATGGTCATGCCTGCAGCTTTGAGCATGTTCAACAAGAACCATTGCGATGGCGTGCCGGGCACATAGCCGACCTTTCGGCCGGTCAGATCGCTCATGGAACGAACGTCGGCGGTGGCAATGATGACATCCGCGCCCTGGGATTTATCGGTCAAATAAAAAATCCGAGGATTGAAGGGCAACAACTCCTGCAATCCAATCGGATAGGAATCCACCGTCAACACGATGATATCGAGCTTGCCCGCTTTCCAGGCCTGGATGGCGTCGGGGATCACGTCGATAACCGTGAATTTCACCTTTAGATTATAATTTTTTAGGTAGCGGGAATCGGGATTGGGCGACATGCCATTGTTAAAGTATGGTCCAGGTGCCATCCCTGAATAGGTTACCAGGTGAACACGCAGTTCTTTTCCGCCAACCCCTACTTCGCCGGGCAGAAATTTCCAGCCAACGTAGCCGACAATGGCGATGATGACGATGCCAATTAATATTTTAGCAAATGTCGTTAACCCCCCTTTGGTCTCCTTTACTCCGAATTGATCAGCCATGTTTATTCCTCCTTGAATATCTGGCAACGATGTTGTAATAAGCTCACAAAAATAATATTCAAATTACCTCCATCCCGCAAATTTCAATTCACCAAATACCAGAAACACAATCAATGCAGCAGATTTAATTATTGGAAGTTGCAACTTGAACATTATTTGGAATTTGGTTTTTGAGATTTGGAATGTTGCAGCTACCAGCTATATTTCTTTTTCCCCTCTGAAGTCCCGGCTTGTACGGGAACCAGTTGCTTTTTCTCTCCGCTGATGACGATAGCCACGGCCTGGCTGGTGTCGCCGCTGGAGAGTGCCTGTCCCGCTTTGCCGATATTTTCGGCCTGCTCCATCAATTGATCAGTGGCCTGGTCCCATTGTTCCAGGGTTTTCATCATGGCGTCTTCGCTGACCATGTCGTGGATTTCGGATTCGGCCATAAATTGCGGCGCGACCTGCATGAAACGATCCACCTGGCCGGTGAACAGGGCAATCTGGTTCTGCACATATTTGACCGATTGTTCGTAAATGTCGACCCGGGCGTCGCCACCCAGCACGCTGGAGGTCGCTTCCGTGGCTTTGGCCATAGCCTGCGCCTCCCGGTAATCGGCAGAGAGTGTGTCCGCAAAAAATTTGGTCTTGTCCCGATAGAACTCAAAGGCCTGCTGCATCTTCTTCATGATCTGGCAATACTTTTCGGCGCGCTCGAAACGCTTTTCCGACTTATTCAAATTGGTTTGCAACATTCCGGCTTCGCTGCTGATCTTCTGGAATTGAAATCGCTTCTCCTCGTTCGTCCATTGGCCATCTTTGTAGAAGCGGCTTTTGAGGGCGTCGGCCTGCTGCACCCGCTCATTAATCTGTGACCGATAATTTTCAATATTATTTTTGATCTCATTTCGAATGCCGTAGACATGATCCGCTGCGCTGCGGATGGTATTCAGCTTTTCGCTCAAATATTCGTTGACGTAGGCGTAGATAATATCCAGCGGATTGGATTTGATCATGAGCGAGGTGAACCAGCGATAGAATTTGGCCCGCAAGTACCACAGGATGGCGCGAAACTTTTTGCTGGTAAAGAGGAACCAGAGAATCGCGGCCAGACCAACCAGGATTCCCAACACAATGGTTTTGCCAACCAGGGTAATTCCCATGCTCACCAATTTAATCAAGAATGGCGCTGCGGCATAAAATCCAATCCCTAACAGTGCCAGCAGAATTAGCGCTCCAAAATTGCCCCAGGC
>JAPDQM010000142.1:0-8816 GCA_034505795.1 Candidatus Zhuqueibacterota bacterium
ATTATTCACATTGCCCGTGGGTTTCTGCCTGAGCCTCTGCCAATGAACCAGGTAAAAGCACGGGTCAAGCGAGATCAGCGAATGAGCACAGCGCGCAATCATACGGCCACCCATTTGTTACAGGCGGCGTTACGGCAGGTGTTGGGAAAACATGTGCAACAATCGGGTTCGTTGGTCACTCCGTTCCGATTACGATTTGATCTCACGCACTTTGAGCGCATTGCGCCCGAACAATTGAAGCAGATCGAGCGGATTGTTAATGAAAAAATTCGGGAAAATATTCCATTGCAGATATTTTATAGCTCGTATGACGAGGCCAGAAAACAGGGCGCCATGGCGCTCTTTGGTGAAAAATATGGCGATCGAGTGCGGGTAATCAAAATTGATGATTTCAGCATGGAGCTTTGCGGGGGCACGCATGTGACAGCCACTGGCCAGATTGGCATGTTCCGCATTGTGTCCGAATCCAGCGTAGCCGCTGGCATCCGGCGCATCGAAGCCATTACGGGTGAAGAAGCCTATCGCCGTTCGCTGGAAGATCGGGAGATTATTGAAAGCCTGAGCGAAACCCTAAATGCTCCGGCCCCAGAATTGAGCGAACGGGTGCGGCAGCTAATCGAGCAGAATAAATCGCTCGAAAAGGAACTTCAGCAACTACGCGTGCAATCATCAAATGTAACGGTAGATGAATGGATCAAACATGCCCAGCCAATTGCCAATTTCTCCCTGGTGGTGAAAGCGGTGCAGCTCAATTCCGTCGATCAGCTCAAAGAAATGGGCGACATTTTGAGAGATCGATTGAAAAGCGGGGTGGGCGTGTTAGGAATGGTGCTGGATGGCAAAATCAATTTTCTCTGTGTGATTACTGATGATTTGATCAAACAGAAGAACTTGAAAGCCGGAGATATTGTGAAAGAAATAGCAGCGATTGCTGGAGGCAGTGGCGGCGGCCGACCCCACATGGCGCTGGCTGGGGCAAAGGATTTGAGCAAATTTGAATTGGCGTTGGCGGAAGTTGAGAATATCATTAGAAAAAAAATGTAACATCCCAAATTCCAACTGACAAATAATATCCAATATTCAAAATCCAATCTTCAAACATTCTTGCTTCAATCGAAGAAGTTTGACGTTTTGAAAATTGAATTTTGAGAATTATCCGCCAGTAGTCGAACATGTTTGGAATTTGTTTGTTGTCATTTGAAATTTTTTGAAAATTTAGGACTAAACAAGGGTTCCGAATGCAGACTTGGCAAAAGTTACTTGAAATCCGAAAAACAAGAGGTGCTGGCTATATCGTTCTGATCGATCCAGATAAACTCTCGTTGAAGGATAGTGTTAAATTGGCGATGCAAGCGGAACAGGAAGATGCCGACGTGATTTTCATTGGCGGGAGCCTGTTGAGCACGCCCATCTTTGATGAATTGGTCAAGCAGATTAAAGCGGCGGTGAGAATTCCGGTCATTATTTTCCCCGGTGGCGTACAACAAATTTCCCGTCATGCCGATGCGATTTTGTTCATGTCCGTCATCAGCGGCCGAAATCCCGATCTGCTCATCGGTCAACATGTGATGGGAGCACCGATCGTCAAAATGCTGAATCTGGAAGCGATTGCCACGGGCTATATGCTGATTGAGTCTGGCAAAATGACCTCAGCGGAATTTATGAGCAACACCAAACCCATTCCGCGTGATAAGCCGCAGATTGCGGTGGCGCATGCCCTGGCTGCCGAATATTTGGGCATGAAATTGATCTATCTCGAAGCTGGCAGTGGCGCACTTCATCCTGTACCCGATGAGATGATTCAGGCTGTTGCCCGAATGTGTTCATTGCCGGTTATCGTTGGCGGCGGGATTCAAACACCAGAAGTCGCACAACAAAAAGTAAAAGCCGGCGCTTCGTTTATTGTGACTGGCAATGTGTTGGAGACAGGCAAGCGGGATAGAATAATTCGAGAGTTCGCCGAAGCCATCCATCAATGATTGCTCGATTGATGAAATTTCAAAGCTCAATAAACAACATCCAAATAAATTGCCATTCCTAATCTGTGAAATGTTAAACACACAATGCATGGTCTGTTTGGGTCGTTGAGATTTTGAATTTGAAATTTATTTGTAGCTTGTAATTTAGAATTTGGAATTTCAGGCGTTGGGTTGTTTCAATCCGTTGGAAAAACTGACAACAATCATTATATCACATCAGAGATCGATATCATGACGAGAAAATTAATCGATATTCATTCACATATTTTGCCATACATTGACGACGGCGCAGATGATTGGGATGATGCACTGACCATGCTGACGCGCGCCGAACAGGAGGGCATCGTTGCCATTGTTGCCACGCCCCATATCCTCAGCGAGAATAGTTTCAAAACAGAAGACCAGATCATCGAAACGCATAACGAATTATGTCGGCGAGCGAAGCAAGCCGGTTTGAAAATCAAAATCTATTTGGGCTGTGAAATTTATGCCCAAGCCGATACCTCGATTGCTCATCGAATCGCCACGCTGAATTCCAACGGCATGTATTTTCTCATCGAGTTTCCCCTGAACAGCATCCCCCGATTTGTGCCGGATAAATTTTTTCAATTGATTGTGAACGATCAAATTCCAATCGTGGCCCATCCCGAACGCAATCTTGGTTTTCAAAATCGCCCGTACCTGGTTTATGAATATGTCCAGCGCGGCGCGTTGATGCAGATCAATGAAGGCAGTCTGCGGGGACGCTACGGCGAGATGGCGAAGCTGCTGGCGTTCAAAATGATCGAACATAACCTGGCACATTTTGTGGCGTCGGATGGGCATAAACCAAATAGCCGCACGGTGACGTTGGCAGAGAGCTACGAAATCATTACCGAAAAATTTGGCAGTTCAATGGCGGAGCGATTATTTTACGCCAATCCAATTAAAGCAATAAAAGGTGAGCCAATTCAGACACTTAATCCGATGCCAATCGAAGGGGATTTGAAACCGAGGTTCTGGCAGCGGTTTAAGTGGTTTAAACGGAGGTCCTAAAAAGATACAACATAGCCGATCCGGATTTCTCACATCTTTCTGACTCAGCTTCATCTGGTAGCTCTTGATTATTCTGAAAACAGGTTTATGAATAACAGCAACGGATAATAAGATGAGAAAGAAGGGGTTGAAATTTTTTATAATCCTTATTGTGCTGGCCAATAATTTCAGTCGCGCTTCAGACCCAACAAAACAGTATGAATTACTTTCTATCTGGCAAAAATCGGCAATCGCTTTTATCCCTGTGGATATAAATCCGCAGACTCCGGGTGACGAATTGGTGGGAGTTTACCCTAACCAGATCGATGTATTGACCAATACGACATTCGACCATCAAAAAAGCATCATTATCCCTGCAGATAAACCTTATGCTATTATGCCAATCCCTGGCGCATCAGCGGATTCACTGCGAATACTTTTCCGACATCAGACACCAACCACAGCCGCTTTTGATTTCTACCTTCACGATGGCAATAATTTATTCATGGTAAAAGAAAATTGTCTCTTTTTTCAGGGACAGGATCGCGATCTGGATGGAAGATTTCATCAGTCTGCATTCCCTATTGATTGGTTCATCAATAGAGCCCATCAGCGACGCATTCTATTGCGGATCGATAGTGGAGGAGATCGGGGGACTCGTGGCCTGTTTGCCATCGATCCATATTCTGGTCTTGAGACCTGGCGCTATTTAACAGGCCCCCAGGTTTTCAATGCGAAGATTGTTGATCTGGAAAATGACGGATCACAAGAAATTGTATTTGGCAGCTATGCGCCCGATAATAAGGTGAAGCTCAATGGTACGAGTGACGATAGCTGCTATGTGTTTGTGCTCGATGATTTGGGCAATGAGCGCTGGCGCAGGACAATTGGGCCTTACTGGACCGGCGTTTTTCCCATTGTCGGAGAGCTAACTGGCGATGGCAAAAAAGAGTTGGTGGTCTATCGGTTTGGCAGCAATCCCAATTTCAAAAATTACGATGAATTGATCCAACTGGATATTCGCACGGGTGAAGAACTTGGTCGCAAAAAGTTTGGTAGCTATTTTACGGCCAATACGGCACCTGCTGCGATCAAAATCTGCCATGATTTTGATGGCGATGGCATAGAGGAGTTCGTCATTGGCAGTAAGGACGGATTTGTCAGAATGTACCGAGGTGATTTTTCTATCATGTATTCTTCCGATCCCTATCGCCGGCCGATCACGGTTCATGGGGTGGCAGATCTTGATGGCGATGGTTTATTTGAGGTGATTGCCCTGACCTCGGACAAGATGATCATCATTTTAAATCACCAACTCAAACAATTGCTGTTAGAACCATTTCCGAAAAATTTCGAGCGGTTTCAGCTAATTCGCCTACCCAATAAATACCAGCTTTTATTTTCATCGAAGGCGATTAATAACTTAACAGATTATGAGGTGTTCGATTTCCATGTGGTGGGCCTGGTCGGTACCATGAAAAAGCAAGGACAAAATTATTTAATCATTATCCTGTTCCTTGCTGCGTTTGCCATGGCTTTGGTCGCTTTACGAAATCACTTGTATGGCAAGCGCGCCTCGCAATTGTTGTTTCAAATATTAGAACAGACCCAATCGCTGGACAAAGCGTTGATTCTGGATCGCCATCAAAGAATTAGTCATTGGGGTAAAGACTGGTCCAATCTTTTGCAAATCTTGCCACATCAAACTGAAGGCAAAAAATTCCAGGAGATTTTTAGTAATGATCATTTTCATCCAATCGGCGCAGCGCTGCAGAAGATGCTGAATGAAAACTTGTCAAATCATCAGTGTCTTTGCCCGATCGATACCACCAACCATATTCCACTTCAATTCAAGGCCTTATATGTCTCCTGGATCAAAGCGCATTGCTTCATGATCTTCGACCTTAGGGAACAGGAGCACATCCGTCAGGTCAAGCACTGGGCACAAGTTGCCCAACGATTGGCGCACGGGATTAAAAATCCGTTGACCACCGTTAACCTCAACGCCGAACAATTGCTGCACAAGGTTCGAACTAACGCTCAGATTCAAGCGAGTGATGTGGAAGAATTTATCACGCCGATCATCAAGCAAGTCGCCAAATTGAAGAAAATGAGCGATGGCTTTATGCGCTTTGTCGAGTTTGAGCAAACCGACCTAAAGCCGGTCGATTTGAATCGTGAAATCAAAGAGTTGATTCCCCAGTGGCAGCCAGGAAAAACCAGCAAAATTCAGATCGACTGGGAACTGGAGGAAAATTTGCCCCCAGCGCTGATAGACCAGAGACAATTTGAACACGCCGTAAAAAATGTATTTTATAATGCCCTGGAGAGCATTCGGGAAGAGGGACGAATTCTGATCTCGACTCGGAAAGTCCAATTGCTTAAAGATGCGATAGAAGGTGGCATTTTATCGAATTTCATCGAGCTTCAAATTCGGGATACCGGCTGCGGAATTCCGCCGGAATATCTCGATCGCATCAAACAGCCATATTTTTCATTCAACAAACCCGATGGCACAGGTTTGGGGCTGAGCATAGTCCAAAAAATTATGGATTCTCATGGTGGAGAACTGGAAATTGAGAGTGAAGTGAATGTTGGGACAACGGTCTCGATGCGGTTTAAACAGGCGAGCAATATGTAGCGACAGCGTCTGTGGCACACGGATTGCTAAATTGATTTTATTGCAAAATTGAAAACAGGAATCAAAAGCCTTAGTAGCTCATGAGCAATTCCCCATTTCTGAACCTTATCACCTTATTAGAAGCTAATACCCGATATGGTAATAAGGTTAAAGAGCCTTGTTTAATTTCGAATGCTACTAAGGTTTTCGAAACTGAACAAATTTTGAAAAGGTCTCTTTTGAATCGGAATGATTAATAGCAGAATCATTTCAATTATTCTGCTAAAAATTATTCTGTCATTTAATTGGATTAAAAGTTTCAAAATAAAGGAAGCCCGGGAAAAATGTCATGCCCCGATTGCCATATTCTGATTGTCGATGATGATGTTTCCATCTGTCAAATTTTGAGGAGAATTTTAGAAAGTGAAAACTATCAGATAAGAGAAGCGCACTCCGGCAATGAGGCGCTTTCTCTATTTGAAGAAAGCAAGATTGACCTGGTGCTGCTGGATTTTCTACTGCCCGATACCACCGGGCTCGATGTCGCTAAAGAGATGATCGAGCGAAATCCCCTGGTTCCCATCGTTTTGATATCCGCCCATGGGGATATATCCAAAGCGGTTGCCGCGACGAAAATGGGCGTGTATGATTTTCTGGAGAAGCCGCTGGATAGGGATCGGATTCTGGTCACCGTGCGCAATGCCCTGGCCCATGGCCAAATGCAGCAGGAGTTGATCAACTATCGAGTGGATTCATTAACCCGCTATCAAATGGTCGGCCAATCGCCGGAAATCAAACGGGTCTTTGCCCTGGTCGAAAAAATTGCACCCACCAATTCGCCAGTCCTCATCCTCGGCGAAAACGGCGTCGGCAAGGAACTGGTCGCCCAGGCGATTCACCACCAGAGCCCCCGGGCAAATAAGGCGTTGATCAACATCAACTGTGCGGCGATTCCGGATAATTTGTTAGAAAGCGAGCTGTTTGGCCATACCAAAGGCGCATTCACCGGCGCAAACACGGCCAAGAAGGGTCGTTTCGAAGCCGCTGATGGTGGCACCCTGTTTCTCGATGAGATTGGCGACATGAGCTTTTCGGCTCAGGCAAAACTGCTGCGATTTTTGGAGCGCGGCGAAATCCAGCGGGTCGGCTCTTCGGAAATCGCCTCTGTCGATGTTCGGATTATCGCCGCCTCCAATAAAAACCTGAAGCAGATGACGGCTGAGAAAACGTTTCGTGAAGACCTGTATTATCGCCTGGAAATTTTCACTATCAAAGTTCCCCCACTTCGCGAACGCCGCTCCGACATTCCGCTGCTGCTCGATTTTTTCCTCACCAACTATGCCGAAAAAAATACAATGGTTAAACCCATCCTTACGCCAGCCGCGATAAAATATCTTTCCGGCTTTGACTGGCCCGGCAACATCCGCCAGATGCGCAATTTCGTCGAACGCCTGATGATTATGAAACAGGGCGACCTGATCGATCTGAACGAGGTCGTCCCCCTGCTTGAAACAAAAGAACCGTCAGCCATCGCTGCACAACACGAACCCAGACCCCTGCAACAAGCCCGGGAAGATTTTGAGCGAGAGTATATTCTCCGGGTATTAGATGAACACGATTGGAAGATCGCCAAAGCCGCCGAAGTTCTGCACATCGACCGGGCGAATTTGTATCGGAAGATGCGGGGATTGGGGATTAATCCATCATCATAATATTCTTGCTTGCAATTCTTTCAAAAAGTTTGTATATTAAATAAAGTCAAGCGAAAAAATATTCATAAAAGGTGATTCCATGTCAACAAAAATCGAAGCGATCGGCGCACCATTGGTGAAACATCGGTTATTTGATTCGGTAGATAAGGCATTTGAAATGATTACTCTCAATTATGTCCAGCGACAGATGCAGAAGTATCAGAGATTGATCAGAAAATTTGAGAGAAAATATCGGATGAGCTATACTGATTTTCAGAAATTTACCAGAGAACAGGCTCAAAAATTGCTTTCGGAGCCTTCGAATCAGGAGGAGTTTCTGCAACTCGAAGATGATGCCTTTGATTGGAAAGTTGCTCTCGATGGATTTGGTTCCTGGCGGCAGGTTCATCAGGAGATAATCTCATGTCTCTGATGGATCGGTTATTGTCAGAGATTCTGGTGCAATTAACGGATTCGCCAGCCTGTCTTTCCGCAGAAGTTATAGAATTAACAACTTTGCCAAACGGAAATTTTGTGATTAAAATACGAGCCAGACTGAAAAAAAGCTGTCATTTCCAGGTCCGTTTGTACTATAGCAACGGGCATTATGACTATTCGTACCAATTATACAACCAAGGAACCATCGCCAGGTGGGATAATAAAGAGGATTTTCCGCATTTACCAACCTTTCCCCATCATTTTCACACCGAAAATGGCGCTGTGATCGAATCATTGTTGTCTGGTGATCCTTTGCGGGATTTTCCCGTTGTTTTACGGGAGGTAGAAAGGATCATCGCCTTAAGGGACGTGAATTAAATAGCTTTCCCAACTACGAATGAGCTTTGCGCATAGTAAGGCAAAAGGGCTTTATCAAATGTATAATTCAATCAAATTCAAAGCTCTAATTTGATATTATCAGCCCAATCCACGAATTTGTCGACCGCCTGATGATTATGAAACAGGGCGACCTGATCGATCTGAACGAGGTTGTCCCCCTGCTTGAAACAAAAGAACCGCCAGCCATTGCTGCACAACACGAACTAAGACCCCTGCAACAAGCCCGAGAAGATTTTGAGCGGGAATACATCCTCCGGGTTTTGGATGAAAGCGATTGGAAGATCGCCAAAGCCGCCGAAGTTCTGCATATCAACCGGGCAAATTTGTATCGGAAGATGAGGGGTTTGGGGATAACTGTGCATTGATGATTCTTCTAATTTCTCTCAAAAGATAGAACCCTCAAACTTTTCATTTCAAAATCTAAGCTTAATAAATTTTTTGTGTCAAATTTACCACAAAAGTTGTGTCAGTCTTGCAACCATCACAAAGAGCAATTTTCCAGTTGCTAAACAATTTTTTAAAATTATAGCGTGTCAAATTTACATCTAATGGCATATGGAGAACTTTTAGAAATAATTGTATGGGTTTATAAGTCCTCTATAATCAATGCAGATAAATATTAATTTTGTATATTAAATTGGTATAGAGATTGCATTATATGATTTATAAATTATC
>JAPDQM010000143.1:0-8740 GCA_034505795.1 Candidatus Zhuqueibacterota bacterium
CCGTATCCACCCCCAGATTTTTGGCGTAATAGGCATCCAGTGCATGCTCGGCATCAATAAAGGCAGCCAGCCCCCCCAGTTTCTGTGCCTCTGCGATCACATGTAGCGCCAGCGTCGTTTTGCCAGACGATTCAGGACCAAAAATCTCGATAATCCGCCCCCGAGGAATGCCACCGATCCCCAATGCCGCATCCAACGAAATCGAACCTGTGGGAATCACTTTGATCCGTTCCTGCAAGCGGTTATCCCCCAGCCGCATAATCGAGCCTTTGCCAAATTGGCGATCGATTTGCGTTAGAGCCAATTCCAGCGCTTTTGCCTTTTCGTCTTTTTCATTTGCCATATATTATCTCCAGATTTTGCAGTTCGAATTCCATTATTAGAACTCCAGCCGGTGTTTCATGATTTATGATCGCTTGAGTTCGATGGTTCGGAGCAGGGTATAAATTGAACCTGCCGGATGCAACTCACTTTTGATTAGATGAATAGCATCTACCTCGAAGGAGCCGCCTTCAAATTTTTCAAATTGCTGTAATTTTTCAAGGGTCGTTTGAATACCGCGAACATCTTTAACCCGGCCTAACGTCAAATGAGCCGAGTAGGGGCGGCGCTCTTTTTCAAATCCCAGCGCGCTCATCTGTTCTTCAATATTGTGAACCAAAAGCTGCAACTGGTTCCCTTCGCTCACTGCCCCAACCCAAATCACGCGCGGATATTTGAGATTCGGGAATGCGCCAACACTACCAATTTTCAGTTCAAAAGGAGATACCGTCGCCGCCGCCTGTGCCAGGCCGCGGGCAATTTCATTCAATCTCCGGTTATCGGTATCCCCCAGAAATTTGAGCGTCAGGTGGATGTTTTCTGATCTGGGCCAACTGACTTTTCCGCCGGCCGCTTTCAGTTTTGCTTGCAGTTCCGCAATCTGACGCTGTATGTCAGCTGGGATAGTCACGGCAATAAACGTTCGTATCATTCCCATTGGGCGCGCCTATTCTTGAACACAAATTGAATTCTTAGGGCATTTCATCCCTACAAGCTGGTGATGAAGTGCAACAACTGCTTCAAATGATGCGTCGGGCAGCTATTCCTCAACCTCCAACAACCACTTTTGCGTTTACCTGATGCTGTTAGAGAGCACTCATTCAGTGGCGTTCCAACTTCCTAAAGCTAAATGGTAGCTTATTCACGCCCGTGCATTTTGTGTCCAATATACGATAATCAGAGAAATTAATCAAGAAGATTTTTGACCTCGAAGGTGTTGATAAAGGAACATCAGTGCCAGAGCGGTAAGCCGCTGGATGTTGGTCGCGGGCTGGAATTTAATAATATATTCTCGAACCACGGTCTGCCCCTGATGATTGAGAGCAATCCAACTCGTTATCTCCATTTGTTCATTATGCCTAACCGCCAGGTTAATATCTGCGTGGCTGATGCGCTGAAGTTCCTCAGCTAACTGACGGCAATTCTCTGCCTCTATTGCCGAACAAGAAATATGGCCTAATCCAGGCAGTTTCTGACAGGCTTCGCCGGTGGGAGCATTGATACCAAATAAGAAAAAATGGCGACTCCCAATCGCCTGAGTCAGTTCCGCAGCTACCGCGCCATTGGTGCCGAGCTCAATCACTGCACATGTTTTTTTCTGCTTAATCAACATCGCTGCCACTACATCGGCCAGGGTTTCATCATCCACACCCCAGATATAGTCACCAAATTTTTCTCGAAACACCGCCTCAACCGATTGAATCTTGGCCTCGCAACATTCAAAAGTGGCTGCCTCAGCCGTCAGACGAATATTGACGCCGGAATACGTCGGCAAAAATGCAATTTTAGCCTGCCGTTCCAGCGCATCAATTTGATCCAAACCCTCATAAATGCTCGATTCCGCAATGCCGGTGGTGTGCAACACACGGTAATGGATTACTTTTTGCGCTTTGTTTTGTAACATGGGCTGAACTTTTTCCTGCATCAGCCACATCATCTCTGCAGGCACGCCCGGCAGCACGAAAAAGAATTTTTTGCCCTTTCGAAATAGCAAACCCGGAGCTGTTCCTACTTCATTTTCGAGAATCGTTGCATTATGGGGGACAATGGCTTGACTTCGATTCGATGGCGTCAGTGTCCTACCTCGCCGCTGGAAGCGATCTTGTAGTTTTTCCAACAGTCCAGCATCGAGGATGAGTTCGGATTGAAAATATTCTGCAAAGACCTGCTTGGTGATATCATCATGGGTTGGCCCCAATCCGCCAGTGGCAATAATCACGTCGACTCGCTGCTCTGCGATACGAAGAGCGTCTAACAGGCATTCATGGTTATCACCTACGGCCGTTATCCACTGTACGTCCAACCCCAGGCCGGTCAATTTTTGGGCAATAAACGTGGCATTGGTGTTTACCACCTGTCCCAGGAGCAATTCATCACCGATGGCAATGATTTCAGCTCGCATTTTTTATTTCCAATCAAAAGATAATGAGCCCTGCTTGCAGTACCAGGTTGGCATAGATACCCGCCACCACATCATCAAAGACAATGCCCCAACCCTCAGGCAATTGTTCAACTTTGCGTATTGGAAAGGGCTTAACAATGTCAAAAAAGCGAAACAGCAGAAAGGCCAGCAAGAGGAGTTTACCAGTTTTGGGTATCGCAATTAGGGTGACTAACATGCCAATAATTTCATCGATGATCACAATACTGGGATCTTCCCCCCGCTCATCTCCCACGAGGCGTATCATTTCACGCTCGGTGATCGTGGCACAGGGGATGCCCAGCATGGTCAAGATCAAAATGACACCCAACAAGACGGGCAAAGTGATCGGAGGAGCAAACCAATAGAGAATGGCAATAACCAGCGCGCCCATGGTGCCGGGTGCAATCGGGGAATAGCCTATTCCTAACCCTGTGGAAATTAAACGCGCTAGAAATTTCATCATTCTCCAGTTCAAAATTGTTTGTTAAAATCAATAAAGAAAACCAGGATCATTCAGTCATCACCTGGTTTTTTAAAAAAACAGCCCACTAGTTTCATCGCGTCGAGGATCATAGGTCTGATGGTACAAAAACGCGATAAAATGCCTTTACAATCGAAATGATATGATCACGATTTTCAAAGAAATAATGAATCCCGGTATAAATCGTCAGGAAGACGGCGACAATCATCATTTTATCGATGAGATAGATGCGATGCAGCCAATCGATGATTTGGAATCGCGTTTCCTGGAGCAATGCCAGTTGGTCAAATAGGAATATGATAAAAATCACATAAACCGTGGTCATTTGCAGAAATGTTTTTGCTCGAGCCAGGCCACTGGTGACCACAGGTTTCTTTTTAAATAAAGCGTACGACCGTAAGCCCGTGATTAAAAAATCGCGCACAATGATCACCACGATCATCCACAACTGGACGTAGCCCAAAATATAAAACGCAATAAACGCCGCTGAAACCAGAATTTTGTCTGCCAGTGGATCTAAAAATTTACCCCAGGTGGAAATCCGGCCCAACTTTCTGGCAAAATAGCCATCGTACCAATCCGTGAGGCTGGCGATGGTGTAAACGACAAATGCCAATAGTTTATAATGGAAGCTATTGTAGAAAATTAGCAACAGAAAGACCGGGGTCAAAATAATTCGTAGCACGGTCAATTGCGTGGGTAAACTCATTGGCTCTCCCCAAATGTTGCCCGTCAGCATCACATTATCTTGTCTGCAAAATAGAATAGCCGACCTGTGCCTCGGTCGATGATCAAGAAAAGCTGGAGCCCTGATGGGCACCTCACCGCCGGCCTGGCTCCAGCCGTTCGATCATCTCATGAAATTCATCATATCCACATCAAATAACCAGTCAATCGGCCAGGTTTATGCGGTTTCGCCGCATAAAGCCAGCAGCCGTGCCCAGCGTCGATCGACCTCTTTTTGCGCGGCTTCTAACAAATGCGCATTCTCTTCCTGATGCAGGTGCCGGAAGCGCCCCTGATGCTTGGTCCACTCCGACAATGGCAACTTCTCTTTCGGCTTGTAGGTCAATTTGCGCTGGCCATTTTCAAATTCATATAACGGCCAAAAACAGGTTTCCACTGCCAGCCGCGCCATCTCCAGTCCTAAATCACTGGCAAAGCGCCATCCCGGCGGGCATGGTGAAAGCACATTGATAAATGTCGGCCCGTCAATACTCAGGGCTTTTTCCACCTTGCGATTGAGATCTCGCCAATGACTGGGCGAGGCCTGCGCTGCATAGGGCACATCGTGAGCAATAATAATCTCAGTCAAATTCTTGGGAAATTGCTTTTTTCCTTTATTCACTCGCCCAACGGGTGCGGTTTTCGTATCCGCCGCAAACGGCGTGGCGCTGGACCGCTGAATCCCTGTATTCATATACGCTTCATTATCGTAGCACACATAGAGCATGCTATGTCCGCGCTCCATAGCGCCTGATAACGATTGTAAACCGATATCGTAGGTTCCACCATCCCCGCCAAAGGCAATGAATTTGATGTCTTTATTTATCTTGCCCTGTTTTTTTAATGATTGATAAGCAGCCTCCACTCCACTCACCGTGGCCGCAGCATTTTCGAACGCATTATGAATAAACGGAATATTCCAGGCAGAATAGGGGTAGATCGTGGTCACCACTTCCATACAACCGGTCGCACAACCAGCCACCACGGCACCAGGCGCGGATCGCAACACCTGCTGAAAGGTCAATGCCGGGATACAACCGGCGCACGCCCGATGGCCTGGAGCAAGCTTGGATTCACGCGCAGCTAACTCTTTTAGACTTGCCATATAATTAAACCTCCACAAATATCGTCAATATCAGTTCCTCAAACCGAGAAAATCCAATTCCTGTTTAATCTTGCCCGTTGCGGCAATCGGTTTCAAAGTATCGAAGGCGTGTTTAATTTGCGCCTTATCCACATCCCGGCCGCCCAGGCCATAGATAAAATTCATCACCGGCACGGCAACGCCGTTCCCATAAAGTGTCGCCCGTACATCCGTATACACCGGACCGCCAAATGTACCAAACGATACCGCTCGATCCAGCACCGCTACGGCTTTAAGATGTTTCAGAGCTTCGCGCAATGCATCATACGGGAAAGGCCGATACACTCGAATTTTGATCAAGCCAACTTTCTCGCCTTGCTCCCGCAAGTCATCTACAACGTCTTTAGCCGTTCCAACCGCCGATCCCATCAGAATAATGGCACGCTCGGCATCCTTGAGCCGGTATGCTTCGATTAAGCCATATTCACGACCCGATAATTTTGCATAGTCTTTGGACACCTGTTCGATTACGGGTAGAGCGTTATTCATTCCTTCCATTTGTTGCCGTCGATGCTCAAAATAATAATCTTGCAAATCCAGGGGGCCAAACGTAGCTGGCCGATCGGTATTTAGCAAGGCATTTTGAGCCGTGTATTCCCCGATAAATTTCGTCACTTGCTCATCATCCAACAATTCGACTCGTTCCAAAGTATGACTCAAAATAAAACCATCCAGCGTGATCATGGTTGGCAGCAACACGTTTTTATTTTCTGAAATTTTTACCGCCATAATGGCATTGTCGTACGCTTCCTGGCAATTTTCGGAAAAGATTTGAATCCAGCCTGAATCACGAGCGCCCATGGTGTCGCTATGATCGCAATGGATATTGATAGGACCGCTCAGGGCGCGATTGACCACCGGCATGACGACCGGCAACCGCAAAGATGCGGTAATGTAAACGATCTCCCACATCAGCGCCAGCCCATTGGCGCTGGTCGCGGTCATGGCGCGAACCCCTGCCGCCGCCGCACCTACCGTAGCGCTCATGGCGCTGTGTTCGGATTCGGTCAAAACCAATTCGGTTTTGACCAGACCATCGGCATGAAACTCAGCAAATTGATGCATCAATTCGGTTTGTGGGGTGATCGGATACGCCGCCACCACATCAGGATTGATCTGTCGCATGGCATGGGCTACTGCTTCATTGCCGGATAAGCCCAGTATTTTTGACATAGTTGGTTTTCCTCCACGAATCAAAAGCTATCTTATCATTTCTATCAGTACCTTTTTGTATCAATTAAAACTCTGGCACCATCTCAATTGCGTGAGCCTTTTCTGGACATGCTTTCGCGCACAAACCACAGCCCTTGCAATAATCATAATCGATACCAGTAACTTTGCCATCTTTTACGAAAATAGATGGCTCAGGACAGCTATTCCAACACGCCAGGCATTGAATACACCGGTCCTCATACCAGATGGGTTTAAACGAACGCCAGCTTCCGGTTTTATACCGACGAGAGGTGCCTGGCTCTACAATCAATCCACCAATTGGAATTTCCTTCCATGATTTATCACTCATTCTGTCTTAACCTCCTCATAAGCGCGCTTAACGGCACGAATATTTTTATCGATCACCTGTTTGCTGAATTTGTGCTGGAATTTCTTGGTCAAACCATTAACGAGCGTATCCATTTGCATCAAATTCGTCGCCTTCATCAAAGCACCTAACATGACCGTATTCGGAATGGGACGACCAATTTCTTCCTGCGCAATCTGGTTGGCGTTTAACACAAACACCTTGCGATCCTTCAGTTTCAACTTGTTACGAATTTCAGCCAATGACATGGTCGTATTGAAGATAAAAACGCTGTTGTCAGTGGTCCCCTCAGCTACGTCAATCGTATCCAACAACGTTTGATCCAATACGATCACCACATCGGGATTTTGAATTGCACTGTGAATCCGAATCGGCTGATCAGAAATTCGAGTAAAGCCGCGCACCGGGGCACCAGTTCGTTCGGGGCCGTATTCCGGAAACGCCTGCCCATACTTACCTTCCTCGATGGCAGCTTCGGCCAGCAACAGGGCGGCAGTTTTCGCGCCCTGGCCGCCTCGGCCATGCCACCGGACTTCAACTAAATTTGCCACAATCTAATCCTCCAAAGAATTGTTCAACCACTCTCTATCACTCAAAAATTCATTCTACCTTCTAATGCTCGGGTCAATGTGATCTCATCGGCATATTCAATATCCGTTCCCATAGGAATTCCCCGCGCAATGCGACTAATTTTGATTCCCCTGGGCTTTAGCAATCGGGATAAATAGATTGCAGTTGCTTCGCCCTCAGCATTTGGATTATTGGCTAAAATGATTTCTTTGGTCTCTGCCGTTATCCGGCCCAGCAACTCCTTAATCCGTAAATCATCTGGTCCAATATCATCCAGCGGCGACAACGCTCCCCCTAATACATGATACAGTCCATGATATTCGCCGGTTTTTTCCAGCGCCAGCACGTCATTGGCTTCTTCCACCACACAGAGGACACTACGATCTCGCCGGGGATCACTACATATTGCGCAGGGATCGGTATCGGTGATATTGAAGCAAGTGGAGCAGTAAACAGCTTTTTCTTTAACATTAATTAACGCTTGTGCCAGTGCGACCACTTCGGCTCGTGGTAATTTCAACAAAAAAAATACCAGTCGCTGGGCTGACTTTTTGCCAATACCGGGCAATTTGGCCAATTCATCGACTGCCTGTTGCAGTGATTGTGACAGAAATGCTAAGGACATGAAATAATAATATTCACTTTTCTCTCAATTAAGCAATTATCGTCGCGTGGATTTTACCTATTTGAATCGCCGATCGATCGTCATCAATCAGTTTAAATGTCTAAACCAGGAATTTTCAATCCTCCTGGTAAAGCATTCAATACATTCCCTGTGGCTTTGCTAAGATGTTCGCTTTCCAATTCATGCGATCGTTCCAGCGCCTGGTTCACGGCAACCACTATCAGCTCTTCCAACATTTCCACATCCTGCGATCGAATCAGCTCTGGATCAATCTTGATATCTACAATTTGCTGTCGGCCATTAGCAGTGGCCACCAACATGCCGCCACCAGCCGAACCAGTTACTTTCATCTTGACTAACTCTTGCTTGATCTTGGAAATTTCATCCTGCATTTTTTGGAGTTGCTTGACCAGGAAGCCAATACTTGGACTTTGAATCATGCGCTCTCCTCTCCTTAAAACAAAAACTTATTCAAAAATCTAAGACCAATGTTACTGTGCCTGAAATGGAAAGTTCCCCATCATTTTACTAACTCACCATCGAATTCCTCGATAATGGTTTTAATTAACGGAATCTTTTGACCCAACTTTTCCACATAACTATTGCCGTTGGCACCGTTACTATGGGGCTCTGCCGCAACAGACGATTGAACGCATCTGATCCTGAGTGGCACTCCCAAGACTTGTTGAATGATGGCCTCAATCTCTTTTCGATTCCGATTAATGGAGCTGATATGAAAACCATTTTCCATCCCAAATGCGACCACCAATTCATTATCCGCAACGCTTTCCGGCCAACCTTCATTTAAAAAAGAACCCAGCGCTATCTTCTGTTTTTTGATCTCTTCGATAATTTGCTCCCACCGTTCAGTAACCATTGCCAGCGTGATCGAAGTGCTGATAGCAGGCGAGCTCGCCGCCGAGGGAGCGGAAAGTGGTACTGAAGTGGCCACAGGGGTGCTTGCTGCCGCTGTCAAATTCTGCTCGCGAATTGGCGGGACCGACGATGGGCTGATGGATTGTGAAACAGCAGGCTGTGGCCGAACAGGGACCGCCGCCATCGGCTTTGACGACGTTCCTACCGGACCTGGATTATGGCCGCGGCCGGGACCTGCATGGTTTTGAAGCAGCTTCTCTTTTAATGTATCGATTCCATGAATAAGTGTTTCGATTTTCTGAATACGATTGAGC
>JAPDQM010000144.1:0-8676 GCA_034505795.1 Candidatus Zhuqueibacterota bacterium
TGATCCTAATAGAAAGGTCGATACTGCCCCACTGCTATTCAAGAAGTGCAACAAGAAAGAAGCGCTCGCAATGAGCAGAGCAATGGCGATCCCCAGGCTAAAATTCACATTGTCGGCTGCTGCGTGGCTTACCATGTAATGAATCACAAACGCTGCTCCCAGAGGAACCGTGAGATTATCGGAGCCTCTGAATGATATCGACTCGCAGACCGTCGCCATGATTGCGGCAATGCTAGCTATCCAGAGGATGCTGGCCCAGGGAATGGAAAGACCATCGATCGGCAGAAAAAGATGCATACCGCCGACAACAATAATGAAGGTAGCTGCAAACATTGCCAGTGATCCCTGGAACGATTTGGTCTCGCCAGAGATTTGGTAGAGCCGCGGGCTGCTTACCGATCGTCCAACGATGGCCGCCAGGGCATCAGCAATGGCCATGATGAGCATGGCAGTTACCAGCACCGATTTATAATTGTGCCAGAGCAACAGGCTCAAAATAAAAAAAGAAGCCGGATAAAATACCGTACCATAGCTTACCTGAGGCGTGGCGTGCATACCGGGCAGCCAATGCTTTCTAATGGCAATCAAATTGATGACGACAAAGCTGCCAGAAATAATGAGCAACGGCATTGCATTGGTCAACAATAACGGCGTGAGTGCGATCAACAAACCGGTAATGATGTGCACGAATTTACGAGTAGCTTCAACCGACAGTTTAAAGCGTTTGCGTATCAATTCTGTTAGAAAAATAATCAGTAACAGTATCGAGAATAGAAATCCAGTCCTGAACCAGTCCATAGACAACAATCAAAGTTAGCTATTGATTTTCATGCTTTTTTTTGTTATAATAATTAACAAATTTTTCTCTTGAAAGTCAATAAATATTTCTTGAATTTGTATTCTTGGCTGGCAGACTTATCCACAATCAACAATTGTCCGCGATTGCAGGCTGGCTATGAAAAGGCGATTTTTCATCGCTTCGGTCATAACGCTGGATTAAGTGGTGAGGCAGGAGAGGAAAATTTCGCGATCACATGTCTCAATTTTGAAATGGCGTTAGCGCATATTTAACAGGGCATTAAGCCGGACTCGAAGCCAGCCTCACCAGCTATTGTCGTATTTCTTAGCGGGTGATCTATATATAGGTCATAAGCTCGGCGTGGAGGACGGTCAAGAAGATTGCTTTTGGCGTTGAAAGACAGCCGTTTTATGCACAAGTTATCCACATTGGCCCTATATATTGATATGAAATTTTTGAAACATACTATTCGTCACTGCAGAAAGGCCAGGGGGATCGAATGAGGATGATTGTTCCTAAAAATCAGCTTCAGAAATGATTATTTGGCGTGTCCTTTGCAACATTTTCGCTTCATTGATTGAACGCCATTTTTTTACCTGACAGCTACTGGAAGGGGATGGATGTTAGCACGGTTTCGTACAAATAAAGAACCGGGAACATAAAAAGATGGACAAAAAGTTGATTCTGGTTTTATCAAGCGATGAATCACAACTGAAGTTGCTGAAGCAGGAATTGGAGGCCAATATTTATGATGTTGTTACAGCCACCGATGGGCGAGCGGGCTTCGAATTGATTCGGCAGATGCAACCGGATTTTGTTCTATCCGATCTTCATTTGGAAAAACTGGATGGCATCGATCTCTGTTTTATGATCCGGCAGAATCCAAAATTATTGGCATTACCCTATATGCTAATGACCGATGATTGGAATCCTGAATTAAGAATTAATGGCTATCGCAGCGGTATTGATGATATTGTTCCAGCAAACATTTCGATGCGTGAATTATGCACAAGGATCGAAAGCCTTATGAGAAGACAACGTCAACTTTCGCATCAATCTCCACCATTGACGCAATCGCTGGTGGGCAAATTGGATGATTTTCGCTTGATAGAAATCATCCAGATGTTGCACCTGAATCAGAAAACAGGTTTGCTCAAAGTACAACACCAAAGCAGCGAAGCGCATATTGCGCTGACCAACGGCGACATTATCTATGCCCGGCTGGGTGAAAAAATGGGTGAGGAGGCAATTCAGATAGCCGCTTTCTGGCAGGAGGGGACCTTTGCTTTTGAGCGAGAAACAGATTCCTCCCAGAAGAATGTACATAAGCCAACGATGCAGATCATTCTGGACTGCTGTCAATTGCTGGATGAAGGGACATTACAATCATAAGGTGGAGGCCACAATCACCATTTCCAGAACTCTTCGATAGCAATCTCAATCTTGCTCAAATACCTCAGCTACACAGGCTGCATGGCCAGCCGCTGATGGGTATCAGCTACTTATGCTTGGGGTGGGTGGAAAATATCTTGATTGCAAATGAGCCCACCAGTCTTCGATTTTAGGACCGATCCAAAAAGCGAAGAATGCTAATGCCAATCCAGCTATTAAATCGATCACGTAATGATGGCGCAAGTAGATGGTTGAAATCACCAGCATGATCACCATGGGGACCATAACCCAAAACATCCAGCGCAAATAGCGCCAACCGAAAAACATGGAGACAAAGCTTACTGCGCAATGCAGTGAAGGGAATGCGCCGCGACTGTCCTGGGCCGAAACCTCGATGGCATGCTTGATGGGCTCCAGAATATGGCCATGCAGGCTAACGGTAAAAAAGGGTTTCAACACAATCCGCGGGGGGGCAGCCGGAAAAATAATAAAGAGGAAATAACCCATATAGTAGCAAATGATTGTGGTTACCAGGGTATACCGAAATTCCTGGTAGCGTTTCTGAAAATAGAGCACGACGGCTACACAAATATTGAGCACGAAGTAGTTCGCATACGCCGCAATGAAAATATCGGTCAAAGTTGGGTGAATGAATTGCTCGGCCCACACACATGGCTGCACCCCAAATAGCCATTGATCAATTTTGATGAGCCAGTGTTGAACATCCGATTGGTTAGCAAAGTGCACGGTATCGTGCAAATTGGTATAGATGGCTATGCAAAAGCCAAATGGCAACCAATCGCGAATGAATCGCCATTGTGGCTTTAATTTGATGATGACTAAAAAAATCAGAAATACCCCAACGGTAATCCAGATGCGATGCATATCCCCCAAGATTCGGCGGGGTACTTTGTCGAGCGCAAGAAAATAGAAGTAGGCTTTGGTGGTCAAATACACCATCGGCACAAAAAACAGGATCGCAATAAATTCCTCAAGGCGTAGAGAGAACAATCGCTTCAATAATCTTTGCATCATTGGCTTTCGACAACTGACCGGTCACGTAAAGCAACCGGTCAGTTTGATCATTTTCCTTTCGCTTGCTGACCAGAACTCGCTGCGACCGGTCAGTGAATTCTAATTATGGTTGTTTAAAATAATTCCCATAGCCATTGTTTTGAAACACATTGCCACTTAGAGAAGCAATGCTTGCGCTGCCGCTCAGATAGATACCCCACGTCTGGCTGAATTCGATAACACAATTTCTGATGATAGGCGAAATATTATCGCAATAGATCATGCCTGGTCGACTGATATCTCCACCGCCGTAACTGATACGACAATTGATAAGCTGGCACTGATCGGCATCAGCGGTGGGGCTAAAGTAGATGGAGTGCCAGTAACCTGCTGTAGTCTGAGCACCGGTGATCGCAATGGGTTCGGCCGTGCCATCAGCTATCAAACCGCCAGCGGTGAGAACCTCCAATGCGCTGCTAGGACTCATTAAAATCTGCACGCCAGGCGCCACCGTCAATGTGCTGGCTTGAATCATAATTCTGCCTTTGATATTATAAGGCAGACTCTGCTTTTCCCACAAGGTGCCATTCCTAATAGCTGTCTCGATATTATTGCCACGGATTTCGATCACATCCTGCCCATTGCCGAAATATTGATTTCCTGGAAAATTGGGGACGCCATTGGCAGGAACACTAAACGGCGCCAGGGCATTCCGAGTAATTCGATTGTTGGCGAATGCTCCGGCATTAAATTGGCCCGAAATATAAACGCCATAGCCGAGGCTCTGGTGAATTAAGCAATTTGATATTTCCGGTGAGGTATTTTCCAGAATAAGATTGGCTGGTGCATTACTATCCTGGCCACCATTTTCGAGAATACAGTAAGAGAGCCTCGATTGCATATCGTTGGCTGTCGCTTTAAATTTGAGTCCGCGCCATAGGCCAATATCCGAGGCAGTAAAGACAATTTGCTCCGAAGGTGTTCCCACCGCATACAGCCGGCCATTGTCGGCAACTGTTGCTCCCTCCTGAGATTCAAAGATGAGTTCTACCGCTGGCTCTATGGTTAGCGCAGCTCTTCTGATCTGCAAGCCATCAGCCATCCGATAGGGAACGGAGAGCGGGCGCCAGGTATCATTGAAATCGATGTCTCCCGTAGTGATCCGAATTTGATTCAAGCCATTGTCGCGAATCGTATTCAAACCGAGGCTGGAGACGTTGGTGGCATGGGTTTCAATGGCCACAAAGCGACAACTATCGATCACATTGCTATGACACACCATGCCGCGGCAGTCGCCGACGAAACTTACTCCGCTGGAAGCTGATTTGCTGATTCGGCAGCCGATGATGGTAGGCCGGGCATTATCACAATAGACCAGGCTCCGGCGAGTGGAATCGCCACCGCCAAATTCGATTAAACAATTAATCAGTTGACAGCTATCATCCTGCGCATCACTGCCAAAATAGATATAGTTCCAGGTCTGTTTTTGAATGCTGTCGCGGGTAAAGATGATCGGTTGCACCGTTCCATTGGCTATCAAGCCACCATTGCCCATTACCAACAGTGCGGCATCTTTTTCAAATTGAATTTTTGTACCCGGCTGAATGCGGAGGGTTGCATTTCGGATAGCAACCGAGGCGGCCACGATGTGAGTCGAATCCGCTCGCCAGATTTCGTTCGCCACAATATCGGTTCGATGCTTGATCGATTTCGATCGAGTTGTTTGCGTGGAGACAGGATTCTGCAGCGTGCAGTGGCTCAACAACCATGCGCTCAGGGCAAATAGACCGATTCCAAATTTCAAGTGTTTCACCTTGAAATCACCTCCTTCATTTTTCATAGGCATAGCGTTCCCAAACGAAAACTTTGTGGATCGATCAAAACCCTGTTTTCGGTCGTCTCGCGCCAAACTGAGCGGCACAGGGTGCATTTTTGGTAACATAGTGCTCCAACAACTTGCACCATAGCGCAGCAAAGGTACGACAGCTCTGACTGCCATCCACACCGGTCTCATGGGGAAACGAAGCGTGCTCACATTTCAAATCACAAAATTTGATGCGAGAAGAGGTGACGCCAGCATTATCCATAATCATCTCCTGAAATCGGACCTAGCTAAATTTTCGCCATTAGTTAATCCTATTTTCGTATTGGTGGATGAATTTGATATTTTCAAGATCCCACGGTGTCAAATACCAGTTGTGATAAGCCGGATTTTCACTATACCAGGGTTGATTCTGAAAATATTTTCGTAGCCAGTCGACGTCGAATTTGCGGCCATATTTCGCAAAAAAGGAATTGCGCAGAACGATCAATTCTTTCTGGGACAGCTTTTGAAGCTGCTCCAAGGTCACCGATTCCAGGGCAATATCCGGCGGCGAATAGAAACCTACCGGCTCTCCGAATTCAAATCGTTTGATATAATCTGTTGCATAAATACGATCTTGCTTATCCACCATGCGCAGCCAGTCCTTTGCGACGTAGGTACGGATGACAATTGAATCGGGATAAAATGACCAAAAGGAGCCGATGCTGATCGGCAACGATAGTTGATTTTCCTGGCGAGCTGCATAGTCGTCGCGCAACCAGTTCATAAGATCGACATACCATGCCTCCTTGACGTTGGGCTGGTAAATGGCGGGCGCTTTTTTGACGATATAATTGAAGGTCACGGTGATCCATTTGGTCTCTTCCGGCTTGAATTTCAGTTCCCAGGTATTCAAAAAACCAATGCCTGCCGCTTCATCAGTGCTCCATTGTGTTCCTGTACTTTTAACATAGTTGCTGCAACGACGCATCAGCTCGATACGGCTAATCTCGCGATCGTTTACAAACACTCGAAATTTCTCGTAACGATCACAGTACAAATCGCCTTCAATGAGCCGGAGGTCATTGCCGGCCGGGAATCCTACCATCTGTGTGACTTCGCGACTCTGCATATTGTGGAGCTGCGCCTGATATTCAACCAACCAGATGCCCAGTGGATGATGATACAATTCGAGCGTTTCCGTCACCAGTTTGATCTCTTCACTAGAAACGAAAATCACATTTCCATTTTCGGACGATCGTATTGGACCGACCAATGAGTGTGCTGAAGTGATCAGAATCAACGACAATAGTAATCCACCAAAGATGCTTTTCCAATGCACGCCCATAGATGCTAATCCTTCTCTTTATTGTTGCTCGCTAAATGTGGTAATGGTCTTTGGTCAGGTGTACAATATTTGGTCTATCTGTTTTAAAATGACCTGTTTTCGGCCATTATTGAGACACTTTTTCATCACTGAGCCACGCTCAGCGTTGACTCAATCATAGCTGCAAAAATTGTTCAAAATCGAATCAGTTAGATTACTGATTTGTATCTGCCGGAGTGATTAATTTTAATGATTCAGTGCGACGACCTTCTTCGCACAGATATAATCCTTTTAATCTTAAATGGTTTAATTGTATCTGATGTCTTGCTTGTGCAATTTAAAATTATTGCTGCGCCGGCTAAAAAAAATCTTCGCAGCATCCTCTGTCACCATTGAATCCGCTGTAGCTGCTTGCGCAACATTGGCACAGCTTTTGCAATTTCAAAAATTGCCTGACGCGTGAATTTATTTTGGTCGACATGTCGCTTAATTGAACGTGAGGAGATCGCCTGGTGTTTCAATTCAATTTAAATTTTTCCAGAGAACCAGCTAGTGATCAAGTACCTGGTACCATCGGTCGCTTTATCAATTACGAGCCAGAAAACTTAGAAAAGCTTATCATGCAGGTTAATCAGATGGATAACTACATTTCCACCCTCGAAAAATCGCTGGCCGAACTGGACAGAAAAGTGAAAGCATATCAGCGAATAATTTTGAAATATGAATCCATATTTCATGAGGAAATCAGTTTGTACCGCCTTCAAAAATCCAAACTATCTGCACTACAAAAAGCCTTTCAACAACAAGAACTTTTCTCTAAAGAATTAGAACAGCAATTATCCAATTTGATTGCCAACTATCTTGAACACCAGGACGCTCCCAACCGAATATCTCCCATTAAACGAATTCTCTCCAGGTACTGCCATCAAAATCAGCTCCATCGAAGCTCAATCAATAGCCAGATGGTCGAAATCGAAAGCGCCATTAACGACAAGCAGCGGCTATTAGAACGATTTCAGTCTGATGTGAAAAATTGCAAGAAAAAAATCCCCCTCTCCATTGCATCATCAAAATCTGAAACTATGCCATTGCAACAGGCGATGGCAATGTAATATAGTCAATTCGCTCATTAGAAGCAACAAAAAACTCATTGATCATCCACCATCAACAGCTATCAGTCGGTTGCCAGGTGATTGCGTTTGCTGCAATTAAATTCATACATCTGAATCGCTACCTGCATCATCGATTCATCAATTGTTCTGTCTTCTTTGTGTTAACTTTGGCGATTGCAGTCTCGCAGCTACTCCCAGCCTCAAAGGTACCGCTTTGCCCTATCACTCCACGAAAAAAATGCTTTGATTCATGAATTGAAATGATTAAATTACGGGTGTGTCATTATTAAAGTGCTAAAGCTGGAATCCTGGATTTAAATGAAAGAGGAGTATGGAACGCTTAAAAAAATTGTATTTGCAGCACTTTGGTCGGCCCGTGGATACCATTATTGCGTTGCGTAGCGATGGTTCGGAGCGAAAGATCTATCGCCTGCTGGCGGGTGACCATACCGTTATCGGCATTATTGGTGTCGATCATCAAGAAAACGCGGCTTTTCTGGAATTCTCCCGGCATTTTTACAAATTTGGTTTACGAGTACCTGAAATTTATATTGACAATTTAGATGAAGGGGTCTATCTGGAAGAGGACCTGGGGGATGAAACGTTGTTTAGCTGGATGACGAAAATTAGACAGCAATCGGGATTCAACGATACAATAAAAGCCATGTACCGGCAGGCAGTGGCTTATCTACCGCATTTTCAGATCGAGGCTGGCCAGAGCCTGGATTATTCATATTGCTATCAGCATCAGGAATTTGGTATGGATTCCATGCAATGGGATGTGCATTATTTTAAGCATCGCTTCTTGAATTATTTTTATAAACGGAAGATCGATCATACCAACCTGGAGAAAGATTTTAGTCAATTAATCAAGTTTTTGTTGCAGGAAGATCGGCAGTACTTTTTGTATCGCGATTTCCAGTCGCGCAATATCATGATTAAAAACAATCTGCCGCATTTTATCGATTATCAATCCGGTCGAAAAGGAGCGCTGCAATACGATCTGGCTTCCCTGTTATTCGATGCCAAGGCCAATGTGCCGCAGGACTTTCGAGAAGAATTGGTCGACGTATATCTGGAAAATGCCAGCCGCATCACGCGACTCAATGCCAGACGGTTCAATAAATATTTTTATGGTTTCGTGCTGATTCGAATGATGCAGGCTTTCGGTGCCTATGGTTATCTGAGCGCGGTCAAAGGCAAGAAGGAATTTTTGAAAAGCATCCCC
>JAPDQM010000145.1:0-8535 GCA_034505795.1 Candidatus Zhuqueibacterota bacterium
GGCCAATCGGGAGCACATGATCGTCAAAAAAGAATCCGATTATTTCGTCAGCAAAGTCGAGAAGGTCTATTCATCAAAATCATTGGGCGACAAGCTCAACCTGAGCAAGATGAGCTACCAGGTTCAGCCGAAAGAAGAATGGGCGCAGATTTTCAACGACACCTGGCGCTGGTATCGGGATTTCTTTTACGCTCCTAACATGCATGGTCGGGACTGGCAGAAGATGGGCGAGACTTATCGCACCTATCTCCCGCAACTCACGTCTCGCCAGGATTTGAACTGGCTACTGTCGCAGATGGTTGGCGAATTGTGCGTGTCGCATACCTACATCGGTGGTGGTGATAATGGTCCGAAAAAGATGCCTGATAATCCCACCTTCACGGGTTTGTTGGGCGCAGATTTGAAAGCATCGTCCAGCGGCTATTACCAGTTCGAGACCATCTTTGGCCCCACGGATTTTGATCGGGATTTAAAGTCGCCCCTGGTTCGTCCCGACATTGATTTGAAAGAGGGCGATTATCTGATCGCTATCAACGGCAAAGAAGTCAAGTCGCCTGAAAATCCCTACAAGCATTTGCAGATCACCCGAGGCGAAAAAGTATCGATCACGGTCAATAGCAAACCGACGGCTATTGGCGCTAAAGCCTATCAGATCGAACCGATCGGCTCCGAATACAATTTGCGCTACAATCGCTGGCTGGCAGATAATATTCAAAAGGTGCTGAAAGCGAGCAACGGCGACATCGGCTATATGCACATTACAGCCATGGGCTCAGCTAACGTAGCACAGTTCGATAAGTTTTGGCGGGCGTTCCGTTATAAAAAAGGCATTATCATCGACGTCCGTGGCAATGGCGGCGGCTGGACCGAGTATTTCCTCATCGACAAATTAGAGCGCAAGATGACGGCGTACAATGTGCTGAAAAACATGGTGCCGTTCCGCTATCCTGGCAGCGTGTCCAATGCCCACCTGGCGGTGGTAACCAATGAGTACAATGGTTCCGATGGCGAGGCGTTTATTGAACATTTCAAAGCCCGCAAGCTGGGCACGGTGATCGGCGTGCCGTCCTGGGGCGGATTGGTCGGCATTGTGAATGGACAAACCACAATTGACAACGGAAATGTCCAGCAATCGAATAATGCCTTCTGGGGCAGCGAAGGCAAATGGCTCGTGGAAAACCATGGCGCCGATCCCGATATCCTCGTCGAGAATGATCCTGCTTCGGTCATGGCGGGACATGACAAACAGTTGGAGACGGCGATCGAGGTGCTAATGAAAAAAATTAAAGATGAGCCGTTTGTATTTCCGGAGCGGCCAGATTATCCAGTTAAGTAAGTAATTGGGTGATTGGGTAACTGGGTAACTGGGGGCTATTTTAAAAAAATGTGAGATAAGATTGCTGAGTTTTCATAAAAAAGGTCAGATAAATCTTGGACTATCTGACCTTTTCCTTTTGGTGTCATGCTTTCAAAGATAGTGATTTTAATCAAGCCTCCCAACTCACCACGATCCTGATTTGGTTAATAATAAAAAAGCAAATTTTGAAATCTCACTGAAAATTTTAAGTGAGAAACTCATTAAAAAAATACTTGCTTATTTATAAATGATTGCATATATTTTGCAAAAATCATAAACAATCTTTATGTCTTGCATCCGCAAGAACCATATCGAGGAAATTTTGGGGCGATTCTTATCGAGATAGAGATTATTCCGGTTGCATAAGCCCGGAGACGAAGCGTCCTAAGATTCCCGCATTGTCCAGAAATACGTAATTCTATCTGATAGCCCCATGCAAGTCATATTACCTCGATTTTCCGGATGTCAGATTCCCTGCGTGAATACGACAAATTTGGTTTTGGCACCTGCTGCCTGCTTTTAATTTTCTATCAAAAAAATTATTGGTCTTTGATGGCAATGGATTTGATTCTCCCGCAGCGCCGATTTAAATGTGGGCAATCCTGAAGCTATAATTATCTGATAGCACATTGCGCCAATGCCTCGGTTGAGGCTGCTTTTTGGGCATTCGTTTGTTTTTGAAATTATGGCTTTCAATAGGTTTATTTGGCAAACGCTGGCTTGTTGGCAGAGGTCGATGATAACGCGCTTTTCATTAGGGCTGATGACATTGAGCTTGAAAGAACTGAAAAACACTGAACTGGTCAGACGGTGCGCCCAAAACACCAAAAGTCGAGAAATCTGGGATGAATTTTATGCCCGATTTGATGAGCGAATCTGGCTGTGTGTGTATCGAGAGTGCCGCGATAAAAAAATTACCCGCAATCGAAATGAATTTAAGCTGATTGTTCAGGATTTGGTCCAGGATGTTTATAAAAAGCTGGTGTCTAAGAATTGTAAGGCCTTGCAGGAATTTCAGGGCGCGTCGGAAAACTCGATTTATGCTTATCTCGGCATGATTGCTAAAAATGTGGTTCGAAATTACATGATCCAGAAGAGCGCCAAGAAGCGACCACCAATTACCGAATCGTTAGATGAAATGATGACCTTAGCGCCGGAGCGATTGGAGAGAGAACGGCTGAAATTTGTTGATATCGAGAGTGAAGATGGTTTTTCGGTTGAAATGATGCGGGAGGAAATCGACACGATCCTGGACCGCCAACTTAAGGGATCCGATAGCGAACGAAACAAAATTATTTTTAAACTTTTTTTATATGAGGAATTGTCACCCCAAGAGATCGCCGCACGACTGGCTTTTTCGCTATCTGAGAAACGCATTCGAAATATCATCACCGATATCAAAAAGATATTAAGGCAAGAGTTACTGGCAGAACAGATGATGGCAGGTTAGATCGGGAATTGGTCATCACATTTTTGTCTATTCAATATGAGGCGCGAAAGCTATGTCTGAGACAAATTGTTTTCAGCCAAAGTCGCTGATCGATTATGTTGATGGCAATTTAACGCGGTCCCAGAGTCGTATCGCTACTTTGCATCTGGCTCAGTGTGAGGCCTGCCAAAAAAATTGGCGGCGTCTAAAAGCGATTGATGCAATGCTGGCTGTTCAATTGGGAGACGAAGTAAGTAACGGAACGCAAGTGAAAAAGATAAAAGAAGAATGCATTACCGATAATCTGCTGTATGAATACCTCGAAGGACTGCTTGGCGAGTCTCAAGCAGCCCAGGTAGAACGACATTTATGTACCTGTCCGACTTGTCTGAGTGAGTTGGCCTCTTTGATTCGAAATTCTCAAACCCCCATAACCAATGCCGAGCGGATGGAACTCGCAGAGATCCGCACTATTTCCCCCGAAGAGCAGGTCAATCTGGTGTTGGCAGCTCTTGGGGACGAGGCTGGTAAAGAATTGCGGCAGCCGGTGACCGTTCGCCAGAAACTCACTATCTTTTGGGAACGATGCAAGCGGCTCTTAATGGCTGAAACGCCTTCGGTGCGGCGCTGGCGATTTTCCCTCTCATTGGCCGCCGCGGCTGTATTGTTGTTGCTGATTGGCTGGCCCCAGTTCAGAAATTGGCGAAGCAATTTACTGGTACAGCAGGCTATATCGGAATTTGTCGCCGCTTATTCTTATGTGGATCAGGATCAGCCCCGCTCTATTGGCGGCTTTGAATATAGCCTCATCGGTGCTACGAGAGCCCCGTCCAGCGATCAATCCTTGAAAGATATTCGAGCAACGCTGGAAAAGGCGTTGGCCCGGCATCCCCAAAATGCCGCTGCGCTGCAATCATTGGGGACCTATTGTTTGTTGGTTGAAAACAATCTGAAGGACGCTGCGCACTATTACCAGCTTGCTTATGCTCAAGATTCCACCAACGCCTTGATCCTGTGCGATCTGGGAGTGCTGGCCTTTCGTCAACAAAATTATGCCTTGGCACTGGAGCGATTTCAAACCGCACTCAAATATCAGCCCAGGTTGATTGAAGCGCAATTCAATTTGGCGCTGACATACGAAAAATTGGGCGACAAACCGCGCGCCAGGCTTGAATGGCAAAAGTACAGGCATCTGGATCCGTGGCGGAGCTGGGCCGATATTGCTGAACAACATATTGAACAATTGAACAAATAGCTGATTTCGGAGACCATGGCACTGCATCCAACCTAACTTTGTTAAATCATTCTCATCCCTAAAAGCGAGGTTGCGACGATGAACATTTTCAAGTCTGCACCGGTATTCTACTTGCGCCCGAAAATTTTAGGTGGCACTCTGGGAATCATCGGGGCGTTCACTGTCTTTATCCTCACATTTCAAACCAACCTATTCCAATACTCATTTAGTTTCCTCCCACTCTTCAAGTCAATTTTGCCGTTTTACGATACCAATTTCGGCGGCATCATTGCAGGAATCCTTTTTGGTTTCATCTGGGGGTATGTGCTGGGATGGTTGATTGGGTATTTTCATACCCTATTCATGACCCAAAAGATGGACTCCCTGAAGCAAACCGTTTTTGAGATTGACCCGATGTCGGAAGTGAATATTGTGCCAAAGGAATTTGCCGCCCCTCTGGCAACAGCCAATCCCTACACCATTGCGATTGTCGCCAATCCGAAAATTTTAAAAGCAGATGGTCAAACCGAAGATGATCCCATTCTAACCAACCGCACGCTTTTTATGCGGACTGTCACTCGCATTCTCCGCAGTTTTGTCAACAACGAACTCCTGGCGTTGCCCGAAATCTTAAACCAGATGCGTTTTGTCCTAATTTTTGATAACAAATCCAGTTCAGCCGAAGCCATCCCCGCATTGTGTATGGAACTGCCTGCATCCGATGTCCTCTGCCCGCTACAAGATGTGGCGAAGACCTTAGCTTATGTTAAATCAAAGGTCGATGGTATTGACATTATCGACGTGATTTTTGTGATATCGGCTTCGGAATCATTGATTCGTTCCTCGGCTCGCTTTACCGAAGATGATACCAAGAGAAAAGGGCGGCGCTTCGATTATACCTTTTCAACCACGCAGAAAAAACCTAATCAGCGAACGCATTATTTCTACCCCAAACTGCCCGGCGTGGTGGCGCTATCCGCCTGGGATGATCGGCTAAAGACGGCCGTGCATGAATTTGCCCATGCCATGTCCTCGCTGGAGGGCGGGGCCATCGTTGATGAATACCTCGATCGATATAATGAGGCGGTTGAGGAAGTTTTGAAAAATAATATCCTCAATAAAAAGTATCGCCAGAGGTGGCAAGATCCTGTACCTGACGTTTTTGGCACCTATAAATTATACAATCAGAGCGGAACCGCTGTGATCACCCAGATTGATTATCCATCCGACCGTTATCGATGTGACAAGAGAGAGAATTGGCTTTCCTATGTCCCGGAACGAAATGATTCTCGACAATCCTGCATCATGGATGTCGCCTACTATGGCTATGAATTTGACCGGTTGATCTTCGATTTTATGTATGATCGCTTGCTGGCAAAATTTTCTCGATAACTACTGAATCACCACCAAAGGAGACCAATCATGACTCCCTTTCATCCTAAATTGCGGCGTGCTTTGTTAGAAGATAAAACGCATGTAGAGCAGGGCTTAACGCCAGAGCTGCTGGATAGCTACGAGGCGCTGCTGGTGCAATATTTTTATGCCGCGAATTATTCAACTAAAAAACACCGATCAGAACTCGATACACTTTTAAAAAGCATAGCTGATTTTCAGCGCAGATATTTGCCTAATTTGGCTGCTATTCAAACAAAATGGGTGAAACAGCAGAAAAGAATTGTATTGTCGAATTTGGGCGGCCTCGAGCTTCATCGCCAGATTGTCAAACGTCTTTGGTTCGTTGGTCATTTTATCATGGCATTTATCGCTGGTTTGTTTCGGAAAAATCAACAACCCGATCAGGTAGGCACGACACATCAGAATGAGTAGAATCGGCAAAACAATCGTCGGATTGGGAGCGATATCGGCTGTAGTGGCGGCGAGCTGCTGGCTGGTATTGAAATTGACGCAACGATCTATTCCATGGTCAGAACTGTCGACTTATTTTGGCGAATCATTTTTCACTGAGAAGGAAAAAAGACTCTGGGACGAATTTGATGGCTGGCGCCGTCAGGAGGATTTCTCGGCAGCGGATGGGGTGATTGCGCAGCATAAATTTGACTTTCGCGAACTGCACCACAAGCTGCTGCTCTATTCTCTCTGGCTGCAGTTTAAAAACCGGCCGGACAGTGCGCAACATCTCCAGCAGGCGGCGGTTCAAATCGCAGCGTGGTACGATCGATTTCTGCGGGAGCCTTTTTTCCAGCGTCAAAATGAGTATTGCTTCAGTCTGGATCGTAAGCAATGCCTTCAGAAATTGGCCAGCAGTTATTGCTATCGCCGTGGAGAGGAACTCATTTATTCTGGCTCCTCCGATAGTGCCACCGCACTGGCTAAAAAATATTTTGTCAGATGCTACAAGCGGAGTCGAAAAATTGGCGATCAAAAACAGGCAATCGATTGCTTGTTAAAGCAACAGTATTTTTTGTATAAGGAAGGAAAATACCCGGCCGCATTGAATTTGGCACAGGAAGTTTTAGCCGAGACCCGGGCGATGGGCTATCGCTATCGCGAATCCTGGGCGCTATTCAGCATCGGTACGGTACAGTTGAATCTGGGCGATTACAAGCCTGGCCTAAGCAATTTCGAAGCGGCGCTGGCAATTGCTCGGCAACTCGATGATCAGATCGCTGTGATGACGATGCTGGAAAGAATTTGTGTGGCGTTAAGAAATCTGGGGCAATTTCTGAAAGCGTTGCAAGCCAATCAGGAATCGCTAGCTATTAGTAAGCAATTGGGTCGACGTTCAGATCAGATTCGAAACTACATTAATTTGGGTCTGATCTATAAAAATTTAGGTGACTATACGCAGGCGATTCGGAACTTCGATATGGCCTATCGCCTGGCCCATGAGAGGAATGATTTTAATGAATCCACTGCGCTGGGAAATCTGGGGGAAACCTATCGCATTCTGGGCGACCTGGAACGGGCGTTGCATTATGATTCCTTGCAGTTGCGCTTAAATGAAAGTTGGCATAACTATTATTTGATCGCTCGCTCGCAGGCATATCTGGGTCATGCATATCAGGATCAAGGCCACCTGGATAAGGCAATGCAGGCCTATCAGCAAGCCCTGGAAACCATTGAACACGGCCAGCAAGGATCGGATCCGAAAAGCCTCACTGCCGAGATCAATCAACACATGGGCGATATCCAGCGGGAGCAACATCGCTGGCCGCAAGCCATCGAGTATTATCGGCGTGCGTTGGACACGTATCGCGAAATTGAAAAACCTGAGGGCATGGCCATTGTACTCACCAATATTGGGAATGTTTATCGCCGGATGGGGGATTTCGATAACGCGTGGGTCCTAATTCAGGAAAGCCGGCAAATTGCTGAGATGCTGAATGATCCTATTTTGCTGTGGAACTCCTATTACAGCGCTGGTTCGGTATTTCGGGAGCGAAAAGAGCTGAGCGCTGCGGCCGCTGCCTATCGCCGTGCCATTGCCGTAGCTGAAAAAACCAGAGAACGGATTTATGGCGATGAGGATCGCATGAATTATTTTGCCACCATTCAGGATTTGTACGATGCCATGATTGCACTTCAGTATGACCTGGCTTCAAATGATTCGGCATTAATCTATTCTGAAAGGTCCCATGCTCGGTCATTCTTTGATCTATGTTACAGCCATCCGATGATCATCAATCATGACTCCCTTACCCAGGGAGGGCTGAATCGCCTGGATATCGTAACGCAGGCCAATATAGATCTGCCGCCGCTTGCGGCCATGCAGCAATCGCTGGGTAGCGAAATCATAGTGATCGAATATAAAATGACCGCTCAGGATTTGTTTGTTTTTGTAATTGATCAAACCAGCGTATTCGCGGTTAAAATCCATCGTTCACAAAAAGAGCTGCGGGAGTTGGTCGATCGCTATCGGGCAACCATTGGAGCAGATGGTCAATCCCTGTCTGCCAACCGCAGATTTATCACCACGGCCTCGCGTTTTGAGCAGGCTCAGACACTGGCTACTGAGCTCTATGACATACTAATTCAGCCTATAGAAAGCTGGCTGCCAGCCGGGAAAACGCTTTGCATTGTCCCCGATGGTGAGCTGGGCTATCTGCCCTTTGCGGCATTGGTGACTACACATGGCAGTAACGGTAAACCGGAGTATCTTATCCAGAGATTCCCGCTCGTGTTTGCGCCCAGTACCGCTGTCCTGAAATATCAATTGGATCATCGCCATGGCAGCAGGCCGCTGGCTGACTATCGAATCTTAGCCGTGGGCAATCCTACGGGTGATTTGCCAGGATCGGAGCAAGAAGCCCGTAAGGTGGCAGCCTATTTTGTCAATTCCACTGTGTTGCTTGGCGAAGCAGCCACTAAAGACTCGCTATGCAAATTGCTAACAGCGCATCACGATGTACTACATCTGGCAACGCATGTGGTGATCGACGAAAAAAGTCCGCTTTATTCATATCTGGTCCTGGCAGGCGATCGCACCCTGGCAGGTGGAAACGTTTTCCGGCAGTCATTGCAGGAGTTGCTCACTAATTCTCATCTGCTGATGAC
>JAPDQM010000146.1:0-8535 GCA_034505795.1 Candidatus Zhuqueibacterota bacterium
GCTATGAAACCATCCCACAGGGACATCTGATAATAGCCCTGCCATTCATGGCTGAAAATGATGTGATCCGAAATTCCATGAGTCTCTAATGCACTCTTGCACTTTTGATTTCATTTTTTCCCAGGAACAAATTCCTAGGTTGAAAGTCCGCCTCGGAAGGGCTAATTTCGCTCGATCCTGGCGGAACCGGAACCTGCTTCCTGCTTTGATCTGCTCAGGGAAAATGTTTTCGCTATACTTAAAATTTAGCTTCATAATCCAAAAAATTTTAATTATATTTCAAACAAAACACCTCAGCTTCCATTTCATTCGTCGCTCAATAAAACGCACGAGGTAATCAATGATAGATTATATCCCCAGAACGCATTACTTTAAAAAAATCGAGCCATTTATCGATCAAGATCTGATCAAAGTAATCATGGGGCAGCGTCGAGTGGGGAAAAGCTATTTTCTTTATCAGATCATGGATGCCATAAAAAACAAGAATCCTGATGCGAACTTCGTTCACATCAATAAGGCAAACTGCCAAGAATGCTTTTTGAAATTTAAATTCTAATAGAGAGCTATTTTTTACCCACAAATTTGTCTGCAGATTGGTAACTTTTTTACTGGATATTTTTCTGTTTTAAAGATTGATCTGGTGAAACCGCCCCAAATACTCCTTATTTTTCTCAAACATCTCTTTCACCATATTCCGAATTTCCGCCAGCGACAACTTCGCCGCGGTCAACGGATCGTGGGCGATGGCTTGATAGATCAGCATGGCATCCCCCTGGAAGAAGCCTTCCACCGCCATCATTTCGGTTTGGGCAGTCAGGTTGGTCAGAATGGCACAGGATTCGGGCAGGCGTCCGACATGGATCGGCTCAAAGCCTTTGCGGGAGGCCAGCACAGGGACTTCGACGCAGGCGCCTTCGGGCAGGTTGGTGACCAGTCCTGTATTCGGCACATTGCCATTGAACTGATACAATTCGCCGCCCAGGTAGGCATTGATGATATGAGCAGCATACTCATGTCCCCGCTCCAATGAGATTGGGTGATCGCTGTTCAGCCAATTCAAAAAATCATTCTTCCAGGTTTGTTCGGCGTTGCGATATTCGTTCAGAATAAAGGCATGATGGCCTGGGTTCCAGCCCGTGCTATGGGTACAATATTTCTCAATCAAATCGGGTCGTTTTCGGAACCACCAGTTGTATTCGGAATTGTGGCCGCTGGACTCAGTAACATAATAGCCCAGCGCCAGAAACATCTCATTGCGTACCTGTTCTTCGTTGTAAATTTTTTCCTCGTTCATTACTACTTCTCGCAGCCGGGGATAAAGATCTTCGCCCCGATATTCCAGCTTCAAAAACCAGGCAAGATGATTGATGCCAGCGCAAGTATAATTCAGTTCGCTAAATGGTACCCCCAACCAGCGAGCCAGCATTTCGGCTGTTCCCTGCACGCTGTGGCACAGGCCGGTCACCTTGATGAAGCTGGTCCGCTGCATGGCGTGGCAAAGCATGGCCATGGGATTGGTATAATTCAGCATAATTGCATTAGGGCAAAGCTCTTCCATATCTTTGCAGATGTCCAGCATGGTGGGAATGGTGCGCAGCGCCCGAAATATTCCGGACGGACCACGAGTGTCGCCCACATTGATATCGATCCCGTATTTTTCAGGGATCAAAATATCGTGCTGCCAAACGCTGGTATCGCCGCAGAGGATGGTCACCAGCACGGCATCGGCATCTTTCAACACATCACGGCGATTCAACGAGGCGGTGACTTGAGCGGGATAGTTACCCATCCTGATTATTTTTTCACAAGCCTGCTTCGCAAATTTCAGGCGCTCCGAATCGATGTCGACCAAAGCGATTTCTGCATCTTTTAACAATGGAAATGTCATCAGATCACGAACCAAACCACGGGTGAAGCCCAGGCTGCCTGCGCCGATAAAAACGATCTTTTTCATAAATGATAATGTCTCCTCTGCCTTTATAAAATCCCAAATTCCAAAAATCAAATATCAGATAAATTTCAACCTTCAAAAAGCAACTAAATGCCAAAACTCAAAAAACAAATTCCAAATAATTTTCAAAAACAAAATCTCAAATTTCAAATATACAGATTTCATCGCTTAGATCAATGGAATCTGTATGAAATTTTTTACGCCTGAGAGCGAACAGAAGCATGATTTATTGGTTGCTCTTTGGTTGTGATTTGGGTTTTGTCATATTGAAATAAGAAAGGCTGCCCGCAGCATCGAGCAGCCTTTTGCATGAACAACTAACGATCCTTATTTCATCAGGGTCATCTTTTTCACCGCCTGGAATTTATTGGCCTTCACATGGTAGAAATAGACGCCGCTGGAAAGGTTCTTAGCTTCAAAAATGAAGCGATGAACGCCAGCGTCCAATTTGCCATTGAAGACCTCGGCTACTTTCTGTCCCAGAATATTGTACACTGCAATTTCGACATTCCCATTTTCCGGTATGGCCAATTCAATCGTGGTGGATGGATTGAACGGATTGGGATAGTTCTGCTTCAGTACATATTCTTTGGGCAGATTGGCTCCGGCCAGATCGTCAGCCGAGGTGGCTACGGCCTTCTTGTAATACGCTTCGATCCACAGGTCGGTATCCAGACCCCAGGAATAGGTGGAATTGGTGAAGTCGTTGTACTTACCGTCATTGAACTTTTCCCACACGCGGTTGGCTTTATCGCCTTCGCCGTTGGCATCAGCGAATAGCGCAAATTGATCATCCGCTGTGGTCGGCCATTCAAAGCCAATGAAAATGAGACCGGTAAGGGTGATTGGATTTTCCAGGAAGAATACATTCCCCATCTTCGTGGTATCCAATACATCGGTAGTGGTCTTTACTGTGGCAATAGTGGCGCCTGGCGCACCGCTTGGCTCAACCAGCTTTACGACCAGGTCGATCGTATCGGGAGTGCCAACGATTGTCTTAGTTGCAAAATAGAATTTGAAGCCGTGCAGTACATCGCGGGCTTTCAAATTAAACCACTGGTATTTGCCAATATCGCCATAGCTATTGGTACCGACGATGTAGCCGCTGCCATAAGGATTCTTATGCAACACTGGCGTATTGCCATAGAAGATGGTATCAAGGTTGGTCACGACAAACTGGGCATCGTTAGTAAATGCTGCCAGACCATTGTTGGTGCCCAAAATGAATCCGATAAATTTATCATCTTTGATGGGCATGAACGCGACGGAACCGGTACCGTTGCCATTGGTGACTTTTCCGATGGAGGAAGAGGTGTAAGCAATTTGAGCCAATCGCGGTCCACGTGTGACGTCGACCATGGTAAACAGCTCAGCGCCGCCCTTACCCGAAATATCCGGATAATAGGCGCCTACATATTCCTTACTACCAATGGCAAAATATCTGATCTTCGACGCGCCGGTGCCGACAACGGTCGTAGCCACCGTATCCATCACCAGTGTCGTGGGATCCATGCGGAACAGCGGTCGGCCGTAGGATTTCATGTAGAGCTTACCATCCTTAGCCTGGGCAATATTTGGCACTGAACCAAAGCTGCCGGACGGCAAGGTAATAACGGTTGGTGTAAAGGTGTTGCCATTATCGGAAGTAGTAAACTTGACGAACCGATTGCTTTCCCTGGCTGCAGCATAGATCGTCAACGTATTGTCGCTAGCTTTGCCAAAAACGCTGATCATATCGCCCAAGCGCCCGATGGCGGCATCGTAATTGATTACGGTTTTTGCCGAATCGGTCTCGCTCTTCCAGGCATAGACCCGGAACGGGCTGGCCGCATCCGACGTCAGCGACATATTGGAAACGAAGATCATGCCATCTTCGGAGACGTCCACATCGTTCAGATGGAACAGGCCAACACCTTCGGCCTGCGGCGGCTTCTTGATGACGCCAAGACTATCGCCGGTAAGCGCATCGTAGATGACCACGCGATGATCACCAAAGCGAGTTACTACATAAATTCGATCAGCGCCATTAACCTTGCCGTAAGCCATGCCTCGGGTGTAATTGCTGGTGGACATGTAAGCCGGAAAGTTACCAGCAGCTTGCGTCTTCGCCCAGAGCGGAACGAGTGGCTTGGGAGCTGGTGGCGGCGGCACCACAGGTTCAGTGACCGAGAAATTATCGAATATCACCTGGCCAAAACCGGTATTGTATTTGAAAACACCGGGATAGCCTTCCGGTAAAATTCGAGCCACATCTTCAAATGGGCAGCCGGGCAGTACTTTGCCATCGATTTCAGCCCAAAAGAGATTATCGGTCACCGTAATTTTCATGTTGTGCCAGCCGGTTTTTAACGGCTCAAAATCAACGCCAGGATTCCAGTACTTGCTGATATACCAGCTTGCGCCATCATAGCCTTGCAGTCGCAACTGGCCATTGTTCGACGAGGTGGAATTTCGGAATACAAAACGATAGTACCGCAGCGAATCGTGCTTCGTCTTGATGGCCAAACCGGTGTACAGCGGGAAATTCACATCCGGCGTCCCCACCAGGTAAAAATCGGCCGAAATGGTGTAGTCCTTGAAAACAGCATCCTTTACGTGGGCAATACCGGTTTCTGCGCTGTCTTCATAAACCACAACATGGCTACCCCAGGCACTGGCGGTGGAATCGGCCACGTAAATATTGCCCGGCAGCGTCGCCTGGTTGAGTTCCCACTGTAGATCCAGTTTGCCGTTCGTCGCGGCTTCTAACAATGGCAGAGTGGGAGGAGGTGTGACGACCGGGATAAAGTGCTCGCGAATCGTCCCTCTAAATGAATAGCCATCGTTATAAACGCTGGCCGATGTTGTAAACTGATCGCATTCGGCAATCAAATTGATGATACCGGTAGGTGGGGTCCAGCCATCCAGATCGGTTTCCTTGTCGATAAAGATATAATTGGTATCCGCACCGTCGGTGATTAAGACCTTATTGGTAGTGCTGCTATTGCTACCCGCCGGTGGCCAGGCTGATGGATTCACGATCCATACATTATTGCACTGAACCAACATGGCTTCGTAAGGTTCGCCAAGGTCTTTAATCGTAATCAGGGTTGGCTCAACGACATTGCCAGTACTGATCACGGTTACATCCTCGGCTGCGGCCGGTTCAATTTCGGTGATGCCGCGGTATTGGGTCAACTTGCCTTTGATATGAACCTTGTCGCCCATATTCAACGTGAGTTTGATGGTGCTGGAATAGAGCACAATACCAGCCGTGTTATCCTGCAGGTAGTACTGGCTATTGGTGCCATAATTCGGGGACGTGATGACACCCTCGATTTCGAGGACCTGACCCAACAGATCAGGCTTGAAATCGCCGTCCACATCCACTTTGGCTTCAGCAATGGTCATGGTCTGCGGACCTGGTGGCACCAGCTCGACCGAGCCTTCGTCAGCTCCCATGTAGGGATAAATCGCCGAACGGGTGTCGCCATCGATATCGGTAGTCACCTCAGCCAGCGGCGTACCAGCCAGATCGAAATCGCCCAGCGACGAGCCGGTCAGATGCAGATCCGTTCCGGAGACAAATTCCACCGCCTTGGCCACCGAATGGGCATCGCCGCCAGAGGCGGTCTTCCAATCGGCCAGGGTCGCAGCATCAGCAGTGTCCCAGAAGCCAGTTTTAGCATTGACATTACCCGCAAGATAGTAATTGTTGTAATCGGCATTCAACGTGCCTGCCGTACCACTGCGATAGATGGCATAGGTTTTGAAATCATCTTCGCCATTATAGATGATGTTATTTTTAACCGTGTTGATGCCATTGGAAATCTGAACACCGGCGTAAACCACCACTCCCGTACCCGGATTAATGGCTACGTTGTTCATGTGGATCGTGTTGTGAAATACATTCGAAACAACCTTTTCTGTAGCCAGGCGAATTCCAATGAGATTGAAGTTGGGATTGGCAGCCGTTGAGGTGGCATCGAAACCAGTGATAAAGTTGTTGAACACATTGTAAGTACCCCGGCTACCACACTGGATGCCAATAATACCATAATCACCGGTATTATTGTTCGCCGTGGAGAGCAAGGTGATTTTATTGTTAATGATATTCGTCACCTCGGTGGTATCGGTGATAGTAAATCCAAAGATACCAAAGCTCATAAATCCGGCATTGGTCTGGATCACATTAATTTCGTTACCAATGATATCCGTGCTGCCGGCGTAGTTCAGGAAAATACCACGGGTTTTCGCTGTGATCTTGTTGTTCTTAAAAACAATCCCTTTCATGGATTGCAGAGGCGTCCCCGCCGAAGGCGTACCGTAGGTAGAAACTGCTAACGCTTGCGCGCTACTTTTCACGGTGTTGGTGATTTCACAATTTTCTACGGTAACGGTATCGGCGATAAAGAATTTCGCCTGGGCAGAATCATAACGATAGGTCAGCAAGAGAGCATAGGTTACGCTCTGCTGCGCCCAGACTTTGACGTTTTTCACGATCGATCGATTGACATCACCGATCAGACGTAGCGTGGTCGCATTGCCATGGGCAGTTGAGGCCGTGGTGATCGTCAGATCCCGAGTTGTACCACCCTCCGTATTGCTGCCATCGATGATAATATTATTCGTGGTCACTAATTGGGTGGAAGTGGCCAGGTCTTTGGTCCCAATTACCCAGGCGCCCGATATACCGGCTGATGGCGCATCTGTTGTTTGCGCGAAGGTAATGGTCGGAGTCACACCAGTATATGGCTTAAAGGTGATGGTGTAGGGATCGGGATTCACGCCTAATGCCACATTGGCCGTCTCGGTTAAATCACTGGTGATCAAAAAACGGCAATTGCCAAGCAGCATACTCTGATTGAGCTGATCACAAGCGGCTTTGAGCGAAGCAAATTCAGGATCAGCGCCATTCGGACCAGTCCCCGCTGCGCCAACGTAATAATCGCCCACCAGATAATTCAGGTCGACATCGTACGCGCCAAGACCATTATTGCAGCTCAGGACAAAAATTCGGAATTTATCGCCGCCGAGGTTCTGAACAGAAACATCCCCGGCACCATTGGTATTGGTGTTTGTTCCCAAGGTCGAGGTCAATACATAGCTTTTCGCTTGAGTCACATCGCCCAGCGGGACGCGGACGATTCGGGCATTCTCATTGCCAGCACCATATTGATAGGTCACAAAGAATTCATCCCCGCGTATTTTCGAAAGATAGCGAATGGAGTTGGTGCCGGTTGAAACCACCGTGCCCGGTATGGTACCAATCGCCACGCCATCTGCGGTGAATTTCATAGCGTTCTTGCCGCTGGCATTCCAATAGAAGCTGCCATCCGGTAACGGTCCAACCGCCGCACTGCCACCAGTATTCCCAACATCCAAAACTGTTGGCGTAAAGGTTGCACCATTATCGCTGGTCGTAAATTTCACCACAAAATTCGAATTGGCCGAGGCAGACCAGATCACAATCGAATTATCGGCTGTTGAGCCGGTGACCGTAATCTTGTCCCCCATGCGCTTGCCGGTGGCGTCATAGCTGATAGCAACGATAGGCGAATCCGCCTCTGTTTTATAGGCATAGACTTTGAACGTGTGTTCAGAGGCACTGCCGAGAGTCAGATTGCAAACATAGATGACTCCATCCTCGGACACACCAACATCGCTAACCGCATACGTGCCTCCCGCAAGGCCACGATTATCCAGACGTCCTAATGAGTCGCCCGTAGCAGCATCCAGGATATAAATAAAACTTCCGCCATTTCGACTGACGACGTAAACGCGGTCGTTACCAGCGACATTCCGGTAATCTAACCCTCGGGTGTAGTTGGCCGTGTCAAACCAGTAAGGTTTGGTCCCCTGGGCGGCACTTTTTTCCCAAACGGTGGTAATTGCGCCCTGGCCATAAACCAAACTGCCAGACAGCAACATCAACAACAGAACCGTTACAAATTTCTTCATACATCCTCCTTCAAGTTGGTTCACATCATGTGAATTTAATGAATCTCGATTTTAACATCGAGCATTTAAAACAGAAGAATTTTTTATAACTGCGTTCGATCAATCACCTCCTTACCAGTTAAATCCGAAGTCAAGTTTTAATTGAATTGGCAACTTTAAAGAAAAAGTCGTTATTCGAAGCTGTTGGAGAATGACCAAGAAAAAAGAAGATGGATAAAAAATAATTCCTGCATTGGCAGGATGACAGCAGGTCCACGCAATTCCAACATCATTTGAAATCTGACAGATGTGATTTTTCTTGACAAGTAATTGTTCGATCAATTGTATCACACTCAATTCGAGGTTCCTTCGTTTTGAAATGCGACAATTAATCAATGGCCAAATATAATGAAATTGAAATTTGTTCGCAAGCATTTTGTTGGATTCTTTTCAGCCTCTAATTGGATTTTTGTAAAACCGAGCTCATTTTATATGTTCCTCGATCTCCGCTGAATGAATGACGCTTCGATGGTATCTGCCAGCAATTGAGCAAATTGGGCTCGGGTAAATTTTAATGCATCATCTCCAACAACTTTTTCAGCAAATCGATTTATCAACTGCTCCTCGGCTTCAGATTTGATCTGAAGCTTTGCAATCGTATTTTC